>JBGTNW010000303.1:0-3148 GCA_041742865.1 Phormidesmis sp.
CCAATTTGCAGCAAATACGGCTCGTATACTTCCTCAATGGTTTGCGGATCTTCGCCGGTAGAAGCCGCCATGGTATCTAGGCCGACCGGCCCGCCATTAAAGTTTTCAATCATCAGCGTCAGCAGGCGGCGATCTGTCCAGTCTAGGCCGCAAGGATCAACGCTGAAAAGCGTTAGGGCTTCAGCCGCGATCGCTTGATTAATCACTCCGAGCTGCTTCACCTGTACGTAGTCGCGCACGCGCTTGAGCAGTCGGTTCGCAATTCGCGGGGTGCCCCGCGCACGGCGAGCAATTTCGGCAGCGCCATCGATTGCCACGTCGGTTTTGAGTACATCGGCGGTGCGCAGCACGATTTGGGTGAGTTCATCGATTTCGTAGAAGCGAAGGCGTTGAACTAAGCCAAAGCGATCGCGCAAAGGCGATGCCAAAGCCCCCACCCGCGTGGTTGCCCCCACTAGGGTAAACGGCTGTAGCGGAATGCTGCGGGTGCGGGCACTTTGGCCTTTACCAATGGTGATATCTAGGCGGGCATCTTCCATCGCTGGATACAAAATTTCTTCCGTCACCCGCGAAAGCCGATGAATTTCATCAATAAACAGCACATCGCCTGCCTTGAGATTCACCAGCAGTCCAGCAATGTCACGCGGCCGCTCTAAAGCCGGGGCAGTGGTAATTTTACAATCGACTTCCATTTCTTGCGCCAAAATCAGCGCCATCGTCGTTTTACCGAGTCCTGGCGGGCCATAAAGCAGCAGATGATCTAAAGGCTCTTGGCGGGATTTGGCCGCTTGAATAGCAATCAGCAGCACTTCTTTGAGCGCCTTTTGGCCGATGTAGTCGCTGATGGCCAAAGGTCTGAGCCCTTCTTCGTGGCGAGATAACTCAGCAGGCTTGGCCTCACCTTGGAGAAGATCTGTTTTTTGGGGGGCAGATGCTGCTTTTTTATTTGCTTTTTGGGGGGTAGAATCGTTTTTTTGAACAGACTTATCAGCACCCTCATCGGCGGCAGATTGCTTAGAAGAAATAATCGCCATGATGATTCGCTCAGAGATAAACGCTCAAGGATAGACACTCAGGCATAGACACCCAGACTAGACCTATCAGACAAATGTACTATATCGTTTAGGACTTAGGCACAACCCCGGCTGATCGAAACACATCTGGCAGGGTGGGATAGCTATCAGTCAAGCCAAAGCTAGAAGGCGTCACCGTATTTTGGTAGGTGAAATGGCGATAGTCCATACAAAACCTGTCCCAGTCGGCCATTTGGATATTAAATATTTTAATAATCGCCTTGGCAAGGCCAGCCGAGAGCGGAATCTGAAAGTACTGCTTTTTACCCAGATAGGTGCTGATTTCGCTCACAACGCCATCTGCCGTTTTGGCCGGGTTGCCAATCACGAGTTCTCTGGGCTCGTTTGGGCCAGGGGGATGATTGACTAGGTGACGCACAACTTCGGCAATGTCTTGCGCGTGGATGTAGTGCAAGCTACCGTCGGCTGAGAGAAAGCGAATAATGTCGATGTATTTGGCTACTTCGCTGAGCCCGCCAGAAATGTGGGAGTAGGGCTTGGTGTCACTGCCGCCAAAAACCAGGGTGGGAAACACGGTCGTAATGCGCGGAAAAATGGCCAGTTCACGCAGCTTTTCGTGGCAAATATACTTGGTGCGCACGTAGTCGGTGCCCATTTCACCGGCTGCTTTGAGCGGCGTATTGTCTCTATCTAAAATGCTAGCCGTCGAAAAATAAATCACCTGCTGACAGCGCTCTAGAGAGAGCAATGACATGATTTCTAGCGTTTTCTCGACGTTGATTTCGTAGCTTTCTTGCGGATCTCCCCAGGAAGTGGCCACCAAAATAGCCGTATCCATTGTTTTGAGCAAATCCGCAAACTGGCTGACATCACGCATATCGCCTTTGAGCACCTGGATGCCCGATCGCTGATCGGTTGGCACCTTGAGCTTATCTGGGTTACGCATCATCAAAAACAGATCGTGGTCGGTGTTTTGAATCAGTGTTTCTACGAGGTAATGACCAATACAGCCACTGGCTCCCGTGATGAAGATCCGCATATTTTTTGCCTTAAACGCCCAAGTAACCTGCTATTCAGCTCGACGCTGACCTTTAGGCGCAGTTTCGTCATCTGCCATCAGCTAGTTTTATTTTTTAAATCGCATGACCGAATCGCCTTACCTGCTATGAGGTGAAGCGGGCTACCTAAACGGTGGCACCAATAAATTCATTCACCTGTTTGCCCACTTCAAAGAAGTAAGCGCCGTTTTCTTCGGGGGTGCCGGGTAGAATGCCGTGACCGAGGTTAAGAATGTGGCCTTTGCTGCCTGCTTTTTTCACGGTGTCGATGATGCGATCGCGAATCACGGCCTTAGAGCCAAACAGCACACCTGGATCCAGGTTGCCCTGCACCATCATGTTTTGCCCCAAGCGCCGCCGCGCATCGGCCATATCGACTGACCAATCGACGCTGATAATATCAACGCCTGATTCACCCATGATTTCCAGCACGCCAGCGCTGCCGCTCACCAGCAAAATCAAGGGCGTATCGGGGTGAGTCGCTTTGACTTGGCGCACAATTTGCTGCTGATAGGGTAAAGCAAACGTGCGGTAGTCTTGCGGGCTGAGCTGACCCGCCCAGGAGTCGAAAAGCTGCACCACCTGAGCCCCGCAGTCAATTTGATGGCGCACGTAGATGGCGATATTGTCGGCAATTTTGCTCAGCAGGCTATGGAGCATTTCTGGCTGAGTAAAGGCCATATTTTTGATGATCGAATAGGTTTTAGAACCTTTGCCTTCGACGATATAGGCAGCAAGCGTCCAAGGCGCACCGACAAAGCCTAGCACCGTAGACTGATTGCCCACTTCGGCGCGCAGCGCCCCCAGAATCTCGCGGATGTAGGGCATGGATTCATCCGGGTTCAGCGTAGTGAGCGCATCGATTTGAGCCTGAGAGCGCACGGGAGAGTCAATGATTGGGCCCTTGCCTTCGGCCACATCCATCGCGACCCCCATGCCCGGCAGCGGGGTGACAATATCTGAAAAGAGAATCACGCCATCAGGCTGAAAAGCTCGCCAGGGCTGCAAGGAAACTTCGATAGCCACTTCGGGAATTTCGGAGCGATCGCGAAACGA
>JBGTNW010000304.1:0-13734 GCA_041742865.1 Phormidesmis sp.
TCCTGCTGCTGCGGGGTCAGTTCAGCGAGCATTCTAAAGATGTCTTGGCGCAAAGACTGCTGCACGGTGTAATCTTCAGGCGAAGCGCCATCGTCTTCTAACAAATCTCGCAGTTCGGTGTCTTGGTTATCACCAATGCGCACATCCAATGAAATGGGCTGGCGAGCAATGGTCAAATATTCGCGTACTTGCTTGGGCTCAAGGTCTAGCTCGACGCCGACTTCAGCAGCATTTGGGCTGCGGCCTAGCTTCTGCGATAGTTCCCGCTGAACTCGCTTGATTTTGTTGAGCTTTTCGGTGATGTGACTCGGTAGGCGAATCGTGCGGGCCTGCTGTGCGATCGCTCTAGTAATCGCTTGGCGAATCCACCAATAGGCATAGGTCGAGAATTTGTAGCCCTTCATCGGGTCAAACTTTTCGACGCCGCGCTCAAGGCCCAACGTGCCCTCTTGAATCAGATCTAAAAACTCTAAGTTGCGCTTTTGGTATTTTTTCGCTACAGCAACTACTAGGCGCAAGTTAGCTTCAATCATTTTACGCTTAGCCCGTTGGCCACGGCGCAGGTGATAGTTCAAGTCAGCCTCGCTCATACCAGCGGCCTGAGCCCATTCCGTCTCAGAAATTTGAGCGGCTAGGTTTTCTCCAACTTGGTCGGCCTCTTCAGAGTCAGCAGAGTCTATATCAATATCTGTACGGTCAGAATCAGGCAAACTTTCAAGTAATGACGCTTTGACGTTTAGTAGCGCCATCAGCTGCTGCACCTGCTTACCAAGCACAATTTCATCCTCGTGGCTCAGCAGAGGAACGCGACCAATTTCGTGCAGGTAGGCGCGCACAGCATCGGTTGTGTAAAGCGGCTTGGCCTTGCGCTTAGAAACCTTTCGCGTCTTTTTAGCAGGGGTTACTTCCGCATCTGAATCTTCCGCGCTCTTAAAAGCGACCTTTACAGAGGTTGCTTCGGCAGCTTTTTTGGCAGCTTTTTGGGCAGTACTTTCAGCCGTTTTTCTAGCAGTCTTTGAGTCGTTTTTTGCTTTTATAGTCATCTTCTCAGCCTTAGTCTCTTTTATTACAGAGACCTGCTTAAGGTCAATATTTTCTTTGATCGTCTGGGTTTCGGTTTCGCGAGGATTGTTAATAGCCATAGGGTTTTGGGCCTCCGCCGAAAGTTCTAGGTAATAGGGTTAAACAGCAGGCACGCTGAAAATATCCCTTTGGCCGGTTATAGCTTGCCTTTTCGCAATCTTTCTTGCACTCTGGCTGCACTCGCACTAAATCTAGCCGCATTATCTGCTGACATTAGCCCATAGCCCTTAGATCTGGTAGATCCGGAAAATAAGCGGTGCCACCTAATAACCTGATAATAAGTAGATCTTCTATGGAGAAATATCTTACTCGGAATCATTATGAGTTTATCTTAGCATTTTATCAGACTCACTAGGCTTTTAGGATGGGGCTTTTAGGATGGGGCTTTTAAGGTAGGGCTTTCAGGCAGTCTGTCTAAGCTTTTTTAGGAGTGATACGGGGGAGTGATATGTATATAGGAGTGATTGATGGCTAGCGTTTTTACTTAGGCGTTTCTGCGACTCTAGTTAACTTAATTTTCAGAACAACATCTAAAAGAATGCTGAGCGTAAAATTTACAGTGTACTTAGAATTACGTAAAGACCTACTTAGTTGACTACTTAGTTCAGCACTTAACACTATTGCTAAAAGGCATAACATTTACAGTGGGGCTTTCCTGCTGTAATCACCGTACCCTTACCGACACGGGTCAACTTTAAAAACAATCTACCCAATAGCTTGCCGCTAACTGTCTCTATCTTGAACTTTCTTGGTAGCTGTATCCCACTCTCACACCTTAATCCTGATGCACTAATAGAATAGTCTTAGCGTGCGCTTAAACCATCTGCCAACAGACTTAATCTACTGCTAGCTTTTAACAGATATTGTTTAGGTATCGGCGGATGGTTTGGACTAAGTTATTATTGGCCAAGGTTTTTAACTCCACTGCTAGCAGTCAATCCTGGCTGCCAGCGCTGACATGGCATCAGTAATTCTAATTACAATAAATGGCCTAACTGCGGTCGATGAAAATAATAGGCCGCTATAAAAATAGGCACAGTTTAATGGCATATTTAACTGTCCTAGTTATCAGCGCTATCGATTGGATGCCATCGTTTTACGATTGCTTTTCACGGTTCTGCTATTAGTCCTACCAATTATTTGGCAGTTATTTGGCAGTTATTTTGCGGCTAGTTTATTAGGTTAGTTCATCAGACTAGTTGATGAAACACCTTTGTTGAATGGGGGCGGTTTTGGTGTATTTGTCTGTATCGCTATGAGGCTGCATTCTGAAAGAACAGGGGCTCATAGGGTACTTTATTGAAGGTAGCGCACTTTAGAGATAGTGAACTTTAGCATGGCTTCTTTGAGGTGTCAGTAATTTTCACATTATCTTCATCGTTATGGGCTAGTGAAAGATTGGTTTGTGTAAAGTTGGCTGATCTGCTGTCCCAATCTTTGAAGCTTATTTTTGAAGGCTGTTGGCAAAAGTTTGGATAGCGCTGAGATAGGTGGTGCCATCAACCCCAAGTAGGTTGTTATGATCGGCTCCGGCGATCGCCACTAGCTGTTTCGGCTCCTGGGCAGCCGCAAGTAGCGCCTCGCTGTGGCTAAAGGGAATAGTTTGATCCTGGGTGCCGTGAATGAGTAGCAGGGGGCAGCCAATTTTATCGATGCGCCGAATGGTGGGAAATTTGTCAAAGGGCAAGATATTAAAGCGGGTAATGACTTGAAAGACGCTGGAGAAGGTGCTTTCTAAAATCAGTCCGGCTACAGGCGTTTTGTCTGCTAGCTGAGCAGCTAAATAGGTGCTAGGGCCGCCGCCTAGAGACTGACCGTGGAGAATAATTTTTTCGGGTGGGACGTTTAAGGTATCGATCAGATAGCTATAGGTAGCAGCGATCGCATTGTAAGCACCCGATTCACTGGCTTTGCCTGAGCTGTTGCCATAGCCGGGATAGTCATAAGCCAGCACGGAAAAGCCTTGAGCGTATAGTGTCTGTAAAATGGGTGAAACTGTGCCAATATCTGAGGCATTACCGTGGCTGTACAAGAGGGTGTAGTCGCTGGCTGAATTGTGAAGGTAGCGGGCGGCGATGACATGAGCATCTCCGGTCAAAATGTTGATGGCCTGAGGGTCTGTAGCCGGATGGTGATCGTAGCTAGCGGGCGGTGGCAAGAAGATCAGTCGATCTGCAAGGAAAAAGACGCTGAGGGCGAAGACGACATAAACCGATAAGGAAACCAACAGCAGGAGTTTTAGCATGGAATCAAAGTAATACGGCCCTTGACGAATGCAAAATGGCTATGTTGCCAGACCTTATATTGCCAGGCTGTAGTCTGGCGCTGAAAGCTGCTGCGTAGAGGGTTGCTTTGAAGCTCGCTCTGGTTCGACTAAGGGCAAGCCATGCTCGACTGCCCAGGTGTGTAAATCAGTAAAGGCGCGATCGCGATACGCCCCGTAGCGATCGCGTTTATTTCTGACTTTTTTAGCCAAGGGTGGAATGATGCCGAAGTTGGGCGGCATGGGCTGAAAGTGCTTGGGTTCAGCAGCGCTAATAAACCCGATGAGTGCACCGATCATCGTGGTGAGGGGAAGTGTCAGAGGCGGCTTACCCACAGCTAACCGAGCGGCATTGGTGCCTGCTAGCCAACCGCCAGCGATCGCTGCCGTATAGCCCTCAGTGCCCACCAACTGTCCGGCCGCCAACAGGGTTGACCGCGACTTAAACTGTAATGCTCCGCTCAACAGCTCCGGTGAATTAATAAACGTATTGCGGTGCATCACGCCCATCCGCACAAATTCCGCATTTTCTAAGCCAGGAATCATCCGAAAAACCCTTTTTTGCTCGCCCCAGCGCAAATTGGTTTGAAAGCCCACCATATTCCAGAGCTGTCCGGCCTGATCTTCTTGGCGCAACTGCACCACCGCATAGGGCTTATTTACCTTGTTATCGGGCGCATCAAATGCCCCAAATTTTTCGGTATCAAATAAGCCCACCGGCTTCAGCGGCCCGTAGCGCATCGTCTCTTCGCCGCGCCGGGCCATTTCCTCAATTGGCAAACAGGCTTCAAAAAACTTCGCGGTTTCTCGCTCAAAGTCTTTTAGATCAGCTTGCTCAGCGGCGCATAGCTCAGCGTAAAAAGCCAAATACTGCGCCTTATTGAGCGGGCAGTTGAGATACGCGGCCTCGCCTCGGTCGTAGCGAGAGGCCATAAAAGCGACGTTGAGATCAATGGACTCGCCCACAATAATTGGACTTGCCGCATCGAAAAAGCTCATGTAAGCCTGCCCTGCTAGCCGCTCTAAGTCTTCGCTGAGGGCTTGGCTGGTCAATGGCCCCGTAGTCAGCACCACAATGCCGGTATCAGGAATACGCTGCACTTCATCGCGACGCAGCTCAATGAGGGGATGAGTAGCCAGCGTTTGCGTCAGATCTTTCCCAAATACACCGCGATCTACGGCAAGTGCGCCACCAGCCGGGACGGCATGTTCATCGGCTTTGCCGATTACCACTGAGCCCAATCGCCGCAGCTCTTCATGTAGCAGCCCAGAGGCGCGATCGCTGCCCATGGCCCCAAAGGAGTTGCTACACACCAGCTCAGCCAAGTCTTCAGAATGATGGGCAGGGCTGGTTTTAATGGGCCTCATTTCATGCAGCACCACCGGCACCCCAGCGCGGGCTATCTGCCAAGCGGCTTCTGTCCCCGCTAGGCCACCGCCAATGACATGAATCGGCTCTTGATTGCTCATATTTTTCCTGAATCTGCTGTTTAATTCTAAAGGTATTTGCTGAGATCCGGAATTTAGGTGAGCGTTGAGCCGCGATACATTTGCTATGCACATTCTTTTAGATTTGGACGGTACGCTAACGGACCCTCAGGTCGGGATTACGAAAAGTATTGCGTTTGCCTTAGCGCAGATGGGGGTTTGTATACCTGAGAACAGTCGGCTGATCGAATGCATTGGGCCGCCGTTGAGTGTGAGCTTTTCACAGCTTCTGCCGGAGCCGACGGCTGAGCGGGTAGCTGAGGCGATTGCGCACTATCGGACTCGATTTTCGGCTACGGGCATTTTTGAGAATAGTGTCTATGAGGGTATTCAGCCTGCTTTGGCGCAGTTGACTGAGCGGGGGGCGTCGCTACATTTGGCGACGTCTAAGCCCCGTGTGTATGCTCGGCGCATTCTTGAGTACTTTGAGCTGGAATCTTATTTTGTGTCGGTACATGGCAGTGAGTGGGATGGGGCGCGATCGCACAAGGCGGATTTAATTGCTTATGCGTTGGCGCAAGAAGCGATCGCGCCAACACAGGCGGTAATGGTGGGCGATCGCGCCTATGACATGGTGGGCGCTGTGGCCAATAAGATTCCGGCTGTGGGCGTTTTGTGGGGATACGGCTCGCGAGCAGAACTAGTGGAAGCAGGTGCTGATCGCTTGTTGGCACAGCCTAGTGAACTTGCACAAATGAAAATATAGTCCCTTAATAAGTCTCGTTATAATTATAGAAAGACCACTGCTAATATGGCTTAGTCTTATAATAAGACTAAGCCAGCAACGAGTTCTAGAAATCGATGCTGGTTGTGCAAAAAACGGAATTGCTCGGCCCTATTTTTGTAGCGCAAAATATTATCAATACTGGGCAGTGCGAAGTACTTGTTGAATGTGAGCAGCGACCTTAAGCAGCGAGTGCGTTTAAAAAAAGGAATGTTCAGGATGTTTAAATGAAAATTACGAGACAAATGTTGCACTGCCTACGTCTGAGCGCTTTGCCTAATATTTGTTTAGTATTTGCTTGACCATCTCATTATTAGTCTTAAATTTTTAATTTAAGACTAAATTAAATCTTGGTTGGTCTCATTCTGAGACTTATTGAATCAACTATCAATATTGGGCATGGGGATTTGCCTAGATTGATGCGATCGCTGTGTAGCGATATGACTCTCTCTGCAAGTTGATCTCAGATTCAAATGGCCTAGATGACAGATAGCCGTTTTTATGGGGTGAGATTTTCTAGATTGAAGTCTAAATAATCTTATATTGAGACTATATTTGATTTTAATGAGTCTTAACATAAGATTGTGTTGAGATATTGATGACTGCTGCCATCTACACGCTGCTACTGAATGGTGGTATCGTTTATGTGGCAGAAATAGAATCGAGTTTTGGGGGCGCATTTGCCGCCGCTGGGTTTTGGTACTAAACTTTACGAAGTTTATGGCTCATTGTAGTTATCATCCCTAGCGCTATGACTTCACATTCATCGCCTTCAACCCCACAAGCGGCTTCTCGCTTAGAGCTGCGACAGTTGGTGCGATCGCAGCTTCAAGCTTTGCTAGAGCAAGGTAATCTTCAAGGAGCCAAAACTCTACTGGTTCCGGTGTTGCCTGTAGACATTGCTGGGGTGATGACAGAGCTGCCGAAGGAGATGCAGGCGATCGCTTTTCGGCTGCTTTCCAAAGATGAGGCGATTCAAACGTTTGAATATCTGGACGCTAGCATTCAACAGTCACTGTTGTCAGAATTCAAGCAACAGGAGTTTGTGAATATTGTTGATCAAATGTCGCCTGATGATCGAGCAAAACTGTTCGATGAGTTGCCTGCCAAGATTGTACGGCGTTTTTTGGAGCAGCTTAGCCCCGAAGAACGAGCAGCGACGGCTCTGCTGTTAGGTTACAAGCCCGACACGGCTGGGCGGATTATGACGCCCGAGTATCTGTCGTTACGGGAAAATTGGACGGTTACTCAAGTTCTAGAGCAGTTGCGACGTCTCGCGCATGAGCAAGAAACTGTCTATTATCTGTATGTCACGGATGATGAACGATATCTCAAAGGTACTCTTTCATTGCGGGAATTGGTGTTAGCTCAACCCGATCAAACAGTCCAGGAAATCATGACCCGAGAGGTGATTTCCGTGCACACGGATACCGATCAAGAAGAAGTCGCAGAGTTGATTCAACGCTATGACTTTTTAGTGATTCCGGTGGTTGACATAGAAGAACGACTGGTTGGCATCATTACGGTTGATGATGTGCTTGATATTGTTCAGCAGGAAGTCACAGAAGATATTTACGCATTGGGTGGTCTGCAATCTGGCGATGATGACTACTTTAAATCTAATTTATTTACGGTTGCCCGCAAACGAGGGGTCTGGCTGTTGATCTTGCTGATTACAAATACCGGAACAACGGCTGTAATTCGGAGCCAGGAAGATTTGTTGGAGCAAGTGGTCGCACTGGCTGCTTTTATTCCCCTTTTAATTGATGCAGGCGGTAATGTGGGGGCACAGTCTTCTACAGTTGTCATTCGTGGCTTGAATACCAATGAAGTACAGATGGCAAAAGCACTAGGCATTGTTCGACGGGAGGGGATCGCCGGCACACTGCTTGGCCTTATGCTGGGAACGATGGTCACACTCTGGGCGTTCGTACTGCAAGGAGACTGGGGTGTTGCGATGGCGGTAGGGATTAGCCTATTTGCGATTTCCATTCTGGCTTCTGTGTCTGGCTCTGCCCTACCGTTTCTATTTAAAGCGCTAAAGTTTGATCCTGCCCTGATGTCGGCCCCGTTTATTACAACGGCTGTTGATGTGTTGGGTGTGCTGATCTATCTGACGGTGGCCCGGCAGATTTTACAGCTATGACACAGCGCCGTTATTTACGGCTTCCCGTAAAAGCATAAGCTTTGAAAGCAGCTAAAGGGCTGATTACCCCCTGGCATAGCATGATTTTGCAGCCTAACCCACGTTTTACCGATGCACGACCACTTGGCTACCGAAGCTGCTAAAGGCCGGTTTCGGAGGTCTGATTAGTTGCGGATGCCGCAAACAATCAATGCGCTAAACTCCTTTGCTTAGGCAGGCTGTAGGCTTTTAGATATTTTAAAGGACTAAAATTGGACTAAATTTTCACCCCTTTTTCAATGCTTATTGTCCATGACTTTGCCGGGGGTGCCGACATCATTGTAGGGGCAAGCGCGATCATAGCGCTGCCTTGAGCAAAATCAAACTTCGGCAAAATTAAAATCAATATTATTTGCTAGAGTCCCTTAGTCTTAATCCGAGTCCTTTAAGTATTATTTATAGTCTCTGCCAGACTTCTGTGAGTCTCTATGTAAGACTAGCTCGGTGAACCACGAATGAATTTTTTTCTCTTCAAATAAAGTCATTTCAGGCTAGCGTTACAAATTGAGTAAGCGTCCTCACAAAAACTTCATATTTTTTACATAGGCTATAAATGTCAAGCAATACGGTTACGTAACCCACCACGCGACCCTAGGCGAATCTGCACGAGGTCGCATTCAAGAGGCACTTTCTTATGAATCTCCAACAGCTTCTGCATGAATACAACCGAGGCGATCGCGATTTTTCAGCTATCTCGCTGCGCGGTGTCGCCCTGCCCCATAGTTATCTCGTTGGCATTAACTTAAGCTGCTGTGATCTCAGTAGCTCCGATCTTAGCCAAAGCGATCTCAGTAGGGCCAACCTATTAGGCGCAAACTTGACCGACGCTGAGCTGGTGGGCACCAACTTCAGCGGTGCGAATTTACAAAGCACCAACCTCATTGGAGCCGATCTGCGAGGCGCTACTCTCATTGGGGCAAACCTCACGGGCGCTGACCTACGAGCAGCCGATCTAACAGGCGCTGATCTACGCGGCGCTGATCTCAGCGATGTTCGACTAAGCGGTGCTAACTTGTCCAATGTAGATCTTACCGGTGCCTGTGTAGACGCTTTTGAACTCGAAAACACCGACTACGACGGCGCTACACTCAATGACCTAGTAGCTACCCATCACACTCAAACTCGCACTATTAGTTGGGTATCGTGGGGTGCTAGCTGAAACCTACAGAAGCGCTTAGAAGAAAAAGCGATTATGTAGATAGTCCGAGCCCCTAATTCGCTTGGACTATTTCATCATTACTATCATTACTGAATTGAGGAACCGCTGCGGCCTCACGCCTCATCGCGTTTTTCAATGACCAAAGTCAGATGTGCCACCACCGCCCCGATCGCGCCCAATGCCGCGAGTACAGGAAAAAGCGCTGCGCTCAAGACCCCCCCGACGACACCCACAGTCAAGGGAATCTCAATCAAGGTATGACCCGACTCATTTTTGACAATAATGCGACGGATATTGCCTTCGTGCAATAACTCTTTTATTTTTGTAACTAATTCGTCGCCTTTAACTCGAAACTCTTCTGTATTATTGCTTTCAGTGGTCGCTTCTGTCGGTTCAGTTTTCACTTCTATTGCCTTCACCTCAATAGCTTCATTTGTTTTGACTACTGTGTCCATGTCCATATGTCTGCATCCCTCCATATCCTAACATTCTAAATAGTAAGGCTAAAGTTTGAGAAACTTATGAGGAGAGTTGGCTAATTCGTGACGGGCATTCAGTGAGAGAGAGAATTCTAATGCTGTTGCCCCCGTAGCACAAAAATCGCCATCCCAGCAGAGCTTCCCAGGTGCTTTGCGTATTTCTCGTTTTCAGCTTTTAGAGTAAAAAAGCGTTACGACGAGGAAGCTTGCTGCCGATTAATTTCCGAACGAGCGATAAAGCAGGGCATGACGGCGAACACAAGCAGCATGACATAATAAACCGTACTTGAAACAGGGTCACGGCTTCTAAAGTAATCGTCAATAGACAACCCCTGCAACTGAAGAACAACACCAAAATCTGCGAAAAGCAACAATCCCAGTGCCGTTAACCCCATTGCTAACCTCACCCATAGTAACGATGGCAAAGCCGACCGCCGAATAACCCAATAAGCCGCACAAACAATCGCGACTAGCATCAAGGGCATTTCCATCAGTTCGGCGACTCTTGTACCCACCCGAGGAACTACCCAAAGGACACGAATCGTTCCGAATGTAAAACCAGCCGCAAACACAATTAAAAAGTAGAATAGACCTGCTTTCAAAGCTGACCCATACGAACCGAGATTAAATCGGCTGGCCATTTTCATATCCTGCTTAAATATAGGCTAATTGTTTTCTACGCAGCGAGAGTTCGATCCTCATCGCTGATCTCATGCGTAGCGGCAGCAACCCTATGCGTACGGATCACCATCACCGAACAGGCCGCATGGTGCGTGACATAATTACTGACGCTGCCTAAAAGCATTTCGCTAAGGCCCTTACGGCCTCGACTACCCATAATCACCAAATCAGCCGCCCAGCGTTGAGCCAGATCGCAAATGACTCGCCCAGGGCTGCCGGATTCTTGCATAAATTCACTGCGCACACCTGATGCGATCGCCTGCTCACTGAAGTGACGCAACTTCGCAAGATTCTTTTCTTGGTATTCTTGATAGCACTTTTGGTAATCTTGCCAAGCGGATTCTCCGAGGGCGATCGCATAGTCCGTTATCCCCGGATAAACAATCGGCGGCGGACTGCCGTAATCATCTGAAGTCAGAACACTAACAAAATTGAGCTGGGCGTCAGTTGCCTTTGCCAAAATGGTCGCCGCTTCAAACAAAGCTGGATTGCTTTCTTTCGTATCCCAAGCCACTAAAATTTTTTAAACATTTTGTACTCCTCAAGTCTGGGTTTAGCTCCCGTTTTAATGCCGTCAGCTACGGGCCTATTGCTCATGCAGTTGCAACCGCGTTGCGCTGCCCTTCAGCCGATGGCTGACGTTCGCTATCAGGATGAATCACCGTTACCGAACAGGGCGCATGGTGCAGGACGTAATTGCTGACACTCCCCAAAATCAGTTCTCTAAGTCCACTGCGCCCCCGGCTCCCTACAATAATCAAATCCGCTTGAATGGTTGCAGCCACACTACAAATGGCAGGGCCCGGTCGACCATAGGGCTGATAATAGGATGTGAGCACCCCATGCTCAACGGCCTCTGCTTGTCTTTGTTTGAGAAAAGCTTCAGCTCGTTCAACAAACTCAGCCCACTGCCGCATATAGTTTTCTTGGATAATTTTATCGAGATTCATCGAATAGCTATCGACCGGAATGCTCGGGTGCTCCGGACTAGCCGGATCAAACACATCTAGCGCATGAACCAGCGTCAGATCGGCTTTCAGAGCCTTGGCCAGCTCTACAGCACTCGAAAAAGCGCGTTGACTCGCAGCAGATTGATCGACAGCTACTAAAATTTTACTTAGCATATTTAAACCCCTCTGTTAGATAGATTCAGTAGATAGATTCGATTGAGACAGCAGCGCTTTTTCCATCTCGGCGATCGCCAGCGTTGTCGTCAACACTGAGTCGGGGTTAAGGCTCACCGAATCGATCCCCTGCTCTACCAAAAACTGTGCAAACTCGGGATAGTCACTGGGCGCTTGTCCACAAATGCCAATTTTTCGGTTCGCTCGCTTCACCCGCTCAATCGCCATACGCACCATTTCTTTAACCCCGGCGCTACGCTCATCGAACAAATGGGCCACTAGCGCCGAGTCCCGGTCTAGTCCCAACGTCAGCTGGGTCAAATCGTTAGAGCCAATCGAAAAACCATCGAATATTTCACTAAAATCTGCGGCCAAAATAACGTTGTTAGGCACCTCACACATCACATAAACCTGCAAGCCTGCTTCCCCTCGCACCAAGCCATGCTTGGCCATTTCAGCCAGTACGCCTCGGCCTTCTTTGGGCGTGCGGCAAAAAGGAACCATCGGAATCACATTGGTAAGCCCCATGTCATTGCGGACTCGATTCAGTGCCAAGCACTCTAGGGCAAAAGCCTCACGGTAGCGAGGATCGGTATAGCGAGAAGCTCCCCGCCAGCCAATCATCGGATTCTCTTCGTGCGGCTCAAACGCTCGGCCTCCCAACAAATTGGCATATTCGTTGCTTTTAAAATCGGAGAGACGAATCACCACCGGTTTGGGATAAAAGGCCGCTGCAATAGTCCCAATGCCCTGAGCTAGTCCTTCTACGAAGTAGTCAGGTTTGTGAGGGTAGCTTTGACTCAGCGCGGCGATCGCCCGCTTCTCTTTTCCTTCTTTGAGCTGATCAAAGTGCAGCAGCGCTAAGGGATGCACCTTGATTTGATTGGCAATTATAAATTCTAACCGGGCCAACCCCACCCCATCGCAAGGAATAGCCGCTAGTCGAAAGGCTTTCTCCGGATTGCCCACATTCATGAGTATCTGCGTGCGCGTGCGCGGCAAGTCATCGAGTTTAGTCTCTTGGACTTCAAAAGGCAGCAGCCCATCGTACACGTTGCCGACTTCGCCTTCCGCGCAGGTCACCGTAACTAGCCGCCCGGGTTCAATCGTCTCGGTCGCATTCCGGCAACCAACCACCGCTGGAATGCCCATTTCACGGGCAATAATCGCTGCATGACAGGTACGTCCGCCCTGGTTGGTCACAATCGCACTCGCTCGTTTCATGATCGGTTCCCAGTCAGGATCCGTGCGTTGGGTCACCAGCACTTCACCGGGCTGAAAATCGTCAATATCTGCAACCGATTGAATCACCCGCGCTGGCCCCTGCCCAATCATCTCACCAACCGCTTGGCCCGTCGCTAGCACCATAGATCCACCTGTTTTCAGGCGGTAGTGGCGCAGAACATTCTCTGTTTTTTGCGACTGCACGGTCTCAGGTCGAGCTTGAACAATAAACAACTCTCCGGTGAGACCGTCCTTGGCCCACTCCATATCCATCGGCGTGTAGGCATTTCGTACTTTGGAATAGTGCGTCTCAATAATTGTCGCCCAGCGAGCGAGCGTGAGAATGTCGTCATCAACCAAGGCATATTGTTGGCGATCGCCCTCATCCACCGACACATTTTTAGTGAGCTTACTGCCCCCAACGTCATACACCATTTTAATTTCTTTACTGCCCAGCCGCTTTTTCAAAATGGGCCGATAGCCCGCTTTCAGCGTAGGCTTAAACACTAAATACTCATCTGGCGTCACCGCACCCTGTACCACGTTCTCACCGAGTCCATAGGCCGCCGTCACGAGCACAACCGCCTGAAAGCCGGTTTCAGTATCCAATGAAAACATCACCCCGGAAGTCGCCAAATCAGAGCGCACCATTTGCTGCACACCGACTGAAAGCGCCACCTCAAAATGGTCGAAGCCTCTCAGCTCGCGGTACGAAATCGCCCGGTCGGTAAAGAGAGAAGCAAAGCATTTATGACACGCCTGTAAAACGCCCTTAACGCCATGAACATTGAGATAGGTCTCTTGCTGTCCGGCAAAGCTCGCATCGGGAAGATCTTCGGCCGTCGCGCTAGAGCGAACCGCCACATCTAGGACGCGATCTTGATTGTGCGTTGGGCTGCGCTTACAAAGGGCTAGATAGGCTTGGCTAATGGCTGCTTCTAACTCAGGTGGAAAAGGGGTTTCTAAAATCAGGTCTCGAACGCGCTGACCGCACTGGTGCAGCGACTGAATATCTTCAATATCTAAAGATTGGAAATGCGATCGCAAAATAGGTTCCAATCCCGCCTGCTGAATAAACTGGCGGTAAGCATAAGCGGTTGTCGCAAAGCCCGTTGGCACCCGAATTCCTTGGGGTGCGAGCTGCTGAATCATCTCTCCAAGAGAGGCATTTTTACCGCCCACGAGCGGAACGTCCTGAATACCTATTTGTTCAAACTCTAGAATGAGATCAGTGCTGGGCTCAGAATTGTTCAAGATGTTTGAGGATGCGGAATACGCTGTTTGAATCATAGGGCTACATCTGATAAGCAAGCTGTAGAGACTT
>JBGTNW010000305.1:0-17003 GCA_041742865.1 Phormidesmis sp.
GTCCTTAGCTTCACAGGTAACTTGCAAATCAGGATAGTAATAGCAGTTGCGAGCCTCTAAATAAGCCTTAACATCAGCCATATATACCCTGCAAGCTGATATGCCAAGATGATAGTTGATAGCACCTGCAACATTGATAGAGAGGGTGTTGTGATCATCGGTGCTGCCTGCCATAGCGTACACGTCACCATTTACATACTCATGCTTTTCTAGACTTTTCTCTTCAAAAGCTAAATATTCTTCTGGCGTGAGTTGGGTGTTGGCAATTTGGACAACCATTTAAGCACCTCGATTGTTCTACTCTAAAGCCGTAACCATCGTTTCTTTTTCTATCTCACTAACGGCCTTGCTGTCTGTCTCACCGGCTGTCGGACTACCTACTTCACTAAGGCTATGTTCGGGGTCAGTTTCTGCCGCAGGTTCTATTTCTGGCAGAGCCGGTTTCACGCCAAAGCTCAGCTTACCTGAGCCATTCACATCAATTATTACCGTACTGCCCTCACTGAAGGTATTTTCTAAAATCAGAGTAGCAATTGGATTTTCTAGCTCTCGCTGAATCGCCCGCTTTAGCGGCCTTGCGCCGTAGGCCGGATCGTAACCCGCATCAGCAACGTGATCGATAGCGGCCTCGGACATTTCGAGGGTGATTTTTTGATCCCCTAGCAGGCGGTGAATACGCTGGAGCTGAATGGTGATGATACTGCGCAGCTCTTTTTTGCTGAGGGCATGGAAGAGAATCAGATCGTCAATGCGGTTGAGAAATTCAGGGCGAAAGTGTGATCGCAGTGCCCCTAAAACCAGCTCCTGCATTTCTTCAAACTTAGAATCATCCCCTGCGACCTCAAGAATATGCTCACTGCCGATATTGCTCGTCATCACAATCACCGTATTGCGAAAATCCACCGTTCGCCCTTGTGAATCGGTAATCCGGCCATCATCGAGCACCTGCAACAAAATATTGAAGACATCGGCATGGGCTTTTTCGACTTCATCTAGCAGCACGACCGAATAAGGCCGACGGCGCACGGCTTCTGAGAGCTGTCCGCCCTCCTCATAACCGACGTATCCCGGCGGCGCACCCACGAGTCGAGAGACTGAATTTTTCTCCATATATTCAGACATATCTAGGCGGACGAGGGCGTCTTCAGTGTCAAACAAAAAGGCCGCCAAAGCGCGGGCTAGCTCGGTTTTACCAACACCAGTTGGCCCCATAAAGAGAAAAGAGCCGATCGGCCGACCGGGATCTTTCATGCCCGCTCTCGCCCGCCGAATCGCCGCTGAAACGGCGGTAACGGCTTCTGACTGGCCAATCACGCGCTCATGCAAATGCTGTTCTAACTTCAACAGTTTTTGGCGCTCCGATTCCATCAGCCGGTTTACCGGAATGCCTGTCCAGCGGGCAACAATTTCGGCGATGTCCGCTTCGGTGACCTGCTCTTGCAGCATCGTTAGCCCTTTAGATTGCAGCGCCTGCTGTTTGACATCTAGCGTCTCTAGCGCCTGCTGAATTTCTTCTAGGCGGCCATATTTGAGCTGAGCAGCCCGCTCTAAGTCATTCGCTCGCTCGGCTTGGCTCATCCGCAGGCGAGTACGTTCTTCTTCTTCTTTGAGTTCGGTAATCGCATCTAGGGTTTCTTTTTCGGTGTGCCATTGCTGATCGAGTATTTTCTGTTCTTTAGCGAGGGTTTCAATCTCTTTTTTGATCCCGGCTAGGCGCTGGCGCGAGGTTTTGCTCGATGAACCCGCGGCTTTTTCACTTTCTAACGAAAGTTTTTCCATTTCTAGCTGCATCAGCCGTCGGTCAATAATTTCTAGCTCTTCGGGCTTAGAATCTATCTCCATTTTGAGCTTGGCGGCGGCTTCATCGATCAGATCGATTGCTTTATCAGGTAGGAAGCGATCGCTGATATAGCGATCCGATAAAGTCGCTGCGGCTACTAGCGCCGAGTCCAAAATCGTGACGCCATGGTGCACCTCATAGCGCTCTTTGAGCCCACGCAAAATCGACACCGCATCTTCAACGCTAGGCTGCCCGACATACACCTGCTGAAAGCGCCGCTCTAAGGCCGTATCTTTTTCGATGTGCTTGCGGTACTCATCGAGGGTGCTCGCTCCAATGCAGCGCAAGCCGCCTCTCGCTAACACGGGCTTTAGCAAGTTGCCAGCATCGACATTATTTTGTCCGGCCCCGGCCCCAATTACCGTGTGCAGCTCGTCAATAAACAGCACCACTTGCCCGCTCGACTCGGTTACTTCTTTGAGCACTGAACGCAGCCGATCTTCAAATTCACCGCGATATTTTGCGCCCGCGATCAAGCTGCCAACATCGAGTGAAATCAGGGTGCGATTTTTCAGCGATTCAGGAACATCGCCATTGATAATTCGCTGGGCAAGGGCTTCAGCGATCGCCGTTTTCCCCACCCCCGGTTCACCAATCAGCACCGGATTATTCTTCGTGCGCCGCGACAGCACATGAATTAGCCGCCGAATCTCCTCATCGCGGCCAATCACCGGATCAAGCTTACCGGCCCTTGCCTCTTCGGTTAAATCGCGCCCGTACTGATGCAGCGCCGGATACTCCTCCTCAGCGCCTGCCCCACTCACGGTTGGACCAACGGGGGTTTCTTCATCAGTAACGCGCAGCGCCTGAATCGCCTTCATTACCTGCGAGGTATCGACATCAAAACCGCGTAATAGCCGCCGTCCAATGCGCTCATCTTCCGCCAAGCCAATCAGCAAATGCTCTACTGAAATCAGCTCATCTTGCAAATTTAGCCGCGCCCCATCGGCAGCATCCAGCATCCGATCTAGGCTTTTGCCCAGATATAAATTGCTATCGACTGCCACGCGCACTCTGGCCTGACGCTTGGCAAATACCTCGAGCTCCTGCAAAATTTGCTCCGGCGAAAGCCCCGCTTGCCTCAGCACCACATCCGCCTGACCAGGCTTTTCGAGCATGGCCAACGTCACATGCTCCACCTCCAGATACTGCTGTCGAAACCGACGGGCAACGTCTTGGGCTTCGACAATGGCATCCCAGGCTTTAGCGGTAAATTTATCAGGATCAGTTGGCTGCATGGGCGGCGGTTATCAAGAATCAGGCTCAGTATTGCAGTATAGCAACCTAGCGGTCGCCCGCCCGCCCGCTTAGCTGCGTCCTTCAATCAGCTCTACTTTGTAACCATCGGGATCTTCGACAAATGCAATCACCGTCGTGCCATGCTTCATCGGCCCCGGTTCGCGGGTCACCTTGCCCCCTTGCTGTCTAATCGCCTCGCAAGTGGCGTAAATGTCATCAACTCCTAACGCAATGTGACCGTAACCACTGCCCAAATCGTAGCGTTCTGTCTCCCAGTTGTGCGTTAGCTCCAACACCGTATGATCAGCCTCATCGCCGTACCCTACAAACGCATTGGTAAACTTCCCGCTCGGATAATCCTTTTGCCGCAAAAGCGTCATGCCTAACACCTCACAGTAAAAGGCTAAAGATTTTTCTAAATTGCCGACTCTGAGCATCGTGTGTAGCAAGCGCATTGTCCGGATCCTCTCGTTGTGTCTTATTATTTGGACGGAAAGCTTATTTGGACGGAAAGCGAATATCCACCCGTTCATTCACTGTTCATTCACTATTTATATAAGGTTAATAGGCGCAACGCATGATTGACTCCCTCGATACCGCCATTGAAGATATTCAGGCCAGAGAGATCCTAGACTCGCGCGGTCGGCCCACGATTGAGGCCGAGGTGTATTTGACCGGTGGGGCGGCGGGCCTGGCTCAAGTGCCGAGTGGCGCTTCGACCGGAAGCTTTGAGGCGCATGAGCTCAGAGATGGAGACAGCGATCGCTACGGTGGCAAAGGCGTCATGAAGGCCGTCGAAAACGTCAACGACGTTATTGCCCGGGAACTTCTCGGCTCAGACGCTTTCAATCAAATCGAAATTGATCGCACCATGATCGCTCTCGATGGCACCCCGAATAAATCCAATCTCGGCGCTAACGCCATTTTGGCCGTTTCGTTAGCGACTGCCAAAGCCGCCGCCCAAGCCTCTGAAATGCCGCTCTACCGCTACCTCGGTGGCCCGCTGGCCAACGTGTTGCCCGTGCCGATGATGAACGTAATTAACGGCGGCGAACACGCTAGCAATAACGTAGATATTCAAGAATTTATGATCATGCCCGTCGGCGCGAGCACCTTTCGCGAAGCCCTGCGCTGGGGCGCTGAAATTTTCGCTCAGCTCAGCAAAGTCCTAGATAAAAAAGGCTTGCTGACCGGCGTTGGCGATGAAGGCGGCTTTGCCCCTAACCTCGGCTCTAACCAAGAAGCTCTCGATCTGCTGATGTCAGCCATTTCTGAAGCAGGCTACACCCCCGGCGAACAGGTCGCGCTTGCTCTCGATGTCGCCGCCAGCGAAATGTACAAAGATGGTCAGTACATCTACGATGGCTCCGCCCACTCTCCGGCTGAAATGATTGACTACCTCGCCGGACTCGCTAGCAACTACCCCATCGTCTCCATTGAAGATGGCCTGCATGAAGAAGACTGGGAAAGCTGGAAACTGCTCACTCAGCGCATTGGCAAAAAAGTTCAGCTCGTCGGTGACGATCTCTTTGTGACCAATCCCGCCCGCTTACAAAAAGGCATCGAGCAGCAGTCGGCCAACTCTTTGCTCGTCAAGCTCAACCAAATTGGCACCCTAACTGAAACGCTAGAAGCGATTGATCTCGCGAAGCGCAATCGGTTTACCTGCGTGATTAGCCACCGCTCCGGGGAAACTGAAGACACCACTATTGCTGATTTGGCCGTTGCTACCCGTGCGGGCCAAATTAAAACCGGTTCGCTCTGTCGCAGTGAGCGTGTTGCCAAATACAACCAGCTCCTACGCATTGAAGATGAGCTAGGCGCGCAGGCAGTCTATGCGGGCACGATTGGGTTAGGGCCCGCTCGTTAGAAAGCCAGACATCGTTTACCCAAACACCGCTTCTAGAATTTCAAATCTAGGGCGGTGTTTTCGTGTTTGCGATCAAGTGCCCATTCGAGCGCCCGTTTAAGGGTTAGTACGCGATCGCCTTAACGTTTTGATAACCTATTTCCCTTAATTCCTTAAGCTTGGCCTCGTATTCTCTTTCTTGGCTAAATTTTTGAGCTTAGGAGTTTTCGATCATGGTAACGAGCGGTATTCAGAAGTCTTTGCGTAACCTCAGTGTTTCACGCAAGCTGTCAGTCCGAATTTTGGGTGCAACAGCCGCAGCAGCGGCCACCGTTTTGACCACAGCAGTTGCGCTTGCACAAAACAACGTTATTCAAATAGACGGCTCCAGTACTGTCTTCCCAATTACCGAAGCAATGGCTGAAGAGTTTAGAACCACTAACAGCGATGTCAATATCATCGTAGGTGTTTCTGGTACAGGCGGCGGCTTCAAAAAGTTCTGCTCGGGTGAAACGGCAATTTCTAATGCGTCGCGCCCAATTAAAGACTCTGAAATAGAGCTGTGCAAAGCCAATGGCATTGAGTATGAAAGCTTTCCAATTGCTTATGACGCGCTGACAGTTGTTATCAACCCTGCTAACACTTGGGCCGAAAACCTCACGGTTGAGCAGCTCAAAGAGATTTGGGAGCCTGCTGCCGAAGGCACGATTACTAACTGGAATCAAGTTGATCCTTCTTTTCCAGATGCCCCTTTGAGTCTCTATGGCCCCGGTGCAGATTCAGGCACGTTTGATTACTTCACAGCTGAAGTTGTCGGCGAAGAAGCTGCTAGCCGGGGTGACTACACGGCGAGTGAAGATGACAATGTATTAGTGCTTGGCGTGGAGGGCGATCGCAATGCTCTTGGCTACTTTGGCATGTCTTACTACATGGAGAATCAAGACAGACTCAAGGCTGTTGGTATTGCTAGTGAGCAAACCAATGGTGTGTACGTCGTCCCTTCTGCCGAAACCATTGAAGAGTATCAGCCACTAGCGCGCATGATGTACCTCTATGTCAATAAGCAGGATCTGAGCACTCGCCCCGAGGTGAATTCATTCGTCAGATACTACTTCGAAAATGCTGAAACAATTGTGCCTGAAGTTGACTACGTGCCGTTGCCCGCTAGCAACTACGCCACTTCTCTCGGCAAGCTAGCAAGCTCTGAGCGCTCTTTGCGCATCGGTTCTCTGCGCGCTCGTTAGGCGATCGCAACCGTTAATGATTGCAATCAGTGGCGACTGACTTTCTCCTAGCGTATGCCGCTCGGCATGAAATCAGCCGTCGCTGACCTCAGTTTTGTTTTCTAGCCATTTGATTAACTTTTTCAAGGCTGACTGAGCAGCCTAATTTCAACCGTGCATCGAACCTCTTAACGCCTCAGGGCTACGTCAGCTTAGTGGGTAGTTGGCATAAGCCCTGAGGCTTTCTCCCATGACTGTGCTCGATTTCAACGATATGTGCCCATGGTTCTTTTTCTCCAAGACAATTCGTCCCGTCTACTTATTCTTAAAAAGGTGCTCTACCAACCACTCGTTGGACTAGCGCTAGGGCTTCACTTATTATTATTAATTGTTCCGTTTAATCCAAATAAGCCAGCCCCTGCTGAGTCAGAAAACCTGCCAGAAGAGGAAGCCGTCATTCCGGTTGACATCCTAAATCTGGCAGATATTTCTGCCCCAGAACCACCTGCCCCGCCGCCATTAGAGAGCGCTCCTCCTCAGCCAGCCAGCCAGCCAGCACAGTCCCCGATCCAACCCCAACTTCAGGTGCAGCCAGCTAATGCACCAGAGCCACTGACCTCTTCTGCGATTCCAGATAACCCATCACCCTCACCAGCAGCAGCTCCGCCAGCCACCGGCCAGCCACCGGCCAGTAGCCAACCGCCAGCCAATAACCAGCCACCGGCTTATGATCCGGGCCCTCAGCGATCAGCCTTTATCGGCAGTTTGGGGAGTATCGGGCTAAATAATTATGGTGATCGCTTACCACCCGCCAACTTTTTGAGAAGACCCGAAAACGCGGGCTACTTCTTAACTAACACGGATCCGCCTACCCTAGTAGACGGCACACTTAGCAGCACCTGGATGGATAAAGGCATTAGCACTATTTTTCCTCAGATTCAAACAACGTACGAGGCAACGGGTGTGAGCTTCACCCAGCTAGACAACTATGGTGGAGAGATGCTGTATGAACTTAAAGACTCTACGGGTCAACCCTTCCAGTACATAAGTTTGGTGGAATTAAAAGGATCGACTTTGATTGTGAATTGGCCAGAAAAACCTCAATAAAGTTACTGCCTTAATACTGTATTGATTAGGCTCAGTAACGCTATAGCGTGATTCATTATGAAAATTGCTAAATTCATTTATCCGATGCTTTTGGTGGCGCTAGGGCTGCATGGTCTAGCACTGTTTGTGCCGATTGGTGGGGCTTCAGAGTCAACGCCTGAAGAGGTTGCTGTAGAGGATATCGAAGCCTCTGAAGCGGCAGTGGATGAAGCTATGCCGGGGCCACTGCCCGTGCCTGATCTCAACGTATCAACAGGAACGGCGAAAGTCGCTGATGGGGACGCAAATGACATTGCGCCAACGCCTTTTTTGGCAGGGCAACCCGCAGTGCGAGTCGCCACTAGCAGCAGCACGCCGCGCAGTGCGATAGGTCGCCCTGTCACCATTAGTCGAAGGGCTCCAGCTAATTCTCAATCTAGCGATTCACCGAGTACCCCAGAGTCGGCGAGGTCAGAATCTAGCGCCAATTCTCCAGTGGATTCTTCTGATGTACCTGTACTGCCGTCAGGAGATCTGGACTCGGACAGTGCTAAGAGCCCGAGGGTGAATGATGCGACAGCCAATAGTGCAGCTAGCAATACGGCAAATGGCAATACGACGGCGAACAACTCAGCAACCAGAGCGATCGCCACTGTTTCCGAAGCCCTCAAAAAATTTAGAGACGATCTCAGCCAAGAGATCACCTACGACCCTAAGCATACCGATCTCGAGGGTGCTGCTGACCGAAGAGATCAGTGGTTTTCAAGTCTTAATCAGCAGGCCAGTGCAGCGACGATAGGAACATTAGAGCCGACATCTGCGCTGGAAATTGCCAAGCTAGCCTATCCTATTATCGAATCCAAGCAGCCTGATCGGCGCTCGTTTAGGCTGTGTTTGGATCAGCTGCCTCACGATGCTGAAGTCGGTATTTTGTTTGATTCTCAAGGTAACGTTGCGCGCACCCCGGAAATCATTCGCAGTACAGGTTACGCGGCGCTGAATAATGAAATTTTGGCGGCGATCGCTGCCTACGACAATTTCCCGACCAACCGAGAATCTAAAGCTTACACACTCATTGTCAACGTCGAATATAGCCAAGACGAGTGTGTGAGTTTACCTAAGCTGATGTCATCGGTATTGCCCTTGTAAACAGGCGATGACTGTTTACATTACAGCCTACTCACACGTACTACCTGCCTACACTTTGCTGCGATCTGTCAAAATTTCGTAGCCGGATTCAGTCACTAATACCGTGTGCTCCCACTGGGCCGACAGCGCGCGATCTAGCGTAACGACTGTCCAGCGATCGCTCAGCGTTCGGGTGTGCTTCGTCCCCGCATTCACAATAGGCTCAATCGCTAGCGTCATCCCCGGCTGCAGGGTCACATTCGGCGCGCGCTTAGTCCGATAATTAAACACCGCAGGCTCTTCATGAAGGTTACGCCCGACCCCATGTCCGGTAAAATCTTCAACCACCGTAAACCGGCTAGCCTTAATCGAATCCTCAATTGCACCAGCAATATCCATCAGCGTATTACCGGGCTTTACCTGCTCAATACCGGCATATAGAGCCGTCTGTGCCGCTTCAATCAGCCGTTCAGCCGCAGGCTTGATCTTGCCGACCGCAATCGTAATGCAGGAATCGCCATGAAAGCCCTCGTAATAAGCACCCGTATCAATCTTCACAACATCGCCCGACTTGATGACCTTGCGCTTGCGCGGAATGCCGTGTACCACCTCATCGTTTACACTGGCGCAAATCGACGCCGGGAACCCATGATAGCCCTTGAAGCTAGGCGTTGCTCCCATTTCGCGAATGCGCTTTTCAGCGTGATCGTCTAAATCTGCGGTGGTTATTCCTGCTGTGGTTAGTTCACTAATTTCTTTAAGCACGGTTGCCACAATTTTGGCAGCCGCCCGCATGGTCTCAATCTCACTGGATGACTTTAGTTCAATGCGCTGACCCGGCTTTACCCTCAGCGCTGGTGGAAAAGAAACTTTGGGTAGCAAATGAGTCAGGAAATTCATGGAATTTAGAAAAAAGCAGTTCTTAATAGTTTTATAGCTTTCATCTTAAAGGGTTCCTGCGCCCTTCAACTCAAAAATAATTAGCCCCCATTATTCACATTTCTGCCTTCTTGCTATAAAGTTAAAGACTGTGCGAATTTAAATAGTCATGAACGCTGAAGCCATTATCCGCTCCATTGAAGCAGAGCAAATTAAAGACGATCTTCCAAAGATCTATGTAGGAGATACAGTTCGCATTGGTGTGCGAATTGTGGAGGGCGGCAAAGAGCGCGTCCAGCCCTATGAAGGTACCGTCATTGCCATGCGCAATGGTGGCATCAATGAAACCATAACGGTTCGCCGGGTGTTTCAAGGGGTTGGGGTAGAGCGCGTGTTTCTAATTCATGCGCCTCGAGTTGCCACCATTACTATTGTGCGTCGCGGTAAAGCGCGTCGGGCCAAGCTCTATTACTTGCGTGATCGCGTTGGTAAAGCTACCCGTCTCAAACAGCGCTTTGACCGAGCGCTATAGACCCTTAGCAGTTCGGACAGAAAATCGGATGCTGTAGACAAGCCCCGATTTAGTTAGCTACTTGTATTGCAATACTATTGCAGTACTTTTTATCGCGATATATTGCGATAGATCGAGCGATCACTAAACTGCAAAGAACCGCTATTGCGATAGGATAGATTTGAGCAATCGAGCTTGCGTCCTTAGTTCAGTTGGTAGAACGTCGGTCTCCAAAACCGAATGTCGGGGGTTCGAGTCCCTCAGGGCGTGCTTTTAGATCTCAAACTCTGCTCGAAAGTAACTAAGCGTCTTGCTTTTTGGAGTGATCGCTAACGGTACCTTCGAGCAGGTTTGCTGTCTGAATCAGATACGTTGGGATGAGCGCGGTTAGTTAAATACATTTAACGAAGCGCACCCAACAAGCGCAACAGGCTAGCGGCAGTTCAGCAAAGGCAATCTCTATTCGAGTGGGCGAGGAATAACAGCAGTGGCCAAAAAAGACACCAAACCAGCAGCCAGCCGAAAAGACAGCCAACCGTCGGATGGTTCATTGCAAGCAGCGGCTAGAAATCAGTCAAAGCCAGCCGCTAATGCCGATGCCGATGGTTTTAACGCGAGTGCATTTGCTCAAGGCACCCGCGAAGAGCTAGCCAAAGTAATTTGGCCGACTCGCCAGCAGCTCATCAGCGAATCTGCCGCCGTTATTTTGATGGTTGGCCTATCAGCTACACTGATTTACTTTGTCGATAAGCTGTTTGGCTGGGCCTCTAGACAGGTTTTTTGATCACCCTTTCACATCCTTTAATCCACGCCTTTTCATCGCTAATAGCTGCTTTCTGCCCTTGTTTTCTGATTTTTTCTGCGCCTTATGGTTCACGCATCTGACGATTCTAACTACGACGAGTCACTGGATTCTGCTCTAGAGTCTCAATCGAGCTTTGAAGCAGAAAATAGCGACGCTATCAACGATGAGACCGTTAAGGTTCGCAAAGAACGTCCGCACTGGTATGCGGTTCAAGTTGCTTCAGGCTGCGAAAAAAAAGTCAAGCTAACACTAGAGCAGCGGGTCAAAACCTTTGATTTAGCGGCCAGCATTTTAGAGGTACAAATTCCTCAAACGCCTGCGTTAAAAATGCGCAAGGATGGCTCTCGGCAAAGCGTTGACGAAAAAGTATTTCCTGGCTATGTGCTGATTCGGATGGCGTTAGATGACGACGCTTGGCAGGTGGTCAAAAATACGCCGCATGTAATTAACTTTGTCGGCGCTGAGCAACGGCGTGCCCAGGGCCGAGGCCGAGGCCATGTCAAGCCGATGCCGCTAAGTCCCGGCGAAGTCAAAAGAATCTTTAAACAAACCCAAGAGCAAGCGCCCGTTGTCAAAATTGACATGGCTGCTGGTGATAAAATCACGGTGCTTTCTGGGCCGTTTAAAGACTTCGAGGGTGAGGTCATTGAAGTGAGCCCAGAGCGCAATAAGCTCAAAGCGCTGCTCTCTATCTTTGGTCGTGACACCCCCGTTGAGCTTGAGTTCAATCAAGTGAAAAAAGAAAGTTAATGAGACTAGCTGATTACTAGCTGATTAACAGATAATTGAACACGCAATCAACAGATAGCTAACAGAAAATTAACAGACAATTAGTAGAGTTATTCAATGGCAAAGAAGGTAGTTGCGCTCATTAAACTAGCGATTCCCGCTGGTAAGGCGAACCCTGCTCCACCCATTGGCCCAGCACTGGGTCAGCACGGGGTGAACATCATGGCGTTCTGTAAAGATTACAACGCCAGAACGGCTGAAAAAGCAGGTTTGATTGTGCCGGTTGAAATTTCTGTGTTTGAAGACAGAAGCTTCACCTTTATTCTCAAAACACCGCCCGCATCCGTTTTAATCAAAAAAGCTGCAAAAATCGAAAAGGGATCTGGTAACCCTAAGCTTGAAAAAGTAGGTTCTATCACCCGCGCTCAGCTGAAAGAAATCGCCGAGATGAAAATGCCTGACCTCAACGCTAATGACGTTGACATGGCGATGAATATCATTGAAGGCACCGCTCGCAACATGGGCGTAGAAGTTAAGTAAAAGCAAGTCAACGGTAAGTTAAGCAAAAACACTATCGGGGGAGAGGCTAACGCTTCGCTAGTGACCCCAAAAGGAAACCCATGGCAAAAAAGATCTCCAAGCGCATGAAAGCGCTGCAAGAAAAAATTGAAGACCGCAGCTATGAGCCAATGGAAGCAGTTGCCCTACTGAAAGATACGGCCAGCGCAAAGTTTTCTGAAACAGCAGAAGCGCATATCCGCTTAGGTATTGATCCCAAATACACCGATCAGCAAATTAGAACAACCGTGGCTTTGCCTAAAGGCACCGGGCAAGACGTCAGAGTCGCAGTGGTCGCACGCGGTGAAAAGGTCAATGAAGCGACAGAAGCTGGTGCGGCGATCGCCGGATCTGAAGAGCTAATCGATGACATTGCCAAAGGCATGATGGATTTCGACGTGCTAGTCGCCACCCCAGACATGATGCCAAAAGTCGCTAAGCTAGGCCGGGTGCTTGGCCCCCGTGGTCTCATGCCTTCCCCCAAAGGCGGCACCGTCACCTTTGATCTAGCTCAGGCCATTCAAGAATTTAAAGCGGGTAAGCTGGAGTTCCGCGCAGATCGAACCGGCATCGTTCACGTTAAATTTGGCAAGGCCGACTTTAACGCAGAAGCCCTGCTAGAAAACCTTAAAGCTCTTCAAGAGACGATTGATCGCAACCGGCCTTCCGGCGCAAAAGGTCGCTTCTGGCGCACGGTTTCTATCTCTATGACGCAAGGGCCTTCAATTTCGGTAGATGTGCAGGCACTGCGGGATCTAAAAATGGCGGATGTAAAAGGCGCTGATTAAGCTGCGCTGATTCAATCAGTCTTGATTAGCTCAATTAGCTCGGTTAACCGTTTTTGCTCTAAACTCTGATAGAATTTTAGAGCTGTAATAAACAAGCCTTTTCATTTTTTGCTTATGCTTCAATTTCAGAATTGAATATAGCGACCAGAGACAGTAGGTGCTCTTTAGAGATTGGTTAGCCAATTGATCTAAGCAGCTTAATTTCCTACCGAGGTGTGCGGTTGAAGCATTACTTGCATTTAGCTAAGTAATTTTTTGCTCCGTTAGCCTCGATTCTGGAAAGTGAATCGAGGCTTTTTAATGTCTGCAAACACTTAACTCAATTAAAAACAACAAAATCTAACTAAAAAGGAGGTGAGATGAAATGGGAAGAACGCTAGCAGATAAGCAAGAGATTGTGAGCGATCTAAAAGCGCTTTTGGAAGTGTCAGAATCGGCTTTTGTCATTAACTACCAAGGTCTTTCGGTCGCTCAGATTAGCGATTTGCGCACTCGACTCAGAGAATCGGGTACGGTGTGCAAAATTGCTAAAAATACGCTGCTGAAGCGGGCAATTGATGGTCAAGCGCAGTGGCAGGCACTAGAATCTTTGCTGACAGGCACAACGGCAGTTGTGCTCACAAAAGAAGACATCGGTTCGGCGGTTAAAGCCTACAAAAAGTTTCAGAAAGACACTAAAAAAACTGAACTAGTTGGCGGCGTCCTAGAAGGCAAGCTACTAGGTGCTCAAGACGCTGAAGCACTGGCTGATTTGCCAACCAAAGACGAGCTGTACGCGAAAATTGCGATCGCTATCAATGCCGTTGCTACCAAAGTGGCTTTGGGCATCAAAGAAGTTCCGGCTTCGATTGGTCGCGGCATCAAGGCTTACGCCGAAAAAGGCGAAGAATAAGCAATTTATCGCTAATTCTCAGCTCAGTTTCAATCCATCATTCCATCTATTTTCGCTCTACTCATTTCCATTCCATTACTTTAAGGAGAGACATTCATGTCTACTGCAACTGACGAAATTCTTGAAAAGCTAAAAACCCTCTCTTTGCTCGAAGCTTCTGAGCTGGTTTCTCAAATTGAAGAGGCGTTTGGCGTCAGCGCCGCTGCCCCGGTTGGCGGCATGATGATGGCTGGCCCTGGCGCACCTGCTGAAGAAGTCGAAGAGAAAACTGAATTCGACGTAGTGTTGGATGAAGTTCCTGGCGATAAGAAAATCGCTATCTTAAAAGCCGTGCGGACGATGACCGGACTGGGCCTGAAAGAAGCCAAGACAATGGTGGAATCTGCCCCGGTTACTGTGAAAGAAGCTGTGCCCAAAGATGCGGCTGAAGAAGCGAAGAAAACGCTTGAAGATGCGGGTGCTAAAGTCACTGTCAAGTAAAATCGGGTAGATAGTTCGCACGGTCTATCTAGAAACTATAGCGATCGCCACATGAGTTTGTTCATTCCAAATATTTGAAGCCATAGTGGTTTTAAATACTGATGTTCAGCCTCATGTGGCGATCTCTATAATATATGCCTTCAATAGCCAAGACCTCGGTGAGCCCGATACAAAATGAAGCATATTGGGATGCTATCGGAACAAGGCCGATAAGCAAAAACTAGGCGACTAGACAGGTCTTAGTTTACGTCATGGAATCAAAAACTTTATCCAGTAGGCTTTGTACGCCATATCCCCCTCAATTTAGGGCATGAGTGTAGATAGCTGAACGCCTGATTTTGAGTGCCCGCTGCTACTTGCCGCGTCACCGCTAGATGAGTCAAAAACGCTTCAATTTCTGGAACCCCCATATCCTTGGGATGGCGCTTGTTATGGAACAGGATGTAGCGACGAATCCATTGAACGTAGGTTCCTTCTGTCCGATAGGAGTAGTGCTTGAGGCGGATGGCATCGCGAACCTGATCGAGCAGTTTCTGAGGACGAGGCTGGGACGGCTCCATTGAGTAAAAATTAATAGCTGAATGTAAAAAATCCTAAACGGTGCTCAGTCGAGATAGGGCGGATGATTATGCTGAAACTTTCCACCTAATTTGCCATATAGGGTCGTTAAGCAGACGAATTTCCACCTAACCCCTCTCACAAGGTGATTAGGCTGAATTATTTCCACCTAATCTGCCACACAGGGTGATTAGGTAGAAAGTTTCCCCCTAATAAATTGTTATGCGGCTGGGTTATCGGTAAAGGCATAACCGGAAACTTACTTGCTGGTGTCAGAGATTAAGTTGGCGTGATCTGATGAGTGAGACTGTGTTTTGAGATTAAAGGTGGAGTAGCTATAGAGAAGTATGTCTTTACAAGATCTTGCTAATATCTCTCAAATTGTGCAGGCTGTTTTGGTGATAGTGTCTCTAGGGTTCATCTGGTATCAGTTGAGGGAAGGGGTGAGATTAGCGAAGTCAGAAAATGCTCGATCTTTAGCGGAACAGGCAGAAGCCTTCAATTCACTCATAATTCAGAACGCTGATCTTGCTGAACTTTGGTACAGCTACGGTCAAAAGCTTGAGCAAGGTAACGAAATTGATCGATTACGTTATAGAGAAATGTTAGTTCAAAGTTTAATTTTTCATGAGTATATTTATTATCAATGGAAACATAAGCTGCTTGATGACGAAATATATCGATCTTGGTCATCATATTTAGAACACATCGTTCAAAGACACAACTTTGACGTGATCTCTAGTGGCATTCAAAATATTTTTCCTGGAGATTTCGGGCGATATGTTAGTCAGTTACGAAAAAAATGCAAAGAGACTCGGCATAGCAGTAGCTAGAGAGTAAGGAAGGATAGAAAAATCAGATGAATTGTGATCCCCTGTGCTCCTTTAGTTTTATGCCAACTCTCTATGCTGCGTTAAAATTGGGCTATAACCTCTGACAGAAACCTTACAGATCATGGCGGATCGCTCTAGTTCATCCCCAGCCTCGCTCGAATCGCTGCTTCATGAAATTGAGTCAACGCCTAGAGAATATTGGGCTGATTTACTGGATGCCTTGCGGCAGTTTCGGCAGAAAATTCCATCCACTGCTCCACCTGTTATCAATACCGAGCAAGCTCAGAAAAATCAAGCAGCGATTAAGCTTTTAGACTCGTGGCTAGATGATGATGAGGACGCATCGGAACATCAGCAAGCTTGGGACTTTTTGAAAACTGCTCTTGATGAGGATCGGTTGTCTGATCGCCCGTTATTTCCATGAGTCGTTTGATTTTGCTAGATTCTGGTCCACTGGGAATGGTCACGAATCCCAAAGCCAAAGGCATTCCCCTTGATTGTCAGCTATGGCTGAAATCCCTTTTACGACGTGGAGAACGGGTTGCCATCCCCGAAATCTCAGATTATGAAGTTCGCCGCGAACTCCTTCGTGCAGGCTTGTTGCGAAGTTTGCGCCGACTTGACACTTTTAAGCAAACTCTCGATTACATTCCGATTCAAACAGATACCATGCTTCTAGCGGCTGAGTTGTGGGCAGAGGCGAGGAAAACTGGACAACCGACCGCAGACGCTAAAGCGTTAGATGGAGATGTAATTCTGTCTGCTCAAGCCCGCCTTCTGTGCAATGAGACAACCGAGGTAATTGTTGCGACAACAAACGTCGCTCATCTGTCCCGATTTATCATGGCTTTAGATTGGCAAACCATTGAATGAACTTGTTAGTGAGCGGTCGCTGCATAACAAGCCTGTTGCACACCGACCGAATAAAGTTGGTTGGTGAACCCGAGAGGTTACTAGCGGCGGGTGAACGGGGTCGTTAGACCGCTTAGTTCTCGGTTGAGGCGCAACTAGAAGCTTATCTGTTGGCGTTTGGGGTTAGGCGGCATGAAATCTTGAAACAGCATTGCTTTCAGGCGGTAGGAGCAGCAGCAATTTACAATGGATTGTAGAGTTGCTAGGAAAGGGCTTATGCCATTACAAGAAATACAAAATCAGGCGTTGCAGTTGACTGTTAGCGATCGCTGGCGTTTAGTCCAGTCTTTGATGAGTTCAATTCAACAGGAGACGCTAATACTTGGTCCTCCAACAACAACCGTGAATTCTTTTGCGGAGCTTAATCCCTGGACTCAAAGCCTAATTGGAGTCGTTCAGTTAGGTACAGAAGAGCCTACTGAGTCCTATGTGGATTACCTGGAGGAGAAGTACAGTTGAGGCGCGTATTATTTGACAGTGATGGTAACTACTCAGGCTTAATTCTTTATGTGATTATTAAAGGATAGAAGCTATACGGGCTAGGGGTTGTACAAGATAAGAAAGTTGGTAGGATAACCCCCTTGAGCCAGCGAGAGCCGAAATTGAATATCAGCGAAGCGGACATTCGAGCGGTGTATCAAGCAGGGGAAGAAGCAGTTGTGCTGCTAGTGAAAAGTCTGCTGGCCCGGATAG
>JBGTNW010000306.1:0-4415 GCA_041742865.1 Phormidesmis sp.
GATATTCAACATGGCAAAACGCATTATCTATAATGAAAATGCCCGCCGCGCGCTTGAGCGTGGTATGGACATTTTGGCCGAAGCGGTCGCTGTGACCCTCGGTCCTAAAGGACGCAACGTAGTTTTAGAAAAGAAATTTGGTTCACCTCAAATCGTCAATGACGGTGTAACCATTGCCAAAGAAATCGAGTTGGAAGATAACGTCGAAAATACGGGTGTAGCCCTCATTCGTCAGGCAGCTTCTAAAACCAACGACGCAGCTGGTGATGGCACCACAACGGCTACTGTACTGGCTCATGCCATTGTCAAAGAAGGCTTGCGCAACGTAGCCGCAGGTGCCAATGCGATCGCGCTCAAGCGCGGCATCGACAAAGCCACCACTTATCTAGTGGATCAAATTGCTAAGCAGGCCCAGCCGGTTGGGGATTCTAACGCGATCGCTCAAGTCGGCTCTATTTCTGCGGGCAATGACCCAGAAGTGGGCGCAATGATTGCTAGCGCTATGGAGAAAGTGGGCCGCGAAGGCGTCATCTCCTTGGAAGAAGGCAAATCGATGACCACTGAGCTCGAAATCACCGAAGGAATGCGGTTTGACAAAGGCTATATCTCGCCTTACTTTGTCACCGATCCAGAGCGCATGGAAGCTGTGTTCGATGAACCCAAAATCCTGATTACCGACAAAAAAATTGGCCTAGTACAGGACTTGGTGCCTGTGCTAGAGCAAGTCGCTCGCAGCGGTAGCCCGCTATTGATTATCTCGGAAGATATTGAGAAAGAAGCCCTAGCGACACTGGTGGTAAACCGCCTGCGTGGGGTTCTGAATGTAGCCGCGATTAAGGCTCCTGGGTTTGGCGATCGCCGCAAAGCCATGCTCGAAGATATTGCTGTGCTTACAGGCGGCACCGTTATCACCGAAGATGCGGGCCTCAAGCTCGATACCGTCACCCTCGACCAGCTCGGGACAGCCCGCCGCGTCACCATTACCAAAGACAGCACCACGCTAGTTGCTGAAGGTAACGAAGTCGCTGTGAAAACACGCTGCGATCAGATTCGCCGTCAAATTGATGAATCTGACTCTAGCTACGACAAAGAGAAGCTGCAAGAGCGCCTAGCCAAGCTATCTGGCGGCGTTGCGGTAATCAAAGTTGGAGCCGCAACTGAGACTGAAATGAAAGATCGTAAGCTTCGTCTAGAAGATGCCATCAACGCGACCAAAGCTGCTGTTGAAGAAGGTATTGTGCCGGGTGGTGGCGCAACCTTGGCACACCTATCGCCTGGTCTGGTGGAGTGGGCTAACAGTAATCTAGAAGGTGAAGAGCTCGTCGGTGCCCTGATTGTGACCCGCGCGCTAACGGCCCCTTTGCGTCGGATTGCCGAAAACGCCGGTCAAAACGGCGCGGTCGTTGCTGAGCGAGTCAAGGAAAAGGACTCTAGCATTGGCTACAACGCAGCGACCAATGAGTACGTCAACATGCTCGAAGCAGGCATCGTTGATCCGGCAAAAGTGACGCGTTCTGCCTTGCAGAATGCAGCTTCGATTGCGGCCATGGTGCTGACTACTGAGTGTATTGTGGTCGATAAGCCCGAAGGTGACAGTGCTTCGAATGCTGGCGGCGGCGGCGGCATGGGCGACTTTGACTACTAAATGCGCCCCGACTAAATGCGCTGAGATAGGTGATTTTTGCAGGGTTTTAACCCTTTAAGTCATTCTCATAAAAGTTAAAAAGTTAAGCGGCTTGTCTTTAGGCAGGCCGCTTTTTTATGGGCAGCTGCTACGGTGTAGAGAATAGATCATTTTTTTGAATCAGTTTTTGGAGAGGCTTATGGCTCCTGATGAGATTACAGTGGCTTTGAGCGATCGCTTTGGCTCACAGCACTGCCAGCAAATACCGCCCGATGCCTGGCAGGTTGATAAAGACGGGCAGCGGCTGTTAGTGATCATCTCGGATCCCTGGGTCAAGCTTATGATCCCGATTGTGCCAATCGCTGAAGCGCAGTCGTTCATTCCCCAAATGATGGAGGCTAATTTCGATCAAACTCAAGAAGCCCGCTATGCCTTTCACCAAGATGTGGTGTGGGGCATTTTTCAATACGACTTAGCGGCGCTTGATGCGGTGCAGTTTGAAAGTGCAATCAGCCGCTTATCAACTCTCAATGCCAATGGGGTAGACGGCTTCTTTTCGCAGATGGTAGAAACTCAAGTCACCCAGATTATTGTGGCGTCTAAAAAACAAGGTAAGTCTTTAGACGATACGCTCAAAACCCTAGATCGCTTTTACGCAGAAGGCATGATGGGTGATATGAGCAGTCAAGATGGCTATCAGCAAAATGCCTTGAGTGCATGGCGTCGCCAGCTAGAGCGGCTATGGCCTCCCGTTGAAATCGATTCTTGAGCGGTAAGCTTCTCGTCATCTCTGGACAGCATTATTGAAGAGCGAAAATAGCAGTGGAACAAACGATACTAAAACAGCTCAAACAAGATTACGCCCGCTTTCCTAAAGATCAGACCTACAGCCTCTATGCGGAGAATGTGCAATTTAAAGATCCGCTCAACACCTTTAAAGGGCTTACCCGCTATCGTCTGATGATTGGCTTTATTGATCGTTTTTTTAGCGATGTGAAAATGGAGTTGCACGCCATCGAGCAGCCGACGCCTGAGCTGATTACGATGCAGTGGACGCTGCATCTTGGTGTGCCAGTGCCTTGGCGATCACGTCTTTCTATTCCTGGCCACAGCGAACTAAAACTCAACAAAGCCGGGCTCATAGCATCGCATGTGGATTATTGGGAGCGATCGCGCCTTGACGTACTCAAGCAGGCATTGGGGCGCTGAACAACAAACCACTTTATTTCAATCGATTATTTTTGTTTTCTACAGGTCTACTTACTTGAGTTATGCACCGATGACAGTTGTTCATCTGGTTTAAAAAAAGGCTTAGGGAAAACTCCGTATCATTTTCGGTAACTGAATTTGAGGCCACAGAAATTTTGTATATCTTGAAAAGACACAACAATAACCCCTGATAATGTGAGGATATTTTTATGGTGTCTCTTCGAGCAGCTAGCATTAGCGCTAGTGTCTTAATGTTAGTGAGTGGTGTCGGGGCGATCGCCACTCAACCATTCGCTTTACCCTTTGCTTCAGCGCAGCCAGGCATGTCTGCCATCACCGCACCGGCTAATCATTCCGTGCCAATCGCCCAAACTCCACAGAGCAATCCAGCACCTTCTCGCCTACTTACACGCCGCATTCAGCGCGATTTAGCTCAGCGGCTCAACGTTGCGCCTAGCAGCCTCCAAATTATTGAAGCCACAGTTCAAACGTGGCCTGATCAGTGCTTAGGCTTAGCTCGTTACAATGAGCGCTGTATGGGTCCTGCAGTCCGCGGATGGCAGGTGCAGATCGCGAGTTCGCAGCAGATGTGGACGTATCGGAGCGATCGCATTGGCCGCAAACTCCGCCTAGAGCCCTTAGCGGGAACCCCTGATTTTGGCCCAGCCGACTTTTCAATTGAGGCATCTCAAAATCTATTGACTGCGGTGGCGCAGCAAGTTCAACAGCCGATTGCTAACCTCAAAGTGTTAGAAGTGCAGCCAGCTACGTGGAATGGCTGCTTGGGCATTTTTGAACCCGACCAAGCCTGTACGATGATTGCGATCGCTGGCTTTCGAGTCATTGTCAGCAACGGTCAAACCAGCTGGGTCTATCACCTCAGTGGCGACGGTACACAAGTTGCTCAAAACGCGACCGCTAGCGGCGCATCTAGCTCAGTGAGTACGCTGTTTTCTCCGATAGACGCTGAACCTTCAATCGACTTTGAGTCTCAAATTATCTTTCAAAGTCAGCTCAGCGGTGACTTAGCCGGTTCGGTTAATATTACAGCCCTCACCGCAGATGGCACTCTCTACCGCGAACAATCGAGCCTGGGTGCGACCCCAGGGCTAACGCGCACCGTCATCCGTCAGCTTACAGCCACAGAAGTCGCCGATTTTCAGCGTGTTTTGAGCCAGCAGCGTTTTCCTAATCTCAACAGGATGCGCTACCTCACAGACGCTGCTTTTGCCGACTACCCCACCACTCGCCTAGAATCTCCTGGCCTTAGTACCGAATACATCGATCTAGAAGTAGATAGTTTGCCCAATAGCTTGAAAGCCATTATTTCAGCTTGGGAGGCGCTGCTTTAAACAGGGTGGTGCTTTATCTGCCGTATCTATCGACAACGGTGCCTTGACAGGCGGCCCCATGGTAAGTTATTAGCTTCAATATGCAACCGATAGGCTATAAAAGGATATGCTTTTGAGCCTATCGCCCGCTTAGTCCGTGAGGAGTTTTGTGTCATGATCACTGGTTTTACGAAGCGTCTAATAGGGTTGGCTGGCTGGGTACTAGGGAGTGTGGCAATCGCTGGTTCGAT
>JBGTNW010000307.1:0-21471 GCA_041742865.1 Phormidesmis sp.
GGGGGCTTTGTCTTTTTGACCAAAATTTTGGCAGGCCGCGATCTGCCCGAATCATTGCCCAACTTGGCATTGCAAGTCGGGGTCGTCGCTTTGATGGTCTTTTTGTTTCGCTGGGAAGACCGCAATCAGGAAAAGCCGTAATGGTTCTATCTCGCAACCCAGTTGTATTGGTGCACGGAATTTGGAACACAGCAGGCATTTTTTCAACGCTTAAGCCTTATTTAGAGCAGGCGGGTTGGCAGGTGTATGCGCTGAGTATGACGCCTAACAACGGCGATGCCCCCTTAGAATCACTCGCGCAGCAGGTCGCCAACTTCATCAATCAGCACTTAGGCGAACAGCAGCCGTTTGATTTGGTCGGATTCAGCATGGGTGGATTGATTAGTCGTTACTACGTCCAGCGTCTAGGCGGCTTAGATCGGGTGCAGCGATTAGTCACTGTTTCTGCGCCTCACCAAGGGACAGTGTTAGGACTGTTTAGCGATCGCTTCGGCATCCGGCAAATGAGACCCAACAGTCCTTTTTTGCGATCGCTTAACCAAGACATCCATCGGCTCAAAAGGCTGCACTTTGTCTCGCTCTGGACACCCTTTGATTTGTTGATCTTGCCGCCCTGGAGTTCTCAAGTACCCATCGGACGGGTGCAGCGGCTCTCAGTATCAGCGCACAATCAAATGATTCAAGATCCACAAGGATTGAGCGCTATCAGCCAAGCCCTGCTCACGAGCACAATTGCGTTCTCACCGAGCTTGGGTTAGCAGCTAGTCTCACCCACTTTAGAACACTGCACCTCTCCGAACACCGCACTAGGATAGCGGTAATACTTAAACTCCAGCAAATTATGAAACGGATCCATTAAAAAGAACGTCCGGTGTTCTATCCGCTCTCCTTTAAATCGGTGCTTAGGCTGCTGATAAAATGACAGCGCTTGCTTTTGAGCCCGCAACAAATAGCGCTCCCATTCTGCTTCTGTCGCAAAAGTTAGCCCAAAATGATGCGGATAGATCCCCTGCTGCAGCGGCATCGGCTCTGTTACAACATGCGCCACTAGCTGATGCCCACCTAAGTTCAAAATCAGCGATCCCTTGCCCTCCCGACCCACTTCACAGCCTAGACCCTCCACATAAAAACGCTTCGTATCAGCAATATTGTCAACCGGAAAAGATAGATGAAAAATAACGTCCATAGTGTCTCCTGATAAACGGCTGGCAAATGACGGGTAAGTGACTAATAAATCGCTGGCGAACAGGCGTGAATATCTATGAATATCTACGAATAACTAATGAAGAAGATTTTGTAATCAGCGCTACAGTCAAAACCCTTATTAGACAGCTACACATAAGAGTGGAAAGCCTGCTTAGGCAATCACTTGAGCAGTTTTCAGTAAAGCACGAGCAAAGCAATAGTGACACGCTATGTGACTGTGCTACTGTGTCAGATAGCAACTTTTGGCAAGCGCATCTCGAAAGAGATCGTCGTTGAGGAAGAAATACCTGTAAGAAGCTGTTTCTTTAGGGTATGCTGCTATCTTGAAGTTTTGTAATCCAGACTCTAGAAAAACGCTAGAGGTGATTTTATGTCAATTTACGTCGGAAATCTGTCTTTTGATGCTACTCAAGATGACATCAATCAAATCTTTGCAGAGTACGGCTCGGTAAAGTCTGTGAAGCTTCCTACTGATCGCGAAACCGGTCGAGTCAGAGGTTTTGCCTTTGTAGAAATGAGCAGCGATCCGGAAGAGCAAGCCGCTATTGAAGCGCTAGACGGCGCAGAATGGATGGGACGCACCCTCAAAGTAAATAAAGCTAGACCGCGTACTTAATTTCTTCTCTTTTACTATTTAACCGATTTATTCGACCGGCCCCCGATCAGCGTTCGAGTGCCATTCAACTGCCACTCAACTGTTATTTATTAGCATCTCGCAATCATCTACTAATCTGCTGTTGGCTCACGTAAGTCAACAGCAGATTTTTGAGTGCTTGAACCACGTCTAAACCACGTCCAAGTTGAAACCTTGAGTTTTCCCCACCAGAAAAACTACAGTTCTGGACGTGGACAAGGTTCAGATAGTCGATTCTCCGGTATTAAATCCAGCGTTGCCACCGCTATCACCGCTACCACTAAGCGAGCGACTCACTGAGCCATACTAGCGGTTACGATAAAAGAATGGGAATCTTTTAGAAGCAAGCGTCGTCTTTAGATCATATCCCCTATAGTGATACCGACATTTTGTCTGATGAAATTTTGAAGCAGGCCGCCGAAAAAGCCGTCCCACAAAAAGAGCAGCATCGGCGATCGCGCTTCCTTTTATTATGTGTGATTATCAGCATTTTGGGCGCACCCTGGCTGCTGTTATTAGCAGGAGGCATTAGGGTTCGCTATCAGCAAACGCAGCTAGATGCTGGCTCAGATGCTTTTTTTGCCCAAATCCAAAGCTATCCACAAAATGCTTCCGCCCAAGTGTTCGATCAGCTTGGCGCAGATTTGGGCTTTTCACCCAATGCCATCTACCGCCCTCAGCTCAAAATCGACACTTTATCTGCTCAAGCCTATCAGTCTATTGAAAAGTCCTTAAATCACTTCCTCGATGAGCAAATCCGGCTCACAGCAGATCCCATCAGCCCACTCACACCTGATTTAAAAGACTACCTCAGCGTCTATCAAAGAAAAATATCGGCTGTTGAGCAACATCTTTTGGCATCAAATGCGCCGCGCTGGTCGGTCGAACTTGAGCAGATGTTTGACATAAACTTTGGATTTCCTGGCTTTACCAATGTGCTCAATGTTCAAAAGCTGCTGTTACTCTCAGCCATTGACAGCAGCCAAACAGGTAAAACCGCTGAGGTCTGGACAGCGCTAGAAGCCTCATGGCAGCTCAACCAAACACTTTCTCAACGCCCTGATTTGACCTCGAAAGTTTTAGTCTCTGTCGTCGCTGAAAAGCAAGCGGCGCTTTTGCGGCACTTCCCCAATGTCCCACCGCTTTGGCAATCGCGATTAGATCAGCAGATTCATTCTCTATCCATCCATCCATCTGCGTTAGACGGACTACGATTTGAGACTTGGCTGCAGTACGAAATTTCTAAACGATCGCTAGCAACAATCCTCAATCAGCCTGTTAAAGCGCTTTCAGGAAAGCGCCCAGAAAAGCCTCTGGAGAATTTCTCTAAGCGCCTTCTCAAAGGCTTTTCAGCCCAAATGAGCTATTGGTTTTCGCCTGTTTACTACTCGCAGCTGGTTCGTATTGAGGCGCTGAAAGCAGCGCAGCGCGCCTTTAATCAGCTAGATACGCTAAACGTGTGTTCGACGACGCGAATAGTGGCTGAGCAGATCATGCAGGCAGAAAACACGTCGTGGCATCAGGCGATCGCAGTAGATCCGTTTATTACCGTCCAACGATGGAAATTAGCCGGCGATCGCCAGCTCAATCTAGAACTTACTCAAAAAGTGTTGCAGGCTAAACAAGCCTTTCAGGCCAGTGGGCAATGGCCTACAACTATTCCTAATTTAAACTCTCAAGCTTGCCCAGAGCAGCACTGGGTCTATGAGCGCACCAACAATAATCAAGGCATGAGCTTGTCATTGAGCCCATCCATCATCGTTGAGCCCTCACTTCCTTTGAGCTATCGCGCTGCTACCGAGTCTACCCCAACCCAATCGCCTCCCCAATAGAAAAATAAAAAAGGTCTGGAGATGCAAACATCGCATCCCAGACCTATCTATTGTCAATAACTATTGCAGACTCGGGTACAGACTCGGGCAAAAGTTCTAGTCAACTGGCCGCCAACTGGCCATTAGCTGACTGCTTTGATAGCCTTTTGTGAAATGCTATAGGTTCCGTTTTTACCGCGATACCAGCCACCATCACGAGCGCCCGCCGAAAGAATGTTAGACACCCGGTTACGTGCTTTGAGAAACTGACTTTTAGGCATATCTTCTTTAAAAACTGCACTCATCACATCAGCAATTTTAAAAATATTGTTAGGCTGAGCCTGCAACACGCCGACAATCACGTTGGGCAATGGTGCTTTACTGTAGCTGTCTTTAACAAAACGCTGCCAGTTGGCGGTTCTGCCGCTGCGCTTAGTCGTTTCAGCGCTCTTGTTGGTTTCGGCACTCTTTTCAGTCCTCTTTGCAGCTTCTGCTTTAGGGGTAGCCGTACGTGTGCGAGTGGCTTTGACCTTGCTTGCAGGTGCAGCTTTGGCTTTAGCTGCTCTCGACTTAGCAACCTTCACTTTACTTGTTCTAGCCGCCGTTTTAGAGCTCTTAGGTACTGTCTTCTCAGCACTTTTTGTGGCTGTAGCGGATGCTTTAGCAGGTGTTGTAGCAGCTAGCTGACTATCAGCGCTGCCGACAGGCGTGCTCACAGACGCCACTGAGGCAATATCAGCAGCGCCAATATTCATTCCCGACTCAAACATCGCGATCACAGTTTGAATTCCTTTGCGCTTTTCCTGTAGCTGATTGAGCTGAGCAATCAAAGCGTCTGCCTGGGTAGATAGTTCAGAATCAACTTCTAGAAGTTGAGGCAAAACAGATATGGACATAGGGCACTTTCTCCTTACTTTTTAGTTGCGTTGGTTGTGTCGACTGAAAAGCCTCTCGCCCCCTTTGATGACCTGATAATCATGACTTGATAATCAAGACTGCATGACAGTCACTGCATACCGTGACTGTACAAGCCGCAGCTTTATAACCAACCTTGCAGCTCACCTTGTTGGTCAGCTGTTTGGCCGACAAGGTGAGCTAACCCCACAGCCCACTCTGCGGTTAATCTTGCGTCTATTTGACCTCAAAACTCGACTAAAAGAAGGTTTGGCCCTTCGCTTAGCTTGTAGAGCATTAAGGAGGAAAAGTTTAACAAAGACTAATTGAGCAGCTTGTTGAGTGCTTGATTAAATTTATAAAGTGCCTCAAAGGGGCATTAAAATGGATCTCCAGCTGAACCTTAAGCATTGCCATTGAGCAATAATCACGAAGAAATTCTTTACCGAAAGCGGCAATTGTGACCGTTTTTTACAGAAAGCCTACCTGAAATGCTTTTAGACAAAATTATCTCTTTTGAGAATAACACTAATTAAACATTTTCTTCTCAATAGATCAAGAGTTTTTTGAAATTTGCAAAAAATTAGGGGAGATTACGGGTAAATGCGACTTTAGTGTAGTGAATAAAAATCGATGTTTTAAGTCATCTATCGGTCTGAGTGAGCTGAATTTGGGGCACGACGTACTTAATCAGCAAGAAAATAATAATGAGAAGAAAAAGCCCTGCGGCTGACCAAAGGCGAGTCTCTTGCCAAGGCCAAAGGCTCAGCAGCCCTAACCCAATGCCGTTAGCAACCAAAACAGCAAGGCGATTAGAGCGACCAAACGCTGCAATAGCTGGCGTTTGGCCAGGATGTAGCTGTACAGATGCCAACAGATTGAACCAGAGCTGACTGAAGATAATAGCGATCGCCCCGCCAGGCAAAGACAACAGCGTCAAGTAAAAACCTGTTGTTTCTAGAACAATTGTACTAATTACGACGGTGCGAAAGTGACCGAGGCGAGAATCTTGAGGCTGTTCACTCTGCTGGGTCACTGCTGCAATATTGCTCAAATCGACCAAAGCCATCCGGGCAAGCTCTGGGCAAAATAAGGTCATTGCGGCTGCCAACAGGCGATCAGCTGTGGTTGCGGCCGTGAAAACTTCCATGAGTAGCCCTATCCCAGCCGGAAGAAATAATAAGGGAATTACGGATCGCCAAGATTGCATAAGTGTTTTGGTGAACTGAAAGGGAGAGCAGCAGGTTTCAGGTTTACAAAAAACCTATCAGCATTTAACTGTGAACTTTCTGAAAGACTTGCCCGAAAGACTTGCCCGAAAGACTTGCTCGAAAGACTTACCTAGAGCAGGCATGGATTACGTGGCTTGAGCAGCATACCAATAATCGAAGGGATCTCATCCAATTTGTCTAAACTAACTTATCCAAACTGACTTATCTAAAACCACCTATGACCTCCTCAAGACGTTACATTCTGACCCTTTCTTGCCCTGACCGAGTGGGTATTGTCGCTGCGGTTAGCTCCCTAATTGCCGCTAACAATGGTTGGATCAGTGAAGCTCAGCACCACTCTGAGCAAGCCGGACAGCGTTTTTTTATGCGTCAAGAGATCTTGGCCGATTCTCTTCCCTTTGATCTAATCGAGCTGCGTCGCCGTTTTTTACCCGTAGCTGAGCAGTTTGCGATGACTTGGCAAATTCGAGATGCCAGCCAAAAAAAACGAGTGGCTATTTTGGTATCTCAAAGCGGGCACTGTCTGTACGACTTGCTGTCTCGATGGCGAAGCTGTGAGCTAGATATTGAAATCGCCTGTGTGATTTCCAATCACGATTTGTTTAGAGGACTCGTGGAATGGCATGGTATTCCCTATTACTACGTGCCCCTGACGCCTGCTACTAAAGCCACTGCTTATGAGAAAGTGGCGGCTCATTTTGAAGAAGCGCAAGGCGATGTGATGGTGTTAGCGAGATATATGCAAATTTTGTCGGCGCAAATGTGCGATCGCTACGCGGGCCGAATTATCAACATCCACCATTCTTTCTTGCCCTCTTTTATTGGCGCTAAGCCCTATCACCAAGCCCATGAGCGCGGCGTTAAGCTAATTGGGGCAACCTGCCATTATGTTACGGAAGATCTCGACTGCGGCCCGATTATCGATCAAGACGTGCTGCGCATTGATCACTCCGACTCACCAGAAGATCTCGTTCGCTTTGGCAAAGATATTGAAAAGACAGTTCTAGCCAGAGGATTGCGCTATCACGTAGAAGATCGAGTGCTCGTGCATAACCGCAAAACCATTGTGTTTCGCTGATGTGTATTTCGTTGATGGCGTCAAAAATGTTACACAATGTTGTTCAAGGTGAGTGAAACGGTCACAGAAGGCGCTACACTCACCTTTATATCAAAGACTATCTTTGTTGATGCCTGAGCTAACGCCTAATACAGGCAATCTGCAAGAAATTTGATCGCTATCTTACGACTACCCCTATGAGGATTTTATAGACATGAGTGATCCTGTCCTTTCCCAACTCGTTGCTGTTGAGGGTGATCTCGCTCAGCAATCTGAGACTTTGGCCATGCAACTTAGCCGAATCCAAGAGCAGCGTCAGGGCTTGCGCACGGTTATCGATATGTTTCGAAGTGCCAATGGCGAGGAGGGAATAGAAGCGCTGTCAGCAGCTGCGCCAGTAGCACTCCCTGATGAAGTTGCACTATCTAACGAAGAAGAGGCCAACGAAGAAGATCTAGAAGAGCTAGACGCTGAGCCAGCAGTAGTTGAGAAAGAAGAAGTCGAAGAGGCAGAACCGAAACCAGGAAAAGCCGCAGCGAAGAAATCTGTAATCAAAAAAGGACAGACCAAAAAGGTGGGCACGAAGAAGGCCAGGGTAAAACCAACGACGGCTGAATCTGCAACCAAATCCACAGCCCAAAAGCCTGCTGCTAGAACAGAGGGTATCAAAAAGAAAAAAGACGGTAGAGCAGCCACTTGGCAAAAATATGTTCAAGCTGAGTATCGTGATGCAGCCTTGCCTGAAGCGGTTAGCAGCGTTTTGCGCTCTCAGCCTTCAGATATTTTTGCGATCGCCGATGTGATGTCTTCTATTTTCCGAGAAGATATGCCACGCCCTTCCTATCTCAAGGCCCGCAACCGTATTTCTAATATCTTGTCAGCCGGAGCCCGTGACGGCACCTGGTATCGGGGCCGTAACGGTCGCTATTCTCAGTCAGAAAGCGTGATGAAAGCAAAGTAATAAATGCAAAGTCATAGCCGCAAGCGCAATGATTCATTGCGCTTGCATTTGAGGCTGTTGCGCAAGTGCGAAAGCAAAAGTAAGGGCAATTCTATGAGTTGCCCTTTTTTGTGGGCTGCTTTTTGTGAGATACCTTAGTTTCTGTGCAGATGTTTTGAGGATGATGAACATGGCTCTAGATAATCCCTGGCTAGTGGCTATTGGGCTAAATACAGGCTTAATAGCGATCGCTTTCTGGCTGCCTAAAAAGTTTTTGACCCCGGCTGGCTATGCCCATGCTTGGCTGCTAGGTGTGATTGTGTGGGCTAGTTTGGGCTGGCAAGCCTACACAGTGACGCTGTTCTATTTTTTTGTCGGCTCATCTGTAACGAAAGTAGGCATGGCCCAAAAAGAAGCTTATGGCATTGCCGAAGCCAGAAGTGGGGTGCGCGGCCCCGGCAATGTGTGGGGCTCAGCTTTTACCGGCGCAATCTGTGCGATTGCCTTTTTGGCGCTGCCTTGGCTCTACCCAGACTCACCGGAGCTCGTGGCCCGATGGCAAGCTTTATTAGCATTAGCGTTCGTAGCTTCGTTTAGCACCAAGCTATCCGATACGACCGCCACCGAGATTGGCAAAGCCTACGGGCGGCGCACTTTTTTAATTACCACCTTGCAGCCCGTTCCTCGGGGCACCGAAGGCGCTGTGAGCCTAGAAGGAACGCTTGCTGGGGCCGCTGCATCTGTGGCCTTGGCAGCAGTGGCTTGGGCCGTGTGGCTGATTCCTTTAGTCGGGGTGGGAATTTGTGCGATCGCTGCTTTTTTGGCCACGACTGCCGAAAGCTTAATTGGGGCAACCCTTGAAGAGCGTCTGAGCTGGCTGAGTCACGATTTGGTCAATATCATTAATACGACTATTGGCGCGATCATTGCCCTAATTTTAGGCTGGTTTTGGCTAGTGGCCTTTTAGCGGGAGGATTTTGTGCCGGAGCTTATATTGCACTCAACTGCACCCAGCTGTACTACCCAATCGCTGACTTCAAAGCTTTCTGTAATGTAAGCATTTGAGGAGAAAGTCGTATGTTTTTCTTGAAAAAGAATATAAGATGTAGCTATAAATAAGGATAGTGGAAGGCGCATATCGGCCTTTTTTTATTAAGTTATTAAGTATTAAGTGCGATGAGTATTAAGTGCAATAGCATTAGGTACAAACAGCATTAATTGTGATCGATAGACACCCTCCATTAGCCATAGAAATTAAATTTAAAACAAAGTTAAGAGCCCCTAACTATGATAATGACAACGGTTACTGAAGAAAACTTCCAGCAAGCGGTTCTAGACTCTTCAGTTCCAGTTTTTGTCCAGTTTCAAGCGCCCTGGTGTAGCCTCTGCCGACTGATTTCCCCCGTCTTAGCAAGCGCTCAGGCCGACTGGCCCACTTTGCTGAAAGTAGTCGAAGTCAATGCCGATGACAATCTCAAGCTAGCCAATCGCTATCAGCTCAAGACCTTACCGACGCTGCTCTACATTCAAAACGGCCAGGTGTTACATCGCATCGAGGGCTTTAAAAGCCGAGAGGCGCTGCGAACGCAGCTCCAAGATATTGCTCACAGCGGTCGGTTTGTAGAGTCTATTTTGTCTCACTCAGTTTAGGGCCACCTTAAATTTGGCGCTAAACTTCGGCTTATTTTGGGTCATGTCTGGCTTATAAATAGCCCTGTAGCAGTACATCTACCCCGACTGGGGTAATGCTCAGGCCAGTGAGCGATTTTGCCTGGGTCATTTTTTCTAGTCCTAGCGCTCCGATAGGCGTGGGGGCATTTGCGCCGCCAATGATTTTGGGGGCAATGAAAGCCCATACCTTTTGTACGGCACCTTCGGCGATCGCGCCTGCTGCTAGCGTGCCGCCGCATTCCCACAAAACGCTGAGAAAACCGCGCTGGTAGAGTATTTCCATGACAGCTGCTGGCGTTAGAGGATCTGCTATCAATATCTCAACACCCTGCTGTGTCAGGGCTTTAGCAACCGTCAAATTAGCATCTGATTGCGTGATGACCAAGGTGGGTGTGATCGCTGTATTCCAAAGATTTGCCGCCGTGGGCAAGTTGAGTTGACGGCTCATCACAATGCGCAGTGGATTGCGATCACCCTGGCCGTGACTGGTGAGGTGAGGATTATCTTGCCGGACAGTGTTGCCGCCGACAATTACCGCGTCGCACTGGCTGCGGAGCTGATGAACGCGCTGACGCGAATCTGGCCCGCTCACCCAAGCGCTATGACCGGTGGTGGTGGCAATTTTGCCGTCGAGGGTCATCGCGTATTTTAAGATGCCAAAGGGCCGGTGGTGAATGACTCGATGAATAAAGGCTTCATTGAGCTGACGGCAGCGATCGCTCTCTACCCCCACTGTCACCTCAATTCCCGCGGCTTGTAATCTTTCAATCCCGCCACTGGCCACCGGGTTAGGATCGGCCATCCCAATCACCACTCGCCTGATTCCCGCTGCAATCACCGCCTCGCTACAAGGCGGTGTCCGGCCCGTGTGATGACAGGGCTCCAAATTCACATAGAGCGTTGCCCCTCGCGCTTTTGACCCGGCTGCGCGCAGCGCAAATACCTCCGCATGAGGCTCACCGGCCTGCGGATGATAGCCTTCTCCAACAATCTCATCCCCTTGTGTAATGACCGAGCCGACCAAGGGGTTAGGGGCCGTATGACCGGCTGCTTGGGCCGCTAAATCACAGCAGCGAATGATCATGGCAGCATCTATCGGATCCTCTGCGCAGATAGTTGTGAGGGACATAAGTCATCGACTGAGTTTTACGGCTATCGAATAAGTTGCTGCTATGGGCTACTACACTCTTATAGGCTATTACAGTTAAGTGACCGAAAGCAGATAATCCTCTAGCAGTCCTTCTCCTTACTCTCGATTGACCTATGGCAAGACCGCTAAAATTACGATTTATGTCCTTTTTAAGGACTGCTCTACTAGTGGTTTTTCTCTTAGGGGTCTCGAGCTTGCCTATTAGGGCTCAGTCATTACCCGGCAGTGCGACGCCGCCTACTACTACCGAGACGCCCTTGCCCGAGGAGCCCAGCACGGCCACCCCGAGTATTGCTGAGCGCTTATTACCTAGCCAGTTGTCTAGTCAGTGGCCAGTTATCCCCAATGCTGTAGATACGGCCCCGATTTACTTAGACGGCAGAACGCTATTTTTGATCGGTGCGCCTGCTGTCGAGCAGCAGCGGCCTGCCGAAAGTCGGGCTCAAGAAATTCAGCAGCGGCTGTATGCGATCGCCTCCGAAACATTTGCAGCCAATGATCGACCCCCAACGGTTAGTATCCAAATCGATCAGCCGAGTAACTTACCCGTCATTTCAGTTGATGACATACCTTTATTAACCGTTACGTCTTTGGACGCACAAATCAGGGGTTATGCCAATCCAATAACCTATGCTGTGCTACTTAAAACGGATTTAGAAAGGGCTTTTCGGCGCTATCGGCAAGAGCGACAGCTGGAATTTTGGCAGCAGCGAGTCAAGGTTGCGGCAGCGACTTTGATCAGTGCTCTGTTGTTGCAGCTATGGGCCACTCGCATCGGACGAGCGCTCAGGCAGCGGCAGATCCGGCTCCTCGATGCCAAAGCTCAGATGGGGCCACCTCGAGAACCTAACCCGGTGGTCGAAGCATCGTCAATGCCTTCTGAGCTGCCTTACTTTGATGGCTTTTTTGAGCAGTTTAAAGCGCGATTAGACAATCGCCAAAAGCGTAAGCTCAACGAAACGGCAGGCGGATTGCTGATTTTATTTCAGATCGGCTTATGGCTAGGTAGCTTGCTGTGGATCTTGAATCTGTTTCCTTACAGCCGCTGGATCACAACCCTATTGCTCTATTGGATGACTGTGCCGACCAAAATTTTGTTCATCGGCGTTATCGCTTACGTGGCCATTCGGCTCAGCAGTGTGCTGATTGACAAAGTGGGATTGGCTTTGCAAGAAGGAACCCGGTGGGCCCCGGCGCGATCGCGCCGACTAGACTTGCGATTTTCGACCTTTTCGCAAGCGGCCAAAGGGGTCGCAGGCGCAGTTATTTTTGGCATAGCATTGCTGAGCGCATTGGCGATCGCAGGTGTCGAAATTGCCCCCCTTTTAGCCGGTGCAGGCATTGCAGGTATTGGCATTTCACTTGCAGCCCAAAGCTTGATTAAAGATATTATCAACGGCTTTTTAATTCTGTTTGAAGATCACTTCGGGATGGGCGATGTTATTTCGGTACAGGGGCTCACCGGCAGCGTTGAGTACATTAACTTACGCATCACGCAACTGCGAGACAGTGAAGGCCGCGTCATCACCATTCCCAACAGCCAAATCAGCATCGTTCAAAACCTATCTAAAGACTGGGCACAGGTGGATCTATCCGTCATGATCGATCATGCAGCTGATGTCGATAAAGCCATAGCTCTGCTCGAAAGTACTGCCCTTGAGCTTTCTCAAGAAGAAGCCTGGCAGCGCCTGATTTTGGAGCCGCCTGATGTGCTAGGCGTAGAAGCCGTCAATCAAGCCGGGATTACGCTGCGCCTATTGCTTAAAACTCAGCCTTTACAGCAGTGGCCGGTTGCCCGCGAACTTAGAGCCCGCATTAAATGCCAATTCGATGCAGCCGGGATTGCAATTGGCGTCCCTCAAGAGAAGGTCGAAATTCGGTGGAAATCGCCCCCTGATGCTAACAGCGATCCGCTGGGATTAAATTGCGATTAATCAGGCTTAATGCCGTCTTCCGGAAAAACCCATTTAGGGCCTGCGCTAGTCCGCTCAGCCTGCTTACGGCGCACTGCTTCAGCGGCCATTTCTAGCATGTCGTCCAGCGACGTATGGGCAATAAATTGAGAGGTTTTTTGCTGAGCGCCTTTGTGAGGACACTGCTCACCTAGTACGCAACCGTCGATGCACTCTACCGCGCAGTTGATTTCTGCCATGATTATAGGAATCTAATGCTGAATGTTTTTTCATCCTTTATCTTACAAGGATCATTTGCTAAGACAAAGCCTCAGCGCCCCGATTAGCTGATCAATGTGACCATGGGTGTGAGTAGCCATTAGGCTAATGCGCAACCGGCTTGTCGGCGCAGTCGGCGGTCGAATCGCAGCGGTAAAAATGCCTTGGACTTTGAGCTGTTGGGTGAGCGTTAGCACGGTAGCAGCGTTTTGAACCGGTAGACACACAATCGCCGAATCTGAAGGTAACCGTTGGATTGAAATGGGCGAATTGCTGGGCAAATCGGCGATTAGTGCGTCAATTTGCCCAGTGAGGTACTGAGCGTTTTGAGAGAGCTTTTGTAATCGGCAGGGCTCTTGCTGAAGGGTTTCAATGGCCCCGATGCCAGCGGCTGTGTCCGCAGGCGACAGCCCAGTGGTATAAATCCAGCTAGCAGCGCGATTTCTCAAAAAATCAATTAGTTCGGCGCTGCCCGCTACATAGCCGCCCAAACTCGCAAACGCCTTGCTGAGCGTCCCCATTTGCACCAGCGGGCGATCAGCGCAGTCAAAGTGCTCAGCGCATCCGGCCCCGGTTTTACCGAGTACTCCGACGCTATGGGCCTCATCGATCATCACCATCGCTTCAAACGCCTCTGCTAAGTCCAAAATTTCTGGCAGAGAGCAGATATCGCCATCCATTCCAAACACGCCATCACTCACAATTAGGCAGCGGCGATAAGCGGCCCGATGCTGGACAAGTTCGGCCTGTAGCGCGTTGAGATCGGCGTGGGCGTAAGTAACCACATGAGCGCCGCTGAGCGTTGCGCCTTGTTTGAGACTGGCATGATTGTACGCATCTGCCAAGATCAGATCGCGACTGCCAACGAGCGCTGTAATGGTGCCAATATTGGCCAAGTAACCGCTGCTAAAGACGATGGCGTCTTCGGTACCTTTGAGCTGCGCTATGGCCTGCTCTAATTCCCGATGTAAAGGCCGGTGCCCGCTCAGGAGCCGAGAGCCCGTTGCACCGGTGCCATAGGTTTGAGTAGCTGCTATAGCCCGATTTACTAACCGCTGATCGCCTGCTAATCCCAAATAGTCGTTGCTAGCAAAGTTGATTAACTGCTGCTGTGCCATCTTGATCACTGGCCCGCCAGCTCCTTCAATCGGCTGCGTGCTTCGATACCAGTGAGCACGGTGAATCGCTTGTAACGATAAAGTCACCCAGCTATAGGGAGTTGTCATGTCACAATAGCCGTGAGTGAGACTCAAGCCAGTTTAGAAGATATCATTGCAAAATAAAAATTGGTTCCATAAAGTGAGAGTCGGTCTCTAAAAGTGCTCAGAAAGCGCTAAGCCGCTGATTCTCAATTATTTGAGTCTACTATTTAAGTCTACTCAGTGTATTAGGCTGTCTGACCTAGCGGCAGCACGACCCGGCTTAAAATTCGGCCATCTTCTATTTGTGAGAGCGTAAATTCGCCGCCGAGCTGCTGCATCAGCGATTGGCAAACCCATAAGTGGCTGTTTTGGGGCTGGTGTAAGCTCGAAGGGGAAAGTAAATCGAGTGGGCGGCCTTGGCTGAGTTCTTGGAGAATATTAGGTGAGACGTGGCCTTCATCGGTGATCGAGATTTCTAGCCACTGTTCGTCAATCGGGCGGCACCAGATGTCAATGCGATCGCCCACGGGGGCGCGATCGCACGACTCGGCAATCAGCTCATAGAGCACGAATTCAATTTTGGTAATATCACCTGAAATGGTCAAATTGCTTTCACAGTGCACCTTTGACCACAGCTGCCGCGCTTGAATCAGCGGATTCGCTCGCGCCGTAGCCCGTTTCAGCAAACTGACTAACGGCGTGCTTTGACGACCGATTTTAAGAGCCCAGCGCTCATGGTCAGTGACGTAGCTGAGCCGACTGCTAAGCATATTCATTTTTTGCGCTAACAGCTGCTGGCGTGGATTGTCAGCGTTAGAGCCTGCCATTGGCTGGAGGCTGATCTGTTGCAGATATTCTTTAAAGCAGGCATTGAGATCTTTAATTTGATGCTGCTTGTACCAGTTGAGCTGCGTAAGCTGTTGCTGATGAGTCAGCATGGCGGTAGTCAGCTTGAGATGGCGGCGGCACCAAGCCAGCTGATTGACCATAATCGCTAGCAGGGTCGTTTGTTCATCTGACCACTGGCGGCTAGCATTATCGGCCAGTACAATCACCGCGTTCGGTTCGTGTTCAGGAGCGGTGCGCAGCGCCATGGCCAAAATCTGGGTACCCGCAGGCCCTGATATCCACTGCTGACCATCGGCAGGAAGATCTTCTAATCGTAGGGTCAATAAGCCTTCAGTCGAAGCAGCCCAGTTGAGGACTGCATCTGCTTCGAGTGAAATATGGCGGTTAGCGTCTATCTTAAAGCGGTTGTTTTGGGATAAGACGTTGCTGAGTTGCGCAGAAGCCTCGCCGTTTTCCCAAGTGATAATCGCCACTAAAGGGACGTGCAATAGCTGAGCAATATGGCGCGTGGCCGACTGATCGAGCGCTTCGAGTTTAGTCAACCGCTGTAAGCTACGCATTCCCCACTGAAAAGCCTCATGGAGCTGAGCTTGCTGATCGGTTTGGCGCTGTAGCTGCCACTGATGCAAAATCAGGCCAATTTGGCTGCTCAGGGTTTGCACCAGTTCGCGCTCGGCTTGGCTCCAGCGGCGCTCTATTTTGTCGGTAACAATCACGATGCCTTCGGGGGTTTGACCCGCTGAGGGGTTGCTCACCAGCATCGATTTGACGCCCATGGATTGAAAGTGCGATCGCCAAGATCCAAACTTCAGCTCATTGTCCAAATTTTCAACGCTCACCGGCGAATGCGCCCTGCGCAGCATTTGCTCATCGACCGTTTCTAGCGGTAGCCAGGGATCTGATCTTTCGATGCCAGCACCAGTGCGATAGCACAGATCAAAGCCACCCCGCTCCGGATTAAGGCTGAGTACAATCAGCTGATCGGAGCCGATTCGCGCGGCCAGTTGCTTAACGCATAGCCCTAATACGTGCTGCCAATCGCGATCGCTATGGATGCTGCGAGTCATCCCGGCACTGAGCAAATGATCAGACTTCATCTTGCTTAGCGCTGCATCCATCTCTGAGACTGGCATTGCTAAACTGATGAGCTGGGTAACGCCTTGCACGTAATCTTTTTCGGCGCTGCTCCAAATGCGTGGACTAGTGCCTTCTATCGTGATAAAACCCTGAAGTTCACCTTGGTACATAATCGGTGCAGCCATCAGCGACTGCACCGTCAAATGCTGCATCAGTCGGTTTGCCATACTGGCTTTGAGCGATCCTTCCGCTTCTCCAATCGCGATCATTTCACCCGCGCAAAAGCTTTGATACAGCGCTTGCATCTCATTAACTAGCACAGTGCCGTTAGGTTTTCCTTGCAATTTACCGACTCGGCACCAAAAGCTGCGCCCTCGCGGCTCTAGCCAATACACACTCACCGGCGTTTCTACAAATAGCTGAGTTTCATCCGCAACAGCTTTAAGACGAGCATCTAAACCCGGTAGTGAATTGAGGGAATTAAGCAAGCTCAATAAAGGTTTGGTAGGCTGCTTGGTTTGCTGCCGCTGATCTTCGAGAGCATTTTGATGAATTGCTTCTGCCAAGGCATTGTTAATCGCTAGCAGCGTAGAATTCTCTAAAATGCCGGGTTCTACGCCCCAGCGCCGAGACCCCAATACCATCAGGCCAAAACAAATGCCCCGACGCTGAATCGGCAAAATCACCGTTCCTTGTAGCTCAAAGACTTGAGCAATCCGGGCCCAAGCGCCCGCACGGGACTCATCGCGAATGTCGGCGACTACCATCGGCTGTTGCTGCACCACTACCTGCTCTAACAGATCGCCGGGATGCAGCGCTAACGACGTATGAGAAAACCGGCGCGGCCCGTTGGTAATCACCCCGCGAGTGGTGAGTTGATGGGTAAAGCGATCATATAACCCCATCCAAAGCAGCGTATAGCCAAACTCAGCGCGAATCGCTTCAAGCGCTTCTTGAATAGATTTATCGAGGGTTTCTGCTTCCCAAATAGCGGGCAGCACTTGGCTAAGATCTTGCTTGCTGAGTTCACTGGAAATGCGGCGATCAGCGCGGCGATCCGGTTTCTGGACAATAGGCTCAACCATAGTGAAATCCTCAGCGAGGACAAAAGTCTTCGGTTAGAAAGGGGAAAAAGCAAGAACCGGATTGAAACGAAGCCTAAAAGCCATCAGCGATCGCAATCACTAACCCGCAGCGCACTAGCACCTATATTCAATGACTTCACACAATTCGATGAGTAGAAGCACTTAAAGTCATTGAAATATTTGTAGGTTCTTTATATGCGTATAGTGCCCTTTTAACAGGATTTGCCCAACGGTATTTTTGCTAGTCCGTGGACTATGCTTGGCTATTCTCATGTGACGAAAGTCTAGTGGCCAGTTGGGTCGGTAAATGCATCACAAATTCTGCGCCTTGCTGATAATCTGCATTGAGGCTAAGGTCGCCACCGTGGTTGTCCCGGATGATTTGGTAGGCGATCGCTAGTCCTAATCCATTCCCTTGGTCAATTGGCTTAGTCGTAAAAAAGTAGTCAAATATTCTGGGCTGAATGCTTTCATCAATGCCAATACCATTATCTCGAATGCGAATTTCGACTTGGTTAGACTCATTCATCTGAGTGCTAATCCACAGCTTAGGCGACCAAGGATCTAAATTGTCAGCCTTTAAAGACCTGAGATTACAGGCGGTACTCAGACTATCTATTGCATTAGAGACAATATTCCAAATGACCTGATTGATCTGAGCCGGGTAGCACTCTACCGGAACAAGGTCACCGAAGGCTTTGATAACCTCTATTGTGGAATGTTTGCGATTAGCTGCTAGCTGATGGTTGAAAAACACCAAAGTGCTCTCGATGCCTTGATGGAGATCAACCGTTTTGACGCTTGACTCGCCTAGACGCGAGAAATTGCGTAGAGAATGCACAATTTCGCGAATGCGATTAGCACCTGTTTGCATCGAGAACAGCATCTTGGGCAGATCTTCAAGCATGAACTCAAGATCGATCTCACTGTCTGCGAGAAGATCTTGCCTTTGCACTAGCGTCAGCAAATCAGCGACATAGTTTCTAACGTAGGGCAAATTTGCGTATATGAAATTGATTGGGTTGTTGATTTCATGAGCAATGCCCGCGACAAGCTGACCTAAGCTAGCCATTTTTTCGCTTTGAACGAGCTGTGTTTGAGAACGCTGTAGGGTTTTGAGGGTTTGCTGAAGCTCTGAAGATTGTGCTTGAATAGTGCATACGTATTCTGCTTGTTTGAGGGCGATGCCAAGCTGCTCAGCAACTTGAGTCAATAGCTGCACCTCGCCTTCTTGCCATTGTCTCGGCGCTGAATTTTGGTAGGCGGCTAACAGACCCCAAAGTTGGTTGTCTAAATAGATGGCAATAATGGCATAGGCGCGAGCCTGATAGCTTTCTAAGACTTCTATGTAGCAGTCACTAAAGCCAGCTGTGTGAATATCGGGGCAAACCCTAAAAATTTCGCCTTGAACAAATGCGCCGCCATACGTAAGCTGCAGGTGCGTGTCGGTTGATTGAGTCGCCGCTAGCATCTGGACGCTACAGTCGCTGACAATTTTGCTGATGAGGGCGCTGTGCGCTTGAGCTTCAAGGAGTGAAATCCAAGCTGAATCGCTTGATTCAAAGATAAAGTTGCCGCTCCAATCTGGGTTAAAGCGGTAAATAGCGACTCTATCCGCAGATAGCAGCCGGCGGGCTTGATCGGTTGCTGTTTGGCAAATGATCGAGAAATCGAGCGATCGCCGAATTTGATTACTTAGGGTAATCAGTGCTTTTTGCCTAGCTAATGCCTCCTTCTCTAGTTTAGATTGCGCCTGAAGAGGCGGTATATTCTGCGAGTGTTCTTCAAAGTGTTCAATCCTCTTTGACGACTCTATAGATAAAGGTTGGCTAGACATAACCGATACTCAAGCGTATTGACAATAGTTACTCTGGATAATTCCCTAGCGTCGTTAACAAGTTGCCAAGCGTCTAAAGCATCCAGCCAAAAGTCTGGCTAAGGAGCTGACCATTTTTAAATGGCCAGCTCCTTAGCCATGAACACACTAGATAAGCTAAATCACCCTTGTGAGATCATTCGCTCAAGATCGCTGATATATTGCTCTTTGAGCAGGCTTTAAAATAGGCTTTAGTAGCGACTCGATTTTTAGGTGTATTTTGGGAGATTCTTTTGCAACAGTTTTACAGATCGGGTTTGCGCCCACTTTTATTTGACGTTTTCAAAGCCGATCTTGAAACTGTGCACCGCCAAACTATCGATACGCTGGCGTGGCTAGCGACTGAGCCCACTGCCGGGAGAGTATTCCATCAGCCGACTCGGCGAGCGGCTCAAGCGGCGATTTCTCATCTTTGCAAAGTCCACGATGCTCGTTTGGAGCAATCACTTTGGCAGTACTCTTTTGTCAATCCTCTGGGCCTTGCTGCCGGATTTGATAAAGATGGCACAGCGGCGCGAGCATGGCCCTTATTAGGCTTTGGCTTTGCCGAACTCGGAACAGTGACTAGCCATGCTCAGCCCGGCAATCCCCAGCCAAGACTGTTCCGGTTGCCTGCCGATCACGCAGCGCTAAACCGAATGGGCTTTAATAATCAGGGCGCAGCCGCTTTAGCGAACAGACTCGCTCAGCTTTGGCCCGAAGGAGACTATCCGGTGCCGATCGGCATCAATTTGGGTAAGTCAAAAATAACGCCGCTAGAAAAGGCCGCCCAAGACTATCTTGAAAGCTTTGAATGCTTGAAAAATCAGGGCAGTTATTTTGTCGTGAATGTGTCGTCACCGAATACGCCGGGGCTGCGATCGCTGCAAGCCAAAGCTCAACTCGCCCCTATTTTAGAAACGCTACAAACGGTCAACAGCGCCGGTAAACCCCTGCTAGTCAAAATCTCACCGGATTTAGCCACTGAAGATATTTATGAGATTGTGCAGCTCGCCCAAACTTACGCGCTAGCAGGCATAATCGCCACCAACACCACGATTGAGCGTCAAACTTTGAGCACTCGCATCGTGCCAGCCACGGGCAAATCAGTCACCGACGAAGCGGGTGGCATCAGCGGCGGGCCCGTGAGGCATCGCTCTACGGAAGTCATTCGACTAATTTACGAACAAACTCAAGGAGCGCTACCGATTATTGGCGTCGGCGGCATCTTTAATGCAGCGGATGCTTGGGCCAAAATCACAGCGGGCGCTTCTCTTTTACAGACCTATACTGGCTGGGTATACGAGGGGCCAACGATGGTGAAAGAGATCTTAACTGGATTGTCAAAACGGCTAGATGAGCACAAATTAAGCAATATTTCAGAAGCGGTGGGGCGATCTCATCTTGGCTAATCACTAGGATGAAATCGTTTGGATAGGAGAAGATCTGATCGTACCGATGATCCGTTACCGCCAACTGCTTAAAGCTCATCTGGATCAATGCCCAGTTCTCTCAGCTTTTGTGCCAACTTATCAGCGCGTGCCTGAGCTTTTTCCTTAGCCAGTTTTTCCTGCTCCTTGGCCAGTCTTTCTTGCTCCTTGGCCAGTTTTTCTTGCTCAATATCAGACAAAAACCAATTTCCAGCAGCGTCGCACCATCTCAGCAAAGGCCCTGGCATCCCTTCAAAGTAATCATCCCAAAGCCCAAGACCAATCTTGAGATCGTCGAGCCAGATCATCGGAGAGTCGCTGCTGACGGGCTGCTCTTCGTAGCAGTAACCGTTGTGTCTAAAGTACCTGAGTTTGCGGGTATACCGGCTATATACGATGTAGTGAGGGGTCTTCAAATATTGTTCGTAGACAGTGAATTTGCTAGGCGGGGCACTCATTTGGCTCTTGTCTGCTTCTGTGAGAGCAACAAACAAATCTTTCGGGTTAGGGTTTACGTCACTTCCTGGTACCTTATCCGATTTTCTATAAAATCGACCCAGATCTTCTTTTTCCGTATTCAGTGACAAAAATTCGATGATGATCGCTGGGGATTGGCCTTCATGCCACGTTACGTAGCTATTTCTCCAATCGTAGCCATCATATAAACGGGGCACATCTACCGCTAAAAACCAATCTGGGCGCTTATGCCAAATGGTGTGATAGACATCGTAATAAACGTTGAGATCGGTTCCGGTAAATTTTTGGTCAGTGGCGTAGTCTTGTAGGTGTAGTGTGCGGCTGAGAAGCTGAGGTTGAAAGTCATGAAATTCGTCGGGCAAACCGGGCTCCTCAGGAAATTCGCTGGGCAAATCATACATGGTCGGCAGCGTCGCTGGATCGGGGCGCTGCGAATTCGGCTGCGGGTGGGTAGGAGAAACGGATCGGTTGGTGATAAATGTCATGACGTAGGCAGTGCTAACGGCTAGTGACTGACTTTAATTGTAGCGATATTGTAGCGACTGTTTTTGGCAAGTCAGAAGAGCATCTTTGCCAATACAGTTCAACGCCGCTTTACGTAGGTATCTAGCCACTGCACCATCTCCCAAAGAACATGACCGACAGCTTCACGAGAGCGGTAGCTGTGTTCCTCGTGGGGCAAGCTAACGTAGCGAACAGTACCGCCAAGCCCTTTAATCGCCTCATAAAGACGTTCGGTTTGCATCGGATAGGTGCCGGTATTGTTGTCGGCTTCGCCATGAATCAGCAG
>JBGTNW010000308.1:0-7984 GCA_041742865.1 Phormidesmis sp.
GCTCAGACATCTACTAACTTTTTCAAACAACCTTAGGAAAGGAGAAAACCCATGCGACATGGTTGTCGTGTACCCAAATTAGGCAAAGCGGCTGACCAGCGCAAAGCTTTGATGCGATCGCTTACCACCGAACTGATTCGCCACGGCAGAATCAAAACGACCGAAGTTCGTGCCAAGGCCATTCGCTCCGAAGCCGAACGGATGGTCACACTGGCCAAAGATGGCTCACTTTCTGCGCGTCGTAAAGCCCTTGGCTATGTTTACGACAAACAGCTTGTCCATGCTCTTTTTGCTCAAGCCCCTGAGCGCTACGCTGATCGCAAAGGTGGTTACACCCGCATTGTGCGTACGGTCAGCCGCCGAGGCGACAACGCCCGGATGGCTATTATTGAGCTAACTTAGCCAACCTTAGCTGAGCTGACTCAATGCCTAGCCGCACCGCCCAGCAACTGGTTAGTTTATCGCCAGATCAGCAAGGTAAGCAGCGAGTGGCCTTGGTCATTCAATATCAGGGCACTGCCTTTCACGGATGGCAGCGTCAGCCAAATGATCGCACGGTTCAAGCTGATATTGAAAAAGCGATCGCCTCTGTCGTAGGCTACCACACCCCCTTGCAGGGTGCAGGCAGAACCGATACGGGCGTTCATGCCGCTGCCCAAACCGCTCACTTTGATGCGCCTAGCGCGATCCCGGCGGAGCGATGGGCCAGCATTTTGAATGATCGGCTCAGCAACGACATTGTGATTCGAGCGTCCGCGCAGGTAGCCGATGACTGGCACGCGCAGTTTTCAGCCGAGTGGCGTCGCTACCGTTACACCTTCTACACAAGCCGATATCCTAATTTGTTTGTGCAGCCTTTTGTGTGGCACTACTACTACCGGCCGCTAGATGAAAGCCTAATGCTCAAGGCACTAACGCCCTTAGTGGGTTATCATAACTTGGCCGCGTTTCATCGTGCAGGGTCAGATCGCGCCCATTCCTGGGTAGAGATGCAGGCTGTAAAATGTGATCGCTCAGGCCACTTTGTACAAATTGAATTGCAGGCAAAAGGCTTTTTGTACGGCATGGTTCGTTTGATTGTGGGCTTAATCGTCCAAGTGGGAGAACAAGCACTTTCTCTCGAGGACTTTACTCACATTTGGCAAAACCAGTGCCGCGATTTGGTAAAATATTCTGCTCCCCCCCAAGGGCTATGTTTGCTCCGTGTGGGCTACCCAGATTTCCCCTTTCCCCTTGAGGCTTGGGTCGATACTCAACCTCACTACTCTTTAGAATGATTCACGACGCTCACGGAAACCGCTATGTCTACTAAAACTACCCTTACTCCTATTAATGAAATCGAACGCGATTGGTATGTGGTAGATGCCGCTGACCAGCGTTTGGGTCGGCTGGCCACTGAAATTGCGCAGGTGCTGCGAGGTAAAAAAAAGCCTAACTACGCTCCGCATATGGATATTGGCGATTTTGTTATCGTGGTTAATGCCGAGAAAGTAGCCGTTACTGGCAACAAAAATTCTCAAAAGCTATATCGTCGCCACTCCGGTCGTCCCGGCGGTATGAAGACAGAAACATTTGATCAACTGCAGGCCCGCATTCCCGAGCGCATCGTCGAAAAAGCCGTCAAGGGAATGCTGCCCAAAAACGCGCTAGGCCGTAAGCTCTTTACTAAGCTGAAAGTGTACGCTGGCCCCGAACATCCTCACGCCTCACAAAATCCACAATCTCTGACCGTTAACACTATTCCCGGAGGTAATTAACTCATGGCTGACCAATCTGATCGCGCTGTTTATTGGGGCACAGGCCGTCGTAAATCTTCTGTTGCTAGGGTTCGCTTAGTGCCCGGTAATGGCCAAATGACAATCAACAAAAAGCCCGGTGAAGATTATTTGCAGGGTAACCCTGCCTACTTGACTTCTGCCAAAGCGCCCTTAGAGACGTTAGGGTTAGAAGGCGAATACGATATTTTGGTCAATGTTCACGGCGGCGGCTTAACCGGTCAAGCTGACTCAATTAAGCTTGGCGTTGCTAGAGCTCTGTGTGTGCTAGATCCTGACAATCGGATGCCGTTGAAGACAGAAGGCTATCTCACTCGTGATCCGCGCCAAAAAGAGCGTAAAAAGTACGGATTGAAGAAAGCGCGTAAGGCAGGTCAGTTCTCGAAGCGTTAACTTCGATTCGCCTCGATTAACAATTTCTTTTCATTAATTTTTCACCTGAGCAAAGTCAAAGCCTAATTTTTTAGGCTACTTCAATTTTTCATCCTCTTCTTTTAGAAATCTCTTAGAACCATGCCAAAAGCCGACATCCATCCCAAGTGGTACCCTGATGCCAAAGTATTTTGCAACGGTGAGCAGGTTATGACCGTGGGCTCAACCAAACCTGAACTAAATGTAGACGTGTGGTCAGGCAATCATCCTTTCTACACAGGTACGCAAAAAATTATTGACACCGAGGGTCGCGTTGAGCGCTTCTTGCGTAAGTACGGTATGTCTACAGAAGCTGATGCGACTGAATCAGGTAGCGACGCTAAAAAGTAGCAACTATCGCTTGAAACTAAGATCCGGGTGGCAGACCTTTTGCAATTGTTGTGAGGGTAGGTCGCTCGGATATTTTTTTGGCGATGACTTTGAATCTTCTAGGCAAATCCATCGGCAAATTCACTTTGGTTAAAGACAATGGCTGAACCTTATTTACTCACAAAACTAGCCTCGGTAGAGCAGACTTTTAGTGAGCTGACGCGGCGAATGGCCGATCCGGATGTCGCTAAAGACCCCGATGAGTTTCAAAAGATTGCCAAGCTTCGCGCTTCTTTGGAAGAAACCGTGACCACTTATCATGAGTGGCAGCAGCTTCAAGCAGATCTTAAGGGCGCTGAAGAAATCTATAAAGAATCGGTGAGCGACCTTGAAATGCACGAAATGGCTGGGCTAGAGGTGGCTGAATTAGAAGAAAACAACGAGCGGCTAGAAGCGCGGTTAAAGGTCTTGCTGCTGCCGAAAGATCCGAACGATAACAAGAACATTATGCTGGAGATTCGCGCTGGCACTGGCGGCGATGAAGCGGGCATTTGGGCCGGTGACTTGATGCGGCTGTATAGCCGGTATGCCGAGACTCAGGGCTGGAAGGCGCAGTTGCTGAGCGAATCGAAAGCTGATGTGGGCGGTATTAAAGAGGCCGTGATTGAAGTTAAAGGCGATCAGGTCTATAGCAAGCTGAAGTTTGAGTCAGGAGTGCATCGAGTGCAGCGAGTGCCTCTGACTGAGTCGGGCGGGCGCGTACATACGTCTACGGCAACAGTGGCAATTATGCCAGAAGTTGATGATGTAGAAGTGCATATTGATCCCAAGGAAATTGTGATGACGACGGCGCGATCAGGCGGCGCAGGTGGTCAAAATGTGAACAAGGTGGAGACGGCGGTAGATTTAATTCATAAACCGACCGGAATTCGGGTGTTTTGTACAGAGGAGCGATCGCAGCTTAAAAACCGTGAGCGAGCGATGCAGATTTTGCGGGCTAAGCTATATGAAATAAAATTGCAGGCGCAGCAGGATGAGATTAGTTCGATCCGGCGATCGCAAGTTGGCTCCGGCTCTCGTTCCGAAAAAATTCGCACCTACAACTACAAAGACAACCGCGTTACCGACCATCGGCTCAATCAAAACTTCCCGCTCAACAGCATCTTAGAAGGTGACATTGAAACCGTCATTCAGTCTTGCATTAGCCAAGATCAGCAAGAGCGGCTACAGGAACTCGCGGCTTCGACTGCTGAAGCGGTTTAAGATTAAGGTCATTCAAGTGCTCTAAGCAATAATGCCCGCTGCCGCATTGCCCTTTCTGATATCGATACCATGCCGAAATTTCTCCATATCTCAGATATTCACCTCGGCTTTGATCGCTATGACAGCAAAGAACGCACGGTAGACTTTTTTTATGCCCTGCAAAATGTGCTGCAAAAATACGCGATTGATGAGTCGGTAGATTTTGTCATTGTGGGCGGCGATCTATTCGAGCATCGCAACATTAAGCCCGCCATTTTGAATCATGCTCAAGCTTGTTTTCAGCTGTTAAAAGCGGCCAATATTCCGGCGCTAGCGATTGAGGGCAATCACGACAATGCGCCTTTTGGAACTAAATCAAGCTGGCTGCGCTATCTATCAGATTGGGATCTGCTAAAGCTGCTAGAGCCTGGCAATGTCAGCGCCGATGAGCCGTTCTATTCGCCTTGGGATGAAGATGATAAGCGCGGTGGCTACATCGATCTCGATTGCGGTGTGCGGGTGCTGGGCTCTAGCTGGTATGGTGCAGCTGCGCCGAGAGCAATTGAGCAAATTGCGGCAGCGATGGGCGAGTTACCGCCTGCGCCGGGGCCCTCTATTTTGCTGTTTCACCATGGCCTGGAGGGGCAGATTTCTCGCTATTCAGGGGCGTTGCGCTACGGCGAATTGCTGCCTTTAAAAAAAGCGGGGGTGGACTATTTGGCACTTGGCCATATCCACAAAAGCTATGAAGAAGACGGCTGGATTTTCAATCCTGGTTCGCTAGAAGCCAACAATGTCGAGGAGAGTCAGTTTAAGCGCGGGGCGTATCTAGTAGACATTGACTCGCAAGGAATTCGCGCTGAGCTGAAGACGGACTACCAGCAGCGAACGATTGTGCGGCTTCAGCTTCATCTGAGGACACAAGATTTGATTGAGGCGGTAGAAGCGGGGGCTAAAGCTTTAGTTACAGAAGCTATTCAAGCTAAAAAAATTATTCCTGCGCATCAACCCATCGTGGAACTTCGCATCAGCGGCACCGTTGGCTTTGATCGGCTAGAACTAGATACGCGATCGCTGCAAAAACAGCTCCAAACCCAGTGCAACGCCCTAATTTTTCTATTGCGCTACGACGTGGAAGATGCCGCTTACGCCTCGCCCATTGCCGATGAGGCTAGCCGTTTAGAAGTTGAGCAGGAGGTCTTTACTGATTTACTCGCAGCCAACGCCACTTACAAAAAAAGGGCTGCTCAACTTGCCCACGGGCTGATTGATCTAAAAGATCGGCAGATGGCTGGTGAAAATGAAGAAAGTCTGTACGCGTTAGTGGAGAGTATCCTCGCCGCCGAGTAGCTTTTTTGCCAATCGCCAAAACCGCGCCGCCTACTGACCTCAATAAAGTAGGCTGGACAGCCGCTCGAAGGGTTAGTAGCGCATTCAGTAAACCCCCGCTGATATGTATTTTGATAATTTGCCTACCCTAGGCTGACCAATTCTTGCGGGGTCAGCTTTGAAGCTGGCTTGCCTAGACGCTACCGATGAAGGGCCATGTCAGCACCAGAATCAGAACAGTTGCTCAAGGCGGGAATGAGCGCTTACCAACAGGGAGACTATGTAGACGCGATCGCTAAGCTCTCCCAACTCAGCCGCGCATCTAACCGCACCTACCGTCTCCAAGCTGGAATGGGCCTCGTGCGCACCTATATGGCCCAACAAGAATGGGCTAAAGCCAAACCCCTCTGCCAAAAAATCGGTCGCAGCACTCAGCCTGCTGTTCAGCAGTGGGCTGCGACAACGCTCAAAAAAATTGAAAGCCGTGCTAACCCACCCACCGCTCACGCTGACTCTAATCTATCGATTTTTCACTACGCTTATCTCAATCGAGAGCTCGGCCCAGAATTTCATGAGGATATCCTCGAACCCCCTACTAATGATCTATCCTATGGCTGGCCGAATGCAGGGCGATTAAGTAAAGGGCGATCGCTGGGCAAACCCAAGCAAGGCAATCTGTGGATAGCGCCAGCCGTAAGTGCAGCTTCTTTTTACGCGCTTGCACTCTACTCAGTGCAAGGGGTCCTCAAGGGGAGCAGTCGTTTTTTCAATGTCTTTTTACGCGGGTTAGATCGGCTGCTGCCTATGACAGTAGGGCAGATGCCTGAAACCTATGGCAGCTTAGCTTGGCTGCTAGTAGGCAGTTTGAGCGGATTGGCCATAGCCTCCCCGTGGCTATGGGATCTGTGGCTACAAAGCGCTGCCCAAACCCAAGCTTTCTCCAATCAAAAGCTCCGTGAGTACTCGCCAGAAGCCGCTACTCTGCTAAGTCAACAGTGCCGTCAGCAAGGATGGCCCTTTCCAACCCTGTGGAAGCTGCCCACCGAGGTGCCTTTAATGTTTTCCTATGGCTGGCTTCCTCGCAATGCCCGATTAGTGGTGAGCGAGGGGCTCTTAACGGAGCTAGCCGCCGATGAAATTGCGGCCCTTGTCGGCTATGAAATGGCTCACTGGAAAACCGGACATTGGGGTTTTCTTTCCATGCAAGGGCTTGTGCTTCAGCTATTTCATCAGATTTACTGGCAGCTATCGCTGTGGGGCAACCGGCAAAGCAAACCCTGCTACTGGATTGCTGGCGGGCTAGCAACGCTAAGCTATTGCCTGTTCTGGCTGGCCCGAATACCGGGACTGTGGGTGAGTCGAGGCCGAACTTATAGGGGCGATCGCACTGCTACGGAGCGCACTGGCAACCCCAACGGCCTGACGCGCGCGCTGGCCAAACTGTCCTTTAGCTTAGCTCGCAGCATTCAAACGCAAGGCTACACACCGCCTCTGGTAGAAAGCATGGCCCTGATGCTGCCTGTCAGCGCTGATCTCAATCGGCAGGCGCTGTATGGCCATGTGCCACTAGAGCAGCTATTTGCTTGGGATAGCCTCAACCCGATTCGTCACTGGATAAGCTTGAATGATCCTCATCCACCTTTGGGCGATCGCCTCTACCGACTCATGGCCTACGCCCAGCATTGGCAACTTGACCGAGAAATTCACTTACCGCAGCTGCGCCGAAAACATCAAAAACTCTCACAGTCAGAATGGGCCATGTTGCTCAGCCAAGGCACCCCTTTCTTTGGCTTAGTCATCGGACTCGCTATTGGCCTTGCACTGCTCACAGTCGGCGCTTTTGCCCACTGGCTCAAACAACCCGCACTAGACTGGATGTACCAAGAACCCAACCTTTTTCTAGGATGCATTCTGCTGGGCACCGGTATCGGCATTATGCTGCGGATCAATCGGTTTTTCCCTGATTTACCCGCTAATTTGCCGCTCACACAAGCATTGACACAGTGGATACCGTGGACCAGCGATCCGCACCTATTGCCTGTCAGCAGTCTCCCGGCCAAACTGTCAGGCACCCTCCTCGGTAGACCGGGCATTGCCAACTGGCTAGGGCAAGATCTGTTCTTGTACATCGACGCTGATTCCAACTCGGCCATTAGCCCCGGCCTGCTGAAGATACACTTTTTCTCAGCCCTTGGCCCTTTGGGCAACGCTGTTAGCTTCGGTTCAACCCCTGCTGCCCTGAGCGGCCAATCGGTTCAGCTCCTCGGCTGGGTTCGTCGTGGTAATCACCTATGGCTCGATCTCGATAAACTGTGGCTCAACAAACTGTCTGGACAGAAAAGCACCCAACAGAGCCGCAACGCCAATCCCTCCCTGCAAGCAGCCCACCCCATTTATTCCTTGCTGCTAGCAATAGTCACCAGCGGATCCGGAATCTGGCTACTGGGCCTAAGTCAAATGTGCCAGGAAGTGTGGGCTAAAATCATACGCTAAAGACATCTGCGGGGGCTTAAGGTCAACTAAAATATGAAGAAATGTTGCGAGCTCTGGGAAAGGGTGTTACATTCTTCACAAGAACTGATTTTAGGTTCTCCTACTCTCAACACAGCATCTTAGCCAGTCGATTTTTCGGCTGGCTTTTATTTTGCTTTGGGTTAGGTTTGCCTACAGGCATCGTGATACTTTAAATAAAGTGTCCTGTTGAAAGCGTGAGACACATAACAGGGTTAGCTTTTTTGCAAAGGTATCATCTGCGACATTGTTTGCTACATGATGCAGAGCTTTTCACAGATTCCCAAGACATCATTCCCTTGCTTAGAGCCACATGGGCGTCCACTGAATTGAGCGCTATTGAGGCTTACTCCAAATTTAAAAAAAGTTAGAGGTTATTCTCAATG
>JBGTNW010000309.1:0-6518 GCA_041742865.1 Phormidesmis sp.
ACGCTTAATATTCAAGCTCAGCCCACTTTATTTGCGGATACTCACTACCATTTAAAGCCAGAAGGCCGAAAAGTGCGCTCACAGCAGCTTGCCAGCCAGATGAAGCCTTTGTTAACTGCTCAATAAATACCAAAAAGAAGCCCCGAAAAGAAGCACCGAAAGCATGATCCAGCCGTTCACAAACCGAAATACCCCTACGACGCGATTGCATATTTGTATCGTAGGAGGTGGTTTTGGCGGTTTATATACGGCGCTCTATCTGCAAAAGTATCGTCACCTACGCGGTAGCCGCATCACCTTGATTGAACCCAAGGAACGGTTTTTATTCACTCCGATGATGTACGAGCTAATCACCGATGAGCTGAAGGAATGGGAGATTGCACCAACGTATAGCAGCTTGATTGCAGGGACTTCTATTCGCTGGCAGCAGACCTGGGCAAGTGCTATAGATTTGATCCTACAAACGGTAACGACTAGCCAAGGTGAAACGCTCACCTACGATTATTTGGTGGTTGCTAATGGCGCTGAAAGCCGCCCGGTCAATATTCCCGGCGTCGAAGAACATGCGTTGACCTTTCGTTCACTGGAAGATGCGCAAAGACTGAAAGCCAGGCTAGAGCAGATGGTGCGATCGCACAGCTTGCACAGCCCGACAATGCCACTTCCGGTCACCATTATCGGCGGGGGGGCAAGCGGTGTAGAGCTAGCGGGCAAAGTCTCAGATTATTTGGGCGATCGCGCTCAAGTCACCTTAATAGAGCGGGGGCCAACCCTTCTTAAAGCGTTTGCTAAAGGGCTCAAACGCCTAGGAAAAGCTGCCCTCGCCCGCCGAGGGATCAGGGTATTAACCGAAACTTCAGTGATCAAAGTAGAGGCTGAATCGGTTACCTTGCAGCAAGGAGATATCGCCCAAGTACTGCCGAGTCAGCTCACCCTATGGGCTGTTGGGACACAGCCTCGACCTTGGCTAGGTGAGCAATCTGTGCCTGAAAATGACCATGGTCAAAGACTGACAAGGCGATCGCTCCAACTCATTTCTCATAACAATGTATTTGTCCTCGGCGATAGTGCTGATGTCAGAAGCCGTCATCAAAAGCCTGTGCCTAACACCGCTCAGGCCGCTTTTCAGGCGGCTAACAGAGTTGCTGCAAATTTAGCCGCGCTCATCCAAGGGAAAAAACCCAAACCGTTTAACTATTTGCATCTCGGTGACATGATCACGCTGGGCGTTGGCGATGCAGGACTTTGGAGCTTTGGAATCACCCTCGGCGGTAGGCTTGCAGCCTTGAGTCGTCGAGGTGTATACATTTTTCGGATGCCCACTCGTCGCCATCAGGTTAAGGTCGCTCGTCGAGCGCTCAGGGAATCATTGAGTTTCTTAAAAGCTAATTCTGTCTAGCGATTAAAAGCGTCCCTTCAAAACAGCCATCTCAGCAACTAGCATGACTTTTAAACCTTCCCCAAAAGGCTTTTCTCATACGTTTGTAGGCAGACTATATCAGTATCTAGAGCGCTATAGCTTGGATGTGCGATCGCTGGCTCTTTTGAGAATAGGCTTAGCGCTAGTGCTGCTCAGCGATCTATGGACACGCTTTGGCGATTTAACCGCTCACTACACGGATGCGGGCGTGCTGCCTCGATCTGTCTTAAATGACGGTTTGCTCAGACCGGGCTACTGGACAATTCATGCCCTAAGCGGTGCGCCTGTTGTTCAAGGCTTTCTCTTTTTAATCGCGGCTATTTTTGCGGTGGCGATGCTGTTCGGCTACCACTCTCGGTTGGCCGTAATCACGTCGTGGGCGCTGCTCATCTCTATGCAGAACCGAAACCCACTGCTCATTTTTGCCGCTGATGATGTCCTTCGAGCCATTATGTTCTGGGCCATGTTTTTACCTTTGGGTGCAGCCTATTCAGTCGATAGAGCCCTAAATACCGCCAGCCGCCCCGTACCGCTGCGGATATTATCTGGGGCCACGCTCGCGCTCATGGCTCAACAGTGCTTTATCTACATTTTCTCAGCCGCTTTCAAAACGACCAGCATTACTTGGTGGCCCGAAGGTAGCGCCGTTTACTATGCTCTCAGCTACGATCAGTACGTTACAGCGCTAGGTCACTTTTTGCTGAATCTAGGCCCATTGCTGACAGTCTTTACCTTCGTAACCTTGGGACTAGAGTGGGTGGGCCCATTGCTGATCTGGTCGCCGTGGCGTAACGATGCCTGCCGCTTGGTTGCGGTCGCTTTGTTTATTAGCCTTCATGCAGGCTTTGGCCTAACGCTCAATCTTGGTATTTTCCCAGCATTGAGCATCGTCACTTGGCTGGCTTTTATCCCTACCTCCGTTTGGGAGACCTTGAGCCAAAAAGCCTATCGATCTGAGCCCAAAGGGCCACCACGCACGGGCCTCAAAATTTTCTACGATGCTGAGTGCGGATTTTGCAAAAAAGTGGTGCATCTGATTCGGATGCTGCTGATATTGCCACATGCGCCATTAGCCACCGCCCAAAGCATTCCAGAAATTCATCAGGCCATGGAGCGCCAAAATTCATGGGTAATTGTCGATTGGCAAGGTCAACATCACTACAAATTTGAAGGGATTGCTTACGTTGTCAGCCTTTCTCCCGTATTCCGAATCTTTGCACCACTGCTGCGCTGGCAACCGGTCATGAGCATTGGCACCCGGTTTTATGAGTGGATTGCGACTCACCGCAAAATGGCGGGCCGATTTACTAGACCTTTTAAGTTCAATCCGCTCACGGTCAAAAACCCTGGCTGGCTGAGTGCATTGGCGCTATTGCTGCTGGCGCTGACAACTATGTGGAATCTGCGCAGCGTTGTCAGCATTCCAGCATTTGCAGATAGCCCACAGCCTGCGGTGCAGCTGATTCGCCGGGTCGTCACTAGCCGCACAGCACAAAGATTGGACTGGGTTGGCAGAGTCACTAGGCTCGATCAGAGCTGGAGCATTTTTGCCCCAGGCCCGCCTACTGATGACGGGTGGCATGTGATGACGGGAGAATCGCTAGCTGGAGATGAAATTAATGTGCCAAGCCCGCAGCGAGCGATTAGCTTTGACAAGCCTAGCTTGAGCGATCGCGCCCAATTCTACAAAAACATGCAGTGGCGCACCTTTTACATCAATCTCAATCGTCATGTCGGCCAAACCGTGCTGCCTAGCTATGGCAACTATATGTGTCAGCGGAGCGATCGCCGTGGCTACCCGCTCCAAGCCATCAAAGTCTATTTCATGGATGAGCGCACCGTCGCGCCTCGCCAATCGCAGCCGGTTGAGAAAAAGCTGATTTGGGAGCAATCCTGTCAGCGCTCTTGATTCCAGAGGTTCGAGTATTTTACCGATCCGCTTTATCTTCAGCTTGAAATAAGTGAATTAAAGCCAGTAGTTTTCGCATTTCCCCCCTTAAGATAGAGTGATCTATTTAATATTTGTTGGTTTGCGGTGTCAGTTAAGCAATGACAAACTCTTCGCAAAGGTCTGGGCTGTTCGACCAGCTTTGGCAGTGGTTTTCAAAAACGCCAAGCCGAGCGCTTGATTCAGCCTATGAAGCCGCGCTTAAAATTCGTCAGCTTGAAGACCAGCACTTTGGTGGCCAGCCGATTTCTGAGAGCTCCGGCAACTACAGCCGCAGCGCCTATCGACTGCTAGAGAAAGAACTCAACAAGTATCTCAAAATTATCAAAAGGCGCATGGCCGAATTTAAGGCCAGCAGCTCAGAGTATCTGCCAACGGCAACAGAGCTCAGCAGCCGTGCATTAGCCGATCCGCGCGATCGCGCTTTGCCAGACGACATTCCCCTCGATCAAATCGATGGCTCAGCTATTTTCTTTCGCAAGCTCCAGCTCATTGACGACATCATTGATCGCTATCAGCAGCCCTCATTTTTTGCCCAGCCTGTTTTTGCCCTTAGCCAAATTCAAACTCGCAAACCGACTGGACTGTCTGGAGATCGCCCTGCCCCGGCTGATGAAACACCCAACGAAGCTCTCAGCCGCCGCAACAGCGTTTTACCGCGCTCTATTTTAAGAACCGTAGATCGCATTAAGCAAGACTTAGATCCCGACGCTGAAGTCGAGGTTGTGCGCAACTTTCGCAGCTCCAAAACACAGACAACCATTGCAATTACCTTTGTCTTGCAGCTCATTATCATTCCGCTGCTGGCTCAATACCTCAGCAAAAACTTTATCTTCAGCCCGCTGGTTAACTACAGCCGTGACAGCACTCAGGCGGATGTCTTCCTGAACGAAGAAATGGAAGAAGATGCGCTGCACGAGTTGCAGCAGTATGAAGAGCGGTTTCGATTTGAAGTGCTGATCGGTAAAATTCCAGAGATCGGAGAGTTAGAAATTGAAAACCGAGTTAGGCAAAAAGCCGTTGATATTGAAGAAAAATACCGAAACCGCAGCGCTGATGCCGTTCAAAATGTCTTTGCTGACATAGTAGCGGTGATGGCATTTTCCCTCTTGCTCACTAACTGCAAAGAAAAAGTCGCGACCCTCAAGACCTTCATTGATGAAATTATTTACGGTCTCAGCGATAGCGCCAAGGCCTTTATTATTATTTTATTTACCGACACCTTTGTGGGCTTTCACTCACCCCATGGGTGGGAAGTCTTGCTAGAAGGAATGGCGACTCATCTAGGACTGCCTGCAAGCCGAAATTTTATATTTCTCTTCATCGCTACCTTCCCAGTTATTTTAGATACTGTCTTCAAATACTGGATTTTCCGCTATCTCAACCGGATTTCGCCATCAGCTGTCGCCACCTACAAAAACATGAATGAGTAGCTAATAGCCTGCTTAAATCCTTTGGAACTCTACATTTGGCCCGCGCGTCAAGAGACTATTACGATCTCGCGGGTGATATCTCATGACGTCACAATTAGGGCGATCGCACATCCACCCTTCACAACGCTCAGCCAGCAAATTTTCAAATGCATTTGCTCGAAGCACTCAGCTTTTACTGATTGCGGTGCTGTGCTTAGGCATCTTTTTTAGGTTCGCTAATCTAGATCAAAAAGTTTACTGGGTAGATGAAGTCGCAACCGCCATTAGAGTTTCCGGATTTACGCTCAAAGAAATGACGGCTGATGTGGTAGACGGCCCCGAATTGAGCGTTGATCAACTTCAAAAGTATCAGTATCCCAATGTTCAAAGAACCACAGTCGATACGATCAAGAGCCTAGTCGCAGAAGATAGTCAGCATCCGCCGCTGTTTTTCGTGATGCTGCGGTTTTGGGTCAGCGCTTTTGGCAACTCTGTCAGCTCTTTACGCAGCTTAGCGGCTGTGTTTAGTGTCCTGATTTTGCCGGCTGCTTTTTGGCTCTGCCAGGAGCTGTTTGGCTCTGCTTTGGTGGGCGGGGTCGCAATGGCGCTGTTAGCCATTTCGCCCGTACAGGTGGTATACGCGCAAGAAGCTCGCCAGTATTCTCTATGGATGCTGTTGATTGTGCTTTCAAGCGCGGTACTACTACGCACGCTGCGTTTGGCTAAAGATTCTCAAGCGCAATCTCAAAAACAATTTCGGGGGCGGCAGGCTTTGCATTGGCTGGCTTACGGTCTATTCGTGACACTGGGCCTTTACACGCACTTGCTGTTCTCACTGATTGCGGTAGGTCACGGGCTGTACGTTCTTTACCTCGAAAAATTCAGACCAACGCAAAGGCTGCGGGCTTATTTGCTGACCTCAACTTTGGTCACCTTAGCCTATATGCCCTGGATTTTAGTGGTCTCTAACGTCGTGTTTAAAGCAGGTAGTGACATTGAAGGGGTGGACTGGATGGATACGCCCCCGGGTCCTATGAACATGCTGATTCGCGTGATGGGCGTGCTGAGCCGCACATTTGTTGATTTTGGCGTAAGTCCAGTGGGATCATTCCAGGCTAAGTTAGCGATCGCCCCGCTGCTGCTGCTAGCTATCGGCGTGAGCCTAGTAGCACTGATTCAGCTCATTCAACAAACGCCGTTTAGAACGTGGTTTTTTGTAGTGACCTTGATCGGCATAACCGGCGCTGTGATTGCCATTAGCTATCTGGTAGCGGGAAAGATTGTAGCTTCTACGCGGTTCATGCTGCCAATCACGCTAGGGATGCATCTTACTGTTGCCTACGCATTGGCTGAATCTCTTTGGGCTTCTGCTCAGTTCTCAACCGCCCAGCTACCAAGGGCAAGCGCACTCCTCAAGCTGCTTAGCAAAAAAGTATGGCGAGTCATCGGGCTGATTTTACTATCGGCTGGCATACTGTCTTGCGTACTGCGGCTGAATACACCCTTGTGGTGGACTCAGTTGCCAGAACTCAACCAAGACACTCCAGCGATCGCTCAGGTTCTCAACCAACAAGCCCCCAATCCACCGAATAGCCAGCCCAAAAGCGTACTCGTCATTATCGATGCGACTACCGGCACTCTAAATCTAGTAATGACGCAAAGCCTACTGCATCGAATTGAGCCCAGCGTTCGAGAAAATATTCATATTAGAGTTGTAGACCGCCAAATTCCTGATGAT
>JBGTNW010000310.1:0-14120 GCA_041742865.1 Phormidesmis sp.
GCATGGGCGGTAATCTGAGCTTCTTTGGCGCTATCCATCGGTGGTATCCTCGCTACAGCTATGAACTGCTCAAAGTTTAGCGGCTTTCTTATGCCTTCGATGCTAAGCATTTATACTCATCACATAACTGGGATGCACTCCGTTTAACTTCGCTATGTAAGATTTTTTCAGGCTGAACTTCTATTGCAACTGCATGATAAATGATGGCAAAATCTTCGACTACAACCGTCGTCTTTGAGCTCACAAATAAAGTCAACCTAAACAAATCAACCAACAAAGCTGACAAATCTCAAGCGCCTACAGTCACCCGAAGAACCAGCCCTCAGTAGCTCCTGTCACTCACTCTAAGGGCAATGAAGGTTTTCCCCTATTTCGTGTGATTGGATGTAAGCAGAGGCAGACTTTATTGCCCTCTGGGTGTTGTGGAAGCTATGGACATAGAACCTATGAATTCTCTAAATTAATCAGTCTGATCAGCTCCCCTAAATCAGTTGGCCTAAATCAATCGGCCAGTGACTTTACCAATAATCAACTCCCGGCCTACGACCCCAAAAGAGCGGCTATCGCTGCCCTCATTTGGATTATCGCTGAGTACGTAGCAGCTACCGTCAAAAAAAGTTTCGCTCACTCGCTTTACCAGTCGCAGATTAGCGGTCAACGGATGTCGGCAGATAATAACATCTTCAGGAAAAAGTTGAGTAGATTGGCTGACTGGCACGACTAGGATATCGTCGCCCGGTCGTAAGGTGGGCAGCATGGAGTTCCCTTTGACGCGAAATCGCCAGCGCTTGCCTAATGCCCAAAGGCCAATTTCTTTCCAACTGCGCTTTAATTTCATCAGCTATAGATATGGCCACAAACAAATTACAAACAAGTGATAAACAAAGAGGACATAGCAGTTATGCCATGTCCTCTTTAAATTATGAAACTTATGAACGACGCTTGTTAAGGCAGGTCAAGTGCTGCTTTTTGCGATCGCCCTCTTAACTAGCGACATACCAAGAAACGTCACGGCTCTTAGTTTCCCAGAAAATGTTGTGGATTTTTTGCACGGCTTCCATCAATTCTTGGCAATGCTGCGGGCTGACTTCTACTTTGCAGGCTGAGCAAAGCTTAGCGGCTTTCCAAAAGGTATCGTGCAGATCAGGATACTTTTCTAGATGGACGGGCTTGAAGTAGTCGGTCCAAAGAATCAACAGCTCGTCTTTGGTGATTTGCGCTTGCTCTTCTTTAATGGCGACAAAGCGAGACATCGTGTTTTGGTAAGCGGCCATCGCTTGGGTGTCGCTATCGTCGGGGTGCTGAAGGTCGAGAATTTTTTTGGTCATAGAAACAACGGCTTCAGCGGCGATTCGAGCAGAAGACGGATCGTATACGCCGCAAGGGCCATCGCAGTGAGCCAGAACTTCAGGGGCAGGAAACCAAGCTTTGAGTGTAGAAATGAGGGTAGTAAGCATAAATCTCAAAATGGGGGTTACAGGATGAACGTAGTTTCTCTGAAGGCCAAAATACGGAGGGCGCTTCAAAGGTGTACGGTTTTTAGTATACCGTGATGCCTTTTAGGTGGCGAATCTGTTAATAAGGCTGTTCACTGGAGGCAAGCCTAGGGTAGGTTATGGAACGAACGTACCCTTTTATATTTTCCTTCTTATTTTTGATATGCAAAGGCTTCGGCAAGTTTATCGGCCAATCATTGGATTCTTAAGAGCGTTTGGCTGGCTTAAAGCGTTAGGCCGTTTAGGTCAGCATAAATACGCTGCTTTGTTCATCGCTGTGGTGATTAGTAGCTGCGCTGCGACGGGAGATCTTACAGCTAGCTTACCGCCCTGTGTGGATAGCTATTGTAACTGTAGTGATTTTGTGACGCAGGCTTTGGCTCAAGAAGTTTTGGATGCGTTTAAGTCGGATGACTATGGCCTGGATCGAGATGGCAATGGGGTGGCCTGTGAGGCCCTGCCGCCGGGGTTACTGGTGCGGGATTTGCCCACTTATTTTTCTGACAGTGAGCATTTGGCGCTGGGAAATCCAAGCAACGCGGGACGCGATAATCCTAACAATTGGCTGATTGAGCGAGAGCAATATGTGCTGTCTTATAGCCGCGATCGCAATGTCTTAAACTGGGCTAGCTGGTGGGTCGATAGCGGCTGGCTAGGTTCGGTCAATCGTCAGGACAATTTTCGGCCCGATGGCGGATTGCCCAAGGGGTTTTATCAAGCAACGCCAGGGGAGTATCGGCGCAGTGGCTATGATCGAGGCCATATGGTGCCATCGGGTGATCGCACTGACACCGATCAAGACAATTCCATCACTTTTTTGATGAGCAATATCTTTCCGCAGGCCAGTGACAATAACCGAGGCCCGTGGCGCGAACTAGAAGAGTATGGCCGCGACTTGGTAAAGCAGCAGGGCAAATCGCTGTATGTGATGGGCGGCATTTATGGCAATCAGGGAAAAGTGGGTCGAGTCACGGTGCCGGGACGCGTGTGGAAGGTAATTGTCGTCCTTACACCTGAAGATGATCGCGTCAGTCGGCAGACGGAGGTGATTGCGGTGGATATGCCGAACAGCGATCGCATCAAATCCGACTGGCGAACCTATCGCACGACCGTTGATCGCATCGAAATTGCCACGGGATACGACCTGCTCTCAGCGATTCCTGAAGATATCCAAGCCGTCCTTGAAAGCCGCTAGCCTCCCTAAACTGTAGCATCCGTAAAACACGGATATACGAGTCTATGTAGATATCGGGTGGCTCAGAAGCTGGCAAAAGTCAGCTAGCGATAGTTCTGTTTCTAGGCTCTCTTGGATCGCTTCAAGGGCGGCAACGCTTTCAACTTTTTCGACATCAGGCATAAGCTGTAAGGCACTTTCGCCAAATTTTAGCTTTAGGCCAAGGGCGATCGCTCTAATCAACCCTCGTCTCAGCCCTTCTTCACGGCCTTCTTCGCGGCCTTTTTGCTGAGCTTGTCTCTCTATCCACATCATATAAGGCATTTTTTTCTCCTGCTGATAAGCCATAATCGACTGCCAAAATGACTGCTCCAAATCTTCTGGCAAGGCCAAGATCCAGTCAATAAAGCGAGTAAGGTTAATCACATCTTGACGGCTATACCCCCGCTCATAGAGTCCTCTCGTTAATGTAATTTTCCACCTTTGGCGTTGCTCAGGCAACGAAGCTGTTTCTAGCGTCTTGAGATGAGCCATCACTACCATCGCAAACGGGTTACGGCTCATCTCAAGCTGCGACCATTGCTGCTGATAGTCTAGCAATTTTACAGTGCGGAATTCAAAGGTGCTTTTGCAGCCCCACAGCTCCTCTACATGGCGAGTAGGTCGCCAGCTTGGGCTATCATCACTCAAAATAGCGAAGCTAACAACGGCGCGATTGAAACGATCTTTGAGCCGGTAGTAGTAGGTAAACATCCGCTGCGCAAAATCCGTTTCTCGCTGGCTTTGCACTTCGATATGAATGAGCAGCCAGATATCTTCGCCGTCTAGAGTCCAGATTTTGACAAGCTTGTCCGCGTAGCGACGGCCAACTTCAGCATCTCGCACAACTTTTTGCAGCTCTTTGTCTAAAAATTCATAGCCGCGTAGCCAGTCGATTTGCGGGTGCACGTCAGGAAAAAAGAATTGGATACACTCCTCGAAATAGGCTTCGAGAATGTCTTTCCAAGGCGTGTCAAAATCTGCCTGTGGCAATGACATAGCAAAATTAGTTCATTTGAACTATCTTATCACGACAGGGCTCTATTGCGATATGGCGAAAGTCCGTTTCGACCAAAGCGGGTTCATGTTCTAAACGGTAGTTTTTTGGGTGGAGAAATTTGGGTGGAGAAATTTGAAGGCTCAACTTGAACAGGTTTATTATCAGGTTTCGATTACAGTCGTTTTAAAGCCTGCAATGCTACCGTCTGCCGTAAATCCTAGGACTAAGGCGGTAATTTCAACTGCGCCGCAGCGGTAGACTTGTAAATTCTTGAGTGAACTGCTCAAGAGGGTTTTGAGGTGCTGTAGCTGGGCTATTTGGGCTTTGTCGGTAGGGGTATGCCAAGGCTGTGGGGCTAAAGCCTGCGCAAAAAAAGACTCTAACGTGACGCTTTCCACACTGATTTTCTCAGATTCTTCAGCCGCATAGCCAGCCAACTGAAGGATCACCGTCTCGCTGATTTTGATCGGTTCAGCTGCCTCGTCAGACTGGCCTTGAGTCGCTGATTGCCACACCATTTCAACCGGATAGTCCGATTCACTGCTCCACCACAAATTGTCACAGGCAGCTTCTAGCTGGGATTTAAACGCTTCAGCCATCATCACCAGCCCATTTCCTTGCAATCGCTATTAAGCGATTGCTACCGTATTATTCATAAGAGTAATTCAGTCTTACCCCTGGCCTTTCGATTTTAACCCTTTCATGACCCCTGCTATGCGCATTCTTATTTGGCTTCGCAATGACCTTCGCCTGCATGATCATGAGCCGCTTCAGCGGGCGCTGGCGCACAACGCAGACGTTATTTTTCTCTATTGTTTTGATCCACGTCAGTGGGGTGAAACTGCCTTCGGATTTCCTAAAACAGGCGCTTATCGGGCTAAGTTTTTAATTGAAACCGTAGCTGATTTACGGCGATCGCTGCGATCGCGCGGCAGTGATTTAATCGTGCGCCAAGGAAAGCCAGAAGTAGAAATTTTGGCGCTAGTCGAAAGGCTCAATATTGACAGTGTGTATTGGCATGAGGAAGCGACTCAAGAAGAAATTGAGATTGAAAACAACCTGAAGCAAGCGCTGCGATCGCGCGATACCCCCTTTAAAACGTACTGGGGAACAACGCTGTATCATCCAGATGATCTACCCTTTGATCTAGCAAAACTGCCGGAGATCTTTACTCAGTTTCGTAAGGCAGTAGAGAAAGAGACTCAGGTGCGTGAGATTTTTCAGACCCCTTCCCAACTGCCGGCTGTGCCCGACAATCTTGAACTAGGCGAGATGCCGATGCTGAGTGACTTTGGGTTAACTGAATGTTCGACTAATTCAAAGGGCGTCTTGACATTTAAAGGGGGTGAGACAGAAGCGCTAGCCCGGTTGCAGCACTATTTTTGGGATACAGACGCTCTGGCATCCTACAAAGAAACCCGCAATGGGATGCTGGGCGCTGATTATTCGTCTAAGTTTTCGGCTTGGCTGGCCAATGGATCGCTTTCGCCCCGTCAGGTGTATGCAGCAGTGCAGCAGTATGAGCGCGATCGCCAAAAGAACAACTCAACCTACTGGATGATTTTTGAGCTGATGTGGCGAGATTATTTTCGCTTTGTCTGTGTAAAATACGGCGCTAAAGTGTTTCGTAAAGGTGGCATTCGTGGACTGCCCATAGCATGGCAGCAAGACTGGACGAGATTTAATGCATGGCGCGAAGGCGAAACCGGCTATCCGCTGATTGATGCCAATATGAAAGAGATTGCCGCAACCGGCTTTATGTCCAACCGGGGGCGGCAAAACGTAGCCAGCTTCTTGACCAAAAATTTAGGCATCGACTGGCGCTGGGGCGCAGAATGGTTTGAGTCCTTGTTGATTGACTACGATGTGTGCAGCAATTGGGGAAATTGGAACTACACAGCAGGCGTCGGTAATGACGCTAGAGGCTTTCGCTATTTTAATATTCCAAAACAATCTAAAGACTATGATCCCAATGGAGACTATGTAAAACATTGGCTTCCGGCTTTAGCAAGCTTGCCTGCCAGCAAAGTTCACTTTCCTTGGAAACTACAGCCCGTGGAACAAAAGCGCTTTGAGGTGCGTTTGGGGGTTGATTATCCTAATCCGGTCGTGGATTTGCAGAAGTCTGTTGAAGTCAATCAGCGGCGGTATGAAGAAGCGTGGAACCAGACCAAATAAGCCGTTGGTGAAAGGGATCACGCTGTATTACACTAATATCAAACAAAAATATGATTTTCAACAACCTATTCTGCTGAATCCTTATTCGACTATCTTGAGCTTTAATCGATGAGTAATTACATTAGCCGCCGCGACTATGCTGATACGTTTGGGCCGACGGTGGGCGATCGCATTCGTCTAGCCGACACCGAACTCTTCCTCGAAGTAGAACAAGACCTGACCACTTACGGCGGCACTTACTATGGCGATGAAGTCAAGTTTGGTGGCGGCAAAGTGATTCGCGATGGTATGGGCCAGTCACCGATTGCCAGAGCCGATGGCGCAGTCGATACGGTCATTACCAATGCGCTGATTCTCGATTGGTGGGGCGTTGTCAAAGCCGATGTTGGTATCAAAGACGGCAACATCGCCAAAATCGGTAAAGCAGGTAACCCCTATACCCAGAACGATATTGATATTATTATCGGCCCCGGCACCGAAATCATTGCCGGTGAGGGTAAAATTCTCACCGCCGGCGCTATTGATTCTCACATTCACTTTATTTGTCCTCAGCAAATAGAGGTTGCTATAGCCTCTGGCGTCACTACGATGCTCGGCGGCGGCACTGGTCCCGCGACCGGCACCTTAGCCACCACCTGCACCCCCGGCGCGTGGAATATTCACCGCATGTTAGAAGCCGCCGAAGCTTTTCCGGTAAATCTGGGCTTTATGGGCAAGGGTAACACGAGCCAGCCCAAAGCACTGATCGAGCAGATCAACGCCGGAGCCATGTCTCTCAAGCTGCACGAAGATTGGGGCACTACCGCCGCCGCCATTGACACCTGCCTTTCAGTAGCCGATGAATACGACGTGCAAGTCGCGATTCACACCGATTCATTAAATGAAGCGGGCTTTGTTGAAACGACCATTGCCGCCTTTAAAGATAGAGTAATTCACACCTTTCACACCGAAGGAGCAGGCGGCGGACACTCACCTGACATTTTAAAAGTATGTGGCTACAACAACGTATTGCCCGCCTCCACCAATCCGACGCGCCCCTATACTATCAACACCTTTGATGAACACAAAGACATGCTGATGGTATGCCATCATCTGGATAAAAATATTCCGGAAGATGTCAAATTTGCCGAATCTCGCATTCGCCGTGAAACCATTGCCGCTGAAGATTTACTGCACGACATGGGGGCCATGAGTATTATGGCGTCTGATTCTCAAGCGATGGGGCGAGTTGGTGAGGTGATTGTGCGCACATGGCAAACTGCACACAAAATGAAGGTACAGAAAGGGCTACTCCCCAATCCTGACCATACTGATGAAACCCACGACAACTTCCGAGCCCGGCGGTATGTGGCTAAGTACACGATAAATCCAGCTCTAGCGCATGGCATTTCGCACTGTGTCGGCTCTGTCGAAGCGGGCAAGCTAGCTGATTTGTGCCTATGGAATCCAACGTTTTTTGGCGTTAAGCCCGATTTAGTGATTAAAGGTGGTTTGATTGCTTGGGCGAAAATGGGCGATGCCAATGCCAGCATTTCAACACCGGGCCCCGTGCATATGCGGCCAATGTTTGGCAGCTATGGCAAAGCGATAGGCAGCATAGCCTATACGTTTGTCTCACAGGCAGCGATCGCTCAAGACATTACCAGTCAGCTAGGGCTCAATCCGGCTCGCGTGCGGCCTGTATCGAATACGCGCCAGGTGAAAAAGTCAGATCTCAAACTCAATAACCTCACGCCCAATATTGAAGTAAAGCCTGAAACCTTTGAAGTTAGAGCAGACGGCAAGCTGCTGAGCTGTGAGCCAGCAGCAGTACTGCCGATGGCTCAGCGGTACTTTCTATTTTGATCCGGTAGCTTGGGCTAACGGTCGCTCCGATCAATTTCAGCTGATCGAATCGACCGTGATCGCGGGAGGCTTTATTTGCCCCAGTAATTATGCCGAATCCATTGGTACATATCATCTTTGGACTCGGTAAAAATTGTTTGACCCGACTGAGGGTTGTACGCGTACCAGCTAGGCCGACCGTTACCATTAACGGTTTGCTCAATATGAACTTTGCTCCACTCGCTGATAGTTTCAGTAAAGCTTGTCCATAGCTGTTGCAGGCGATCGCCCATCGAAACCGGCTGTACAATCGTAGTTAGCTGTTCATATTCGCGCTCTAACTCAGCGATTAAGCGTTGGTCTTGACGGGCTTTGGCAACGTCTAAACGATGGGTGAGCAGCGCCAACAGGTTGGCTCTATGCGTTGAGTGAAAATCAGTAGAAAAGGTCATGAAAGTAGCTCCTTGAATAGCTCCTCGAACTAGGAGTAGCGTTACCTTTATTGTAGACAATTTAAGAGGGATTCACTAATTACAGTATATTTCGATACAAAATTAGACCTATTTCAAAAAATATAAACAAAAAATGTAGAAATTAGTTTGAATCGGCAAAAAAATACCCTAATCACTCGGCCATTTGAAGTCAGGCACTGAGCGATCAGGGTACGAATTAAGTGTTCAAGGAAACGAGAAAGTGCGCTAAATACAGAAGAAGCCTATAGCCTTTCAGCTGCGTGGCCTAGCATCCACGGACGACTGCCTTGCTTAGCACTTTGATTTTTAGGCTTAGCAGGCTCTCCTGCGCGCTTGACAATCCGCGGATCGCTTGAGCCGACTTTAGTCAGCAGGCTACTCGAACCTAAGCTGATATTCGGCGCTGTAAAAATGCGAGTCGCGCCTAACTTGCAGTCTGGGCAAGCTTTCGGCGTCTGGGTTTCGGCCATACTGTGCCACATTTCAAAAGGGCCACAGCCGTCACATTGGTAGTCATACAGCGGCATTGAATTCTCTCCTCATGAGTCGATATCGGCAAATAGTGTCTTCTGTTGTAGTACAGCCCTTCACAGAGCCCTTCACAGAGCCCTTCACTATGTGGGCAATATCGGCTGATCGAAGATCGCCGTTGGAATGGCCAGCGTACAGCAGGCATTTGGAATATCGACAATGCCGCTGATGCGCCCTTCGACAGGAGCACAGCTAAGCAATAGATATGCCTGCTCACCGGTATAGCCAAACTTTTTGAGATACTCGATTGCATTCAAACAAGCCTGCCGGTAGGCAATGTGCGTATCCATGTAATACTGCTTGCCGGTAAATTCATCGACTGAGATCCCTTCAAACACCAAATACTCAGAATAGTGCGGCTCCACCGGGCCGGGTTTGAAGATGGGATTCACCATCGCATATTTATCGACGCCGCCTTTGATAATATCGACATGCACATCGATATAGCCAGACATCTCAATGGCTCCGCAAAAAGAAATTTCACCATCGCCTTGAGAAAAGTGAATATCGCCCATCGACAGCTTTGCCCCTTCTACATACACCGGAAAGTAAATGCGGGTGCCTCTAGACAGGTTCTTAATGTCGCAGTTGCCGCCATGCTCTCTCGGCGGAACGGTTCGAGCGCCTTCAGCTGCCACCCGATCATAATCGGATGCCGGTAACTGACCGAGCACCGCATTGGTGGGGTTAGGCAAAGCCGCGAGCACGGGCTCACTACCTGAGAGTCCGGCCCCATAGGTGCGCAGATCGGGGGCACTATTAACTAGCTCAGCTTCGCGCTTGTTCCATTTATTCAGCAGGGCTTGCGAGGGGGCGCAGCCAATGAGGCCGGGGTGCGTAATGCCAGCAAATTTTACGCCTGGAATATGCCTTGAAGAGGTGTAAATGCCCTGAAAATCCCAAATCGCTTTGGCTGCATTGGGGTAGTGGTCAGTCAAAAAGCCGCCGCCATTATTCTTGGCAAAAATACCGGTAAAGCCCCATTCATCGCCTTGAAGCGCGCCAATATCAACCAGATCAACCACTAAAATGTCTCCGGGCTGCGCACCATTTACCCAAATTGGGCCGCTGAGCATGTGCACTTTAGTGAGATCGACATCTCGAACATCGTCGGGGCTATCGTCATTTTTGATCTGACCGTCTGTCCAGTCTTTGCACTCAATGCGGAAGACATCTCCCGGATTAACTGAAGCCACGGCTGGAATATCGGGATGCCACCGATTATGGCCGGGCAATTCTTGCTCTGACATGGGCTTAGTCAGATCAATTTTAAAGAGAGTCTTAGGCATGAGATCTACTCCTCTAAATAACTAGATGCGCTCAACAACTTTAAAGAATGAGTGCCCTTAAAAAAATTGCACTCGAACTTTTTAAAAGCAAGAACATCTAAAAAAACGGGATAAAGTACGCTTATCCAACAAAACAATATCTTTGATTAGGAGACTAGATATGTTAAAACCGCTACCAAATTGGAGGTTAGCTGATCTCATACTGCCAAATATTCTTTCAGCAAACTATCACTAAGCTGCGCGGTAGTTCCTTTTTCGACAATCACGCCTTTTTTCATAATAAAAAACTTTTGAGCGAGCTTTCGCGCAAATTCGATCTTTTGTTCAACAACAACAATCGTAATCCCTTTTTCTTTGTTGATGCGGCGCAAGGTGTCTTCAATCTCTTGCACAATAGACGGTTGAATGCCTTCGGTAGGTTCGTCTAGAAGCATGATTTTAGGTTCGCACATGAGGCCACGGGCGATCGCTAACTGCTGCTGCTGTCCGCCACTGAGCAAGCCGCCCTGCCGATTCAAATGCTCGTTCAGCATGGGGAAAAAGTCAAAAATCTCCGAAGGCACCCCGCTTCCTTTGGTTCTTGCTCTTTTGCCACTAGCACTTAGCCCCATCTTCAAATTGTCTAATACCGATAAATACGGAATAATTTCTCGACCCTGGGGAATGTAGGCAATGCCTTCTCTGGCCCGCTGATAGGTGGCAGCGCGGGTAATGTCTTTACCTGCAAAAGAAATCCGGCCGCTCTCTAGCGAATTGAGGCCAATGACACTGCGCAGCAGCGTTGTTTTGCCCACCCCGTTGCGCCCTAGTAAACAGGCAATATCGCCTTCATTGATGGTCATATTGACGCCAAATAAAACAGGCGTCTGGCCATAGCCAGCGACCACATCGGTCATTTCGAGCAGCGGCGGTGCGATCGCCGTAGTTCCATTCATCTCAAGCAGCGGCGTTGATTGTTTCACGACCCAAATATACCTCTATCACTTTAGGATTACTCTGAACTTCTTGCACCGATCCCTCTGCTAGCACACTGCCCTGATGCAGCACCACAATGCGCTCAGCAATCTGCTTCACAAACTCCATATCGTGCTCAATGACCACAATCGAGTAGTCTGCTTTGGCGATGCTCTTGATAATCTCACCCGTCGCGTGAGTTTCTTCTGCCGTCATGCCAGCCGTGGGCTCATCGAGTAGCACAATCGAAGGATCTTGCGCTAACACCATCGCGATTTCCACCCACTGCTTTTGACCGTGAGAAAGAGAGGAAACATCACTAAACGCTTGATCAATCAGGCCCGTACGCTCTAACACGTCGTAGATTTTACCTTTCTTGGCCTTAGTGAGCTTGGTCGTTATCGAAGAAAAAATGCCGTGGCTGCCTTTCAAAGCCAGCAAAATATTGTCAAAAACCGTCAGCTCATTGTAGACGTTCGGATTTTGAAACTTTCGGCCAATCCCCATTCGAGCAATTTCATGAGGGCTCTTATTGGTAATGTCTTTGCCGTGATAGTAAACATGACCGGAGGCAACTGGCGACTTACTCACAATCGCATCTAGCAACGTGCTTTTGCCCGCCCCGTTAGGGCCAATAATCGTGACAATTTCACCGTCATAAACATTCAAATTAACGCCCGTCAGCGCCTTAAATCCTGAAAAAACAACATTGAGATCCTTAACGGATAAAACCGCGTCCATTGAACAAGCCTCTCAGGCGGTGTAGGAATGAAAAAAGAGCGAAAATTTGAAGTCTAGCGACTAACTTTGCAAGTACCTGTCATCAATGCCAGTCATTTAGATGCCATTCAGCAGAACTTACTAAAGCTGAGCCTCAAGAACTTCGTTGCACAGGTTCTGGCTGCATAGCTTCCGGCGCGACCGGGACGGCGGCAGCCTCTGGTACGGGCAAAGGCTTGGGCTTGGACAAATTCGTCAAGTTAAACTGCTTTGGCAGCAAACTCATCAGGCCATTAGGAATAAACAGCACAACTACCAGCAGCAAAATACCCACAATCAGCTGCCAGTCTTGAGTCACTTTTTCAGCAGAGTTTTGTAGCTGTCCGAGCAGCATGGCAGCAACCAGTGGGCCAACCAGCGTGCCGCGTCCGCCAATCGCCACCCAAATCACCACCTGAGTGCCAAAGGCCACCGCCAAATAAACCGGAGAAATAAACCGGTTAAGCGGCACAAATAGCCCACCCGCAATGCCCGCTAACGCCGCCGAAAGCGTCCAGATAAAGATCTTGTATTGAGCGACATCGTAGCCCAAAAAAGCAATCCGGTTTTCGTTCTCATTGATTGAGCGCAAAATTAGGCCAAAGTTTGACTGGGTGAGCCACCAGCCCAGCGCCAAGACAAAAACGGTATAGGCCAAAATCATAAAGTAAAGCCCGATAGGCGGAATATCAAAGCCAAAAACGCTGAGCCTGCTGACATCAGTAATGCCGTTTGTCCCACCGGTATAAGCCTGCTGACTGACAAAAAACGTCGTCAACGCCGACGAGAGCGCCAGCGTAATGATAGTGATATAAACGCCGCTCACCTTCGAGCGAAACATAAAAGAGCCTGTGATGTAAGCAAACAGTGCTGGCACACCGACAACTGCAACCAGGGCAACCGGAAAGTACTTGAGCGGGGCAATAAACCACGGCAGGGCCTCTAAGCCATTCCAAACCATAAAGTCAGGCAGCTCACCGCCATAAGTATTCCTTGCTGAGGAGAGATTAAGCTTAAGGTAGTACGCGGCTGCGTAGCCGCCCAGGGTAAAGAAAATGCCGTGAGCAAAGCTCAAAATGCCCGTAAATCCCCAAACTAAGTCAAGGGAAATGGCTAGCGTGCCAAACAGCAACAGCTTTGACATGAGTGAGAGCTGAAAGCTGCCGACGAAAAAAGGAAAAATGATAAATATCAGCAGTACGATACCGCTGATTGCAGCCAGTTTTTTGGGAAACGTGGACTGCTTATAACCCATGACAACATCTGACATAATAACCCAGGTTCCTTATGGACAACTCATCTCGACAGTTTGATCAATAGCGTATTTATTTGCCTTTAAAGAAAGGTCCAAGCAATCTAAACCTTGTCCACGCCTAGATCTGTAGCTTCTCTAATGGGGAAGCTCAAGAGCTTAACTGACCGTAGCTTATGTTCGTTTTTGAACCGTGAACAATCCTTCCGGGCGATAGCGAATCAACACAATCACAGCGCTCAGCACAATCACCCTAGCAGTCGGATCATTCAACATAAAGGCAATAATTGCGTTCGATTCTCCAATCAAAAATGAGCCTGCCAAAATACCCACGAGCTTATCTACGCCGCCAGTCACGACAACCATCCAAGAATCCACTAGATAGTCTTGACCCATGGGTGGAGAAACGGTTTTAAGCGCAGAAATCACGGCCCCGGCGATTCCTGCTAGGCCGCAGCCGTAAGCAAACGTGCCCATGTCAACTAGCTTAGTATTCACGCCCAAGCATTGAGACATGTCGCGGTTTTGAGTGACTGAGCGAATTTGGCGGCCCCAAGAAGTACCGTAGAACAGATACATGGTGACGCCGAGGAGGGCGAGGGCGATCGCAATAATAAAAAACCGATAGTAAGAAATCGACACCAACGTCGCCCCAGCCTCACTTTTGAAGAAATCAATACTACCAGAGAGATAAGCCGGTGCCTTTACATACTTAAGCTGAGCTGTAAAGATCAGCTTAATTACCCCTTGCAACACAATACTGAGTCCCCAAGTGGCTAGCAGCGTCTCTAAAGGACGCCCATAAAGCCTACGAATAATGGTAATTTCAACAATTGCACCGACAATCGCCGTTCCCAGAAAAGCGAAGGGAATGGTCATCAGCAGGTCCATGTTGAAGGTGTCCTGCATCCAAAACGTAATGTATGCCCCCAGCATGATGAATTCGCCGTGGGCCAGATTGATAATGCGCATAACGCCAAAGGTAATGGCTAGCCCCATTGCCGTTAACAGCAGAATGCCTACAATCCCGATGCCATTTACGGCTTGGTTAACCAGTGTCGACCAAGCGAAGCTTTCCCCAACAGCCTCGGTCGCCGCATCCTGGGCTAGTAAGTAAACAGGTGACAGCATGGAAAGAAAAGAAAAGTCCG
>JBGTNW010000311.1:0-4244 GCA_041742865.1 Phormidesmis sp.
TCTTCGTAGCACTTACTCACAATGTTGTGCACCGCCGCATCAATGCGGGAAGCGACTTCTTCGGAGTACTCATTGCGTCCGCCCCAGCTACCGCCGACAAACGCGGGGCCTTGCTCGGTTTCTAGGGCGAGTTGACCCAAGTCCGACATGCCAAAGCGAGTGACCATCTGGCGCGCCATGCCTGTGAGCTGCTGCAAGTCGTTGCCCGCACCGGTTGTGATTTCTGAGTCGCCAAAAATCACATCTTCGGCCGCGCGTCCACCCAAAGCGCCCATAATTCGAGCCTTGAGCTGCCCGCGAGAAATCAGCATCTGATCTTCGCTAGGTGTAAACCAAGTTAGTCCTTGCGCCTGTCCGCGTGGAATCAAGGTGACTTTTTGCACGGGGTCGTGGTCTTTGACCAGCGTTCCGATAATGGCATGACCGATTTCGTGGTAGGCGATCAGTCGCTTGCTCTTACCATCGGTTAGCGGGGTGCCTTCCATCCCGGCGACGACGCGATCAATCGCATCGTCAATTTCTAGCATGGTGACGGCTTCTTTGCGGCGACGGGCGGTCAGAATGGCGGCTTCGTTGAGCAAGTTAGCTAAATCAGCGCCCGTGAAGCCGGGGGTGCGACGAGCGATCGCATCCAAAGAAACCCCTTCCGATACTTTCTTGTCCCGAGCGTGCACTTCTAGCACTTCCCGCCGACCTTTAATATCCGGCGGATCAACCGACACCTGACGGTCAAAGCGACCGGGACGCAGTAGGGCTGAATCCAGCACATCGGCGCGGTTGGTAGCGGCAATTACGATAATGCCGGTATTTCCTTCAAAGCCGTCCATTTCAGTGAGCAGCTGGTTGAGCGTTTGCTCACGCTCGTCATTGCCGCCGCCAATGCCTGCTCCCCGAGAGCGACCTACGGCATCAATCTCATCAATAAAGATAATGCAGGGGGCATTTTCCTTGGCTTTTTTGAACAGGTCACGGACGCGAGAAGCCCCTACCCCGACAAACATTTCAACAAATTCAGAGCCTGAGATAGAGAAAAACGGCGTGCCCGCTTCCCCGGCAATCGCTTTGGCTAGTAGCGTTTTACCGGTTCCCGGAGGGCCAACCAGCAGCACCCCTTTAGGAATCCGCGCCCCGATGGCGGTAAAGCGCTCAGGCTTTTTCAAAAAGGTTACGACTTCTTGCAGCTCTTCTTTAGCTTCTTCAATTCCCGCTACATCGTCAAACATGACGCCCGTATTGGCTTCCATCATAAAGCGGGCTTTGGATTTACCAAAGTTCATCGCCTGACCGGGGCCACCCGCACCACCGTTAGAACGGCGCAACAGAAAGAACAAGCCGCCAATCAGCAAGACGGGGAACAGCAAATTGCCTAAAATGCCAACAATCGCGCTCTCATTGCGAGGCGGATGAGAATCTAAGCTGATATCTGATGCGCGCAGCCGTTCTACGAGCTCAGGTGCATTACCTGGTAAGTCCACTCGCCAGCGCTGAACTTTATTATCAATCTGGGGATCAACGGCTTCAACGATGGCGGTGCGGCCACTGTCATAAAAGTCTACGGCGGTGACACGACCGGCGTCTAAGTAATCTAAAAATCGTCCGTAGGTCATGCTAGTGCTAGCGGTGTTACGGCCTGTATTTGCGGGATTGGCGCTGCCGACGGAACCCTGCCACAGGAAAAATCCAACTACGAGAAGGGGCAGTGTCCACAGTAGAGCGGTTCTCCAAGAAAAATTTTTCATGACTCGGTGGCCTCGGTTGCTATTGGGTGCTGTGGGTAAGCCGCTGGCATATTGTCAGGGATGCAGGCGGTGCTCATGATGGTGCGATCACTCAACTTTCATTTAAATCACGGCTCATGCCACAGTTCGTAACAAATTGTTAAGGGATCGCAGGTTTTATGAGACTTGTCTTTACTAAATTTAACGTAAATTCTCGACATCGCACGATGCATTTTAAAAAGGCTGGCTAAAAAGGCGACTAAAAAGACCGCTTTTAGGGCATCCGAAAATGGCTGACCTTCTAGCTAGCAGCGGCTTTTGCTATTGATTCGCTAAAGCGACAGCGGCCTCTAGCCGCTGCTGATCGAACCCCCGGCGATGCAAAATCACCCAAGACTCAACCAAGTCCGGGCCTTGCATATCTCCCATCAGGGCGGCTCGAAGCGATCGCATAATCACCCCCTTCTTCACCCCTAGCGCCTTCGTTACTTGATCTATCAACCCCTTCGCATCTGCCACTTCATTCACAGGCGTCTGCTTCAACCCATCCAACACTGCCTGCATCGCAGCGGCTACCCCTGCTTGCCCAAGCTGATCTCGGGCTTTATCGCTAAAGTCCAGCGTCGGCGTTGCAAAAAAGTGAGCTAGCTCCACACAGTCTTTCAGTCGAGTTAGGCTAGGCCCGATCATTGCCGCCAGCGGCAATAGCCAATCTTTATCGGCTTCAGCATCAAACCCATAGCCCGCGTCTTGCCAATAGGGCATCAGCATCGGCAGCAAATCTGCCGCCGGTTTTTCATGCAGATACTGGCTATTAATCCAATCGAGCTTGGCCCAGTCAAACTTTGCCCCAGCCCTGTTCACCCGCTCAAAGTTAAACAGCTCAGCTGCTTCTGCCAGCGTAAACAGCTCCTGCGCATCCGGCGCAGACCAACCCAGCAGCGTCATATAGTTGGCCAGCGCCTCAGCCGTAAAGCCCATCGCCTGAAAATCACCCACCGACGTCACGCCATCGCGCTTAGAAAGCTTCGCCCCTGACTCATTCAAAATCAGTGGCGTATGCGCAAACACCGGCACCGCCATGCCCAGCGCCTCGTACAGTAAAATCTGCTTCGGCGTATTGCCCACATGATCTTCCCCGCGAATCACATGCGTAATCGCCATGTCGGCATCATCTACCACCACCACAAAGTTGTACAGCGGCTGACCGACATCGCCCCCTTCAGAACTTTTAGAAGCCGCTCTCGCCACCACCATATCGCCGCCCAAGTCCTGCCCTTTCCAGCTCACTGGCCCGCGCACCAAATCATTCCACGTAATTTCGCGATCGTCTTCAATTTTGAAGCGAATCACCGCCTGCCGCCCTTCGGCTTCAAAGGCGGCAATTTGCTCAGGGCTCAGATTGCGATGCTGATTGTTATAGCGCGGCGCTTGCTTGCGGGCGGCTTGGGCTTCGCGCATAGCGCTCAGTTCATCGGGCGTTTCATAAGCTCGGTAGGCCAGCCCTTTATCCAATAATGCTTGAATCTTCTCGCGATACAGCTCCATCCGCTGCGACTGATAAAACGGGCCTTCGTCCCAATCTAGGCCCAGCCATTTCAGCCCAGCCATAATGTTCTGTGTATATTCATCTTTGGATCGCTCTAGGTCAGTATCTTCAATTCGCAGCAAAAATTGACCGCCCTGAGCGCGGGCAAACAGCCAGTTAAACACGGCGGTACGCGCTGTGCCAATGTGCAAATTTCCGGTGGGGCTAGGCGCAATGCGAACGCGAACAGACATAGAAATTAGCTAATAGAGGTTGCAGCTTATCAGCGTACTACAAGGCTATGAACGCGGGCGACTTCCTCAGGATGCTTTTGAGAAATATTGCTGAGCACAAACAGCGATGGTAATTGAAACGAACTTATTGCTATTTACCTTCAGATAGCTTTCCAAAGGCTGAGTTTTTGCCCAGCCTGTGGCAGTTGATATTTTTGAAGTTAGCGATGCTGAGCAAACCGAAATTGATCAAAATCATTTGAGTTTTTCCTGGGCTACGTCCTTAATAGCGTCATTGAAATATTAGGATGGCTATCACCAGTAGCTGAAATTCTTGAGGTAGACAGCAGCTTTCTTTTTGAAGGCTTTTTGAAAGATTAGAGATCTAAATAGTGCCTAGCTTATGGAGAATTAAATGGCCTGCTGACGTGGGATTATAGAAAGAATCAGACAACAGCAAGAGTTATGAAAGATTTAATTGAGGGGCTGCGAGAATTTCAGAACAGCTACGTTTCTACGCACAGAGAACTTTTGCAAGAGCTAGCGCAAGCCCAGCACCCGCGTATTTTATTTATTACCTGCTCAGACTCGCGGGTACAGCCGGAGCTCATTACACATTCGGATCTAGGCGATTTGTTTGTGATTCGCAATGCGGGCAATATTGTGCCGCCCTATGGCGCGGCAAACGGCGGCGAAGGTGCCACGATTGAATACGCAATTAAGTCGCTGGAAGTAGAGCATATTATCGTGTGCGGGCACACCACC
>JBGTNW010000312.1:0-12202 GCA_041742865.1 Phormidesmis sp.
GATTTCTTAGCCTATCCAATCTTTCATATGATCTCTACCGCCTTTTTCCCAGGATTGCTTATTGCGGTTACTATATTTGCACAAACGACGCTCCTATTCCTCTACCGGCAAGACTTCTACATACTTCTGCCTAATGGATAGGTCCAGAAATGGGTTTTTCCGGTGGGAAAGACACTCAACGTTTCAACTTGGACGGGGTTTAATTCAGGTCGTTCATAGATCTATTGATAGATCAATTAGCCGTTTTGCTGGCCGCAGCGCGTTGTTCCAAATCTTGAAAAGCCAACCGGATTTGCTCTAACCGCCGTCGATTGACCCCTAAATCTGACTCACCTAAACGAGCCGCTGCTCTGACTTGAATTACGTTTTCACCTTTAGGAAAATAAAACTCGCTGTCATCGACAAATCCCATTAGCCGACTCTCCGAAAAGGCCAGAATGTAGTCATCAGACTGTTGAACAATTTGAGTACGCGGCACTACGCCTAAAATGTTCACCAGATTTTGACGCGCAGTGGCTAGATCTGTCGTGTAAGTGATAGGTGCGATCGCATGGTCTGTATCCGCCCCTTGACTGACCACACAGTTCGGTGTTGACGGACAATTCGCGAGTTTTCCAGCGCTCACCCCAATGTTATCCGGCTGAGTGCTTGTAAAAACCCCTTTCAACCCGGGCAATACGGCCATTGTTTGGGCCTGTACCGGAGTAGCGAAGCTCATGAGTGCAACTAGCGCTACGGTTAAAATAGTCAAGGTTATCGATAAAACAATTTTCACAGCGATCGCACGCTCCTTAAAATAATGTGATGGGAAATAACGTAGTCGTCATGAGACTATCCTAAACCTGTAGGAGCACCCCCTTATGATTCAATGGCCACTGATAACTCAACCCTGGGCCGACTTATCCGATTCACTGACAGCGCTAAGTGCCTTTGCCACTCAGGTTCAAAAAGTCAGCGCGATGGTGCTGACTCATCCGATTTGGGCAATTTTGCTACTGATTCTCAGCGTTGGCCTACTGCAACTCATCGTTGACTTGATCAAGCGCAGTATCAAAGCTAGTCTGACGTTTGTTCTCAAGCTGCCGCTGATTGCTAGCCAGTGGGTATGGCAGCGGGCAACTGCTTTGCCGATGACTGCTCAAGCCCATCCTCAGCCCGATCAAATCGAGCAGCTCATGGCCCAATTAGAGCGTTTGCGCCAAGAACAAGATCAAATCATTGCCGATCTTAAGACGTTGCTATCCGCTTCGGCTCCCTCCAATTCCTCCCAATCCGCCTTTAGATCATCTTTAACAGAAGCACCTACTGCAACGACGCCTGCGGCTGTAAATCCAGCTCAATCAACTCTCCTGAAATAGGCTGAATCACCTGAGTGCCGTTACCTGCGATGTTGATCTGCGATCGCAATTCTGCTGCCCCACCCGTTTTGCTTAATGCCGGCGCTAGCAGCCCTTCATAGCTTACCCGCCCATCTTCCGCAGTCGGTAGCATCACCTGCGGCTTGAGCAGTTCAGCTATCTGTATAGCCACCGCTGCCCCTCGAATCACAGGTGCAACCCCCATCAGCGTGATATCAGCCATCGGACTAATCACCACATCTACCGGACCGGCGTTCTTCACAAAATCCTGCAAGTGCGTGATATCTGGATAACCATGGGGCTCATAATACAGCCGAGTGCCCGTCGATAAAAAAGTCACCACGTAGGCATTTTCTCGCTTCCTAGGGCCCACCACCGCCCCAGTAAACGTTCTAATTTCAACCCCGGCCAGCGTTTGCACGTCACCGTGCTTAGCCACCGTCACCGACTGATATCCAAATTGATTGACAATCTCAGCGCCATCAACCGACGCGATCACCGGGATGGATTTGTCTAGCCGCTGCAACGTTTCAGGATGCGCATGATCCGCTAGCCCCTGAGAAATCAAAATTAGGTCAATATTAGGCGGAATCTCTACCGGCTGTGGCCTGACGCCCTTCACCAGCCAAGGCACATTCGCAAACACCAAATCTCCTACTAGCCAGGGATCCACCAAAATTCGACAGCTGCCCGCTTCCCATAGCCAAGCGTTCGCATCAAACCAAGTTAGCTTCATTGATGGTTCACAAATAAATAATCAGCTCCTCTACTGTGCCGAATGTTGAGTCATCCTGACAACTTTTTAGTAAGCCGCATATCACAGAATCGGCCTTATTTAGGCTAAGAAAATAAGCTCAAAGCAACTGGTTCTCAGCCGAATAGCTGAGAAAATCGTGCTCTAAATCGCGGATTTGTTTTTATAAATCCGTACAAAAACCTTGCCCTGAAAGCAAAGTCCATAAAATTACCTCCGTGTAAATACGGTAATCAAATATTAAGGTTTTCTTATGACTACATAAGGCTTAGTGCAAATATTTAGAAGCGTCAAGACTTTAAGACAGTGATCCCCGTATAATTTCGTAATTGTGAAGGAAGTATAAAACAGCTAATTTTCGTCGATTTCTTTCTAAGGGGTTGCGTAAGCACATCTCCTTAAGTTTTTCATGCGATCTCAGTCAAGCGACAGCTATTCAACGCCGACTACCTCTAAGCGTAGACGGCGGCAACATAAAGAATCTTTGGAGATCACTCTCACCCCTTGGCGCGGGTTCACGATTGCCCTCCTAATTCTGGGCATTCCTACCCTTTCACTCGGCGGTATCTGCTTTTCACTACTGCAAAACAATCTGCATCTCAGCGAGAAAAATAGCGAGCTTGAAGAAATTGCGACAGCGGTAACAGCTGAAGTCGATTCATTAGGCAAAGAAATTGACTCGCTGCGGGAGCGAGCAGGCGTGCCAAAGGCCGCTCAAACTAGAAGCGCTCAAAGCCGTCAGGATATTCGCGCTCAAGGGGGCCCTGCCGAATCCATCGATGCGCTTGTGCTCTTAGAAGGTGCTAGGCAACAGATGCCTGAGCTGAATAAAGCGCTACAGTCAGCCGTCAAACCGGCGCTCGAAGACACCCTAGCTCAAGAGGCCGCTTATCCCGACGGCCAGCCAGTTGTTGGGATCGCCGAAGTTTCCTCGGAATTTGGTATTCGCAGTAATCCATTCGGTGGCCGGGGAGTTGAGATGCATAAAGGGCTGGATTTTGTCGGTGAGCAGGGCGATATTATCGCCGCCGCTGGCGACGGTGTGGTGACCTTGGCAGGCCAAAATGGCGGCTATGGAATTGCCGTTACGCTCGATCATGAAAATGGCTATGAAACCCTGTATGCTCATATGTCTAAGCTCCGAGTACAGGTGGGCGATCGCGTCAAGCGGGGCCAAATCATCGGCTACATTGGCAGTACCGGCCGATCTTCTGGCCCTCATCTGCACTTCAGCCTCTACAAAGACGATGTCGCCATTGATCCGAGAACCGTTCTGCAATTGCCCAAGCCTGAAATAACTCAGCGACCTCAATGAGAAAATCTCAATAGAGGTTCGCTAAAGGAGAAAAGGTTCGCTAAAGGAGAGGCTCGCTAAATACGGTAGGATCGAAGTAATCGATTAAGCTTTTCTTACCGCACTCGGCATCTCATGGGCAATACCTTTGGACATTTGTTTCGGATCACGACCTTTGGTGAATCTCACGGCGGCGGCGTTGGCGTCGTGATTGATGGCTGCCCGCCGCGATTAGAAATTTCTGCCGAAGAGATTCAAGTTGAGCTAGATCGCCGTCGTCCTGGGCAAAGCCGAATCACCACCCCACGCCAAGAAACGGACACCTGCGAAATTATTTCTGGCGTGTTTGAGGGCAAGACCTTAGGTACGCCGATTGCGATTTTGGTTCGCAATAAAGACGCCCGCTCTCAGGACTACGACGAGATGGCGCAAGTCTATCGGCCTTCCCATGCCGATGCTACTTACGATGCTAAATATGGTATTCGCAACTGGCAAGGCGGCGGGCGCTCATCAGCTAGAGAAACCATCGGGCGGGTAGCAGCAGGCGCGATTGCCAAAAAAATTCTCAAGCAAGTCTGCGGCGTAGACGTGCTGGCTTATGTAAAGCGTATTCAAGATATTGAAGCCACCGTAGACAGCAATACTGTCACCTTGCAAGAAGTCGAAAGCAACATGGTGCGCTGCCCTAACCAAGACGTGGCAGAACAGATGATCGAGCGCATCGATCAGGTGCGCAAAGACGGTGACTCCATTGGCGGCGTCGTCGAATGCGTGGCTAGGAACGTTCCCAAAGGGCTAGGCTCACCCGTGTTTGACAAACTCAGTGCCGATTTAGCCAAAGCGGCTATGTCACTCCCGGCTACTAAAGGCTTTGAAATGGGATCAGGCTTTGCCGGAACTCTGCTAAGCGGATCTCAGCACAACGACGAACTGTATCGAGGCGAAGATGGCGGCTTTCGCACCCGTACGAATCGTTCCGGCGGTACTCAAGGCGGCATTTCTAATGGTGAAAATATTGTGTTGCGGGTGGCTTTTAAGCCGACAGCCACCATCCGCAAAGCCCAAAACACCATTGATAGTGCTGGACAAGAAACCATTTTGGCAGCCAAAGGTCGTCACGATCCCTGTGTATTGCCCAGAGCTGTACCGATGCTAGAAGCAATGGTTGCCCTTGTCCTGTGCGATCATCTGCTGCGGCATCAGGCCCAATGTGGCACACTGGCGCACAATAATGAATCGGATGATTAATCAGATGATTGAGCATCCGATGATAACCAGATGACAAGTAAGCATGGCCAATAGCGCAGTTAGACGTGATGACGATCAGATTCAGTGGGAAGCAGGTCGACTTTGGCCTCGGTTACAGGCAACTAGCCAGCACGGCCTAGCAGTCGGTGCATTGCAGCCAATTGAAACTGTCATTGAGCATATCGAATCAGGTGGCGTCCGCTTTGTGGTGCGGGTTTTAGCGAATCTTTCACGTAAGGAAAAAGCTTCGCAGCAGCAGGGCAAAACTATTCCGGCAAATCCTTTTTTGCCTTACGAACTTGATCTCTACGTCACCGATGTTTCACCGACTCACCTCTGCCTGCTCAACAAATTCAATGTGGTTGATCACCATTTTCTAATCGTGACCCGTGAGTATGAGCCTCAAGAAAACTGGCTGACGCTGGCCGACTTTCAGGCGCTAGCTCAGTGTTTGTTAGAAGTGGACGGACTGGCTTTTTTTAATGGGGGTAAAGTCGCAGGCGCAAGTCAACCGCATAAGCACTTACAGATCGTGCCCTATTCAGAGGGGCTGAAGGCATTTCCGATTGAGGCGATTATGCCTAAAGAGCCCAAGCACAAAGCCGGTGATAAAGTGCGGTTTTTGCCTTTTCCGTTTGATCACGCCACAATGCCGCTTAGCTTTTCTCCCGATGCTTTGTCAATGTCGCATCAGCTCCTAGCGGGCTACTATCAGCTGCTCGAAACGGTAGGGATTACGAGCAATAGCACCGCTGCGTGGCAAGGCATTCAAACAGCAGGCTACAACTTTCTCTGCACCCGTCGGTGGATGATGGTCGTGCCACGCAGCCAGGAAAAATACGCCAATATTTCAGTCAATTCTTTGGGGTTTGCCGGTTCGCTACTGGTTAAAAATGAAGACGTTCTTCGGCAGCTTGTGGATATTGATCCCATGAATTTGCTGCGACGAGTGGGCTTTAGCCTTACGTCCGAGCGCTAAAAAATGGCCTGAAATAAAATGATTAGCCTAACGCGGTAGCATCTTCGCCGCATTCATCGACGAGATAGCACAGAGCTCTAAAGCGTAGCATCATGAGCTGATCGTACAGCGGATTGATTTTACACATAGGTGGAATGCGCAGTAGGATATGGCCAAATACTTTGACATCCCTTGCAAAGGGGCAATCAGCGGGGATCAGCGCAACGATGCGATGTGCGGTTTCAGGGCTTTCAACCGGGATTTGCTCGATTCGGCGTTTGACTGGCTGCAAAAGATCTAGAGTTTTCTTTTTTCTGGGCAGAGAAGAGGAATACATAATGAAAGAACTGTTTTCAGTTCAAAAAAAAGGGTGACGGATTTCAATGGAAACAATAATAGAAACCGTGACAGTCGCTACACAACGTACCCAAGACGGTAGAAAGATCCACCGGGATAGAAAAGGATTTCATTCAAACAACAGATATAGAATGAAAGATTTAAAGCTCTGATAATGATTGCCTTGAAGACTGCCTTAAAGGCGGTGTGAAAAGAACAGATCGAGGAAATCGCTACGAGCTGGCTTGATTGATTGGCCATTTATTAGTCGTTTACTGGCCATTACCGAGTTCTATTGACCCGCTATCTATAGGTTAGCGATGCCTAACCACGACTGTATGGTCAATGTGGCAGATTTGCCAACGTCCTATCAAGCCCTTTCTAGGGGTATTTTGGGGATGTTTTGGGGGGCTTCCAGTGCAGCCTTAGCTTTGTAGTCGCTAATATTTTTCATTCGTCGATTATTATTATATCCGCTGGCTATCTTAGTCACAGAATTTCTGTTTGCGGGTTCACTGAGAACATTTCTGAAGGAAATATGCAAAATTTACATATTCTCCATGCGTCTTAGTCTACTCTTCACTATTTTGACAGTCTGTTCTGACAGTCTGTTCTGACGGTCTGCTTTCGACAATAAAATCCCTAGCAATAGGGATTTTAGCCGTTATTCTGCTAAGACAGATAAGAAGAAAGGCTAGATAAACAACAGTCTTGTTGTTAAACACAGTTTCTATTTTTTATAGACCCATCAAGATTTTCCTTTTGTAGCATTGGTCACTTGAGTTGACTACAGTAAATTTGGAGGAAACCTGTGTATAGCAATAGATGAAGCGACTAGCGATGGACGAATGGATTCCGCGCATCGCTATACACTCTTCTAAACGTGGTTCATTAAAGCTAAATCTGGGTTAAGGCTTATTTGAAGGCAACGTTAAGGGCACCCCCAGAATAACTTCAGCAACAGTCTCAAAACATCCTAAACCCCCCATGAGAAAGCCTCTAGGACAGCTTTTTTACAAAAACTTCCAAGAGGCGTAAGATTTATTTTATTGAGTGTCTTATTAAGAAGATTATGAGAATTTCTTAATAAGCAGTCGCTGCTAGCGCATCGTCACAAATTCTTCGGCGGAGCTAGGGTGAATGCCGACAGTGGCGTCAAAGTTGGCTTTGGTCGCACCCATTTTGAGGGCGATCGCAATACCTTGAATAATCTCAGCGGCACTGTCTCCGACCATATGTGCGCCCAAAACCTTGTCTGTTTCGGTATGCACAATCAGCTTCATTAGCGTCTTTTCATCTTTGTTTGGTAGCGTGTAATACATTGAGCGGAAGCGAGAGCGAAAAACGTGAATATTGTCCTCGCCATGCTGGGCGATCGCCTCATCTTCAGTGATCCCCACACTGGCCGCTTCAGGCGTTGTAAAGACCGCCGACGGTACCGCCTCGTAGCTCATTAGGCGTGATTTGCCCCCATAAAGCGTATCGGCAAGGGCGCGGCCTTCGTTAATCGCTACGGGGGTGAGATTGATGCGGTCGGTGCAGTCACCGATTGCATAAATGCTGGGCTCTGCGGTTTGGCTGTATTTGTCGGCAGCGATCGCACCCTTGTGCGTTTCTACGGCTGTGTTTTCCAATCCTAGATTGTGCAGCTTAGGCCGCCGTCCGGTCGCCGCCAAACTCACCGCATCTGCCACAATGATATGCTCATTCCCATCATTGATAGTGACGGTCATGCCCTCGCGGGTTTTTTCGATCCCCACAATTTTAGCCTGAGTAATCAGCTTGATCCCCTGCTTTACGAGTGCCTCATGCAGCTCATTGCGTACGTCCTTGTCAAAGCCACTCAAAATCTGATCTTTACGAATCACCTGAGTGACTTGAGTCCCTAATCTATTCATCACGCAGGCAAATTCACAGCCGATATAGCCGCCGCCTAAAATCACCATGCGCTTAGGCTGCTCAGTCATCTCGAACATGCCATCGGAGGTAATGGCATGTTCTATGCCCGGAATATCTGGCTTGACCGGTTCACCACCTACTGCAATCAGAATTTTCTCAGCCGTCACCTTTTGATCGCCAACTTCGAGCGTATGGCCGTCTAAGAGCTTGGCATGAGCCGGAAATATTTTCACTTCAGCACTATCTACCATCCGCTGATAGATGCCGTTTAGTCGCTTCACCTCGTTGTTGACGTCGGTGATCATCTTATTCCAATTAAAGCTGCGCGCCTCCATATCCCAGCCATAGCCCGCAGCTTCTGATAGGTACTTAGGAAATCGAGAGGCGTATACCATCAGCTTTTTGGGGACGCAGCCTCGATTGACACAGGTGCCGCCTAGGCGATCGCTCTCGGCTACAGCCACCTTTGCGCCATAAGAAGCCGCTCGCCTAGCCGTCGCAATCCCACCCGAACCACCACCAATCACAAAAAGATCAAAATCGTAAGCCATAAGCTGCTCCTGAAGAAAAAAGTAATGTCAGTAAAGGAATGTCAATGCAGAACAGATAAATATTTTTTAATATATTCCCAACAAATGGCCTTTTGAGTAGCCCTATTAAAATAGCAACGCCTGTAGATCATAAATGAATCCACAAAAGGATGGGTTTTTAGGCCACTAAAAGCCCCCTTTTTATCTCAGATAACACTCAAAATTGAGTGGTTCATCCACGTAAAAAAGGGGGCTAAAAGACGCTTAAGCCAGCCGTCAATAGGACAATTAGCGAAGCGACTGCGGCTGATTAAGCCACACCTAGCTTAGTAAAGTAGGCTTCCAACTCCTCTGAGCCGCCAACCAAACGCCCATCGATAAAGACTTGAGGCGTCGTGCCCGCGCCTGAAACAGCGTATAACGCCTTGGTGCTAACGCCGCTACCTAGCTCTACTTGCTCGTAGCTCATATTGTGCGCATCTAGCAGGTCTCTAGCTTTAGCGCAGAACGGGCAACCGGGCTTGCTAAACAAAAAGACGCGGTGGGGCTTACCCGCTTTTTCATTGATATAGTTCAGCATGGTCTCAGCATCAGAGACTTCAAACGGATCGCCCGGCACCTCAGGCTCTATAAACATTTTGACAACAGTGCCGTCTTTTACCAGCATCGAATAGCGCCAAGAGCGTCTGCCAAAGCCTAGGTCTTCTTTACCGACCAACATGCCCATGCCTTCGGTAAATTCGCCATTGCCATCAGGAATCACTCTAATGTTGTCTGCTTCTTGGTCTTTAGCCCAAGCATTCATCACAAAGGTATCGTTGACAGACATACAGATAATGTCATCTATGCCGTTTTGCTTGAAGAGCGCTGCGTACTCGTTGTAGCCCGGCAAGTGGGTAGAAGAGCAAGTGGGCGTAAACGCGCCCGGCAGGGAAAAGACAACGACGGTTTTGCCGCTAAATAATTCATCAGTCGTTACTTCTACCCATTCTTCATTTTGGCGGGTGCGGAAAGTAACATTAGGGACTTTTTGACCTTCGCGATTTTCTAATGCCATGAAACAATTATCTCCCAAAAAATAAAATGCGATGCCAGCGCGAAAGTGCTGTATCTAAAAGAAGTCAGTACAAAGCCATATAAAGTTGACGCTGTAGGCTTGCAGATTTACGCTGCAAATTCACCTGACTAACTGTTAAATCATACTCATTATGAGTACGATTTAACAAGCCAAAAAATTAATCTACGTCTTTAGATAGATTTTAAAGAGGCATCGAGCTTGAAAGCTTTACCCTGGCAAAAAATCGTCCGACCAGAGTCCTTTGCTCACGAGCCACTCACGGTTAAATATCTTGGACTGATAGCGAGAGCCGCCATCGCATAATATGGTCACAATCGTGTGCCCCGGCCCCATTGCTTTAGCCAGCGCTACTGCCGCCCCGACATTAATGCCGACAGAGCCACCCATAAACAGCCCTTCTTTATACAGCAGCTGATAGATCACTCTAAGTGCCTCATGATCGTCTATTTGCAGGGCATCATCAATCGGTGCGCCTTCCATGTTGGCGGTAATGCGGCTATTGCCAATGCCTTCAGTAATGGAATTGCCTTCAGGCTTGATTTCACCTGTTTTCACATAGCTGTACAGACCGCTGCCCATAGGGTCAGCCACTACGCAGCGGGCCTCGGGATTTTTCTCTTTTAAAAACATGGCGACGCCTGCGTAGGTGCCGCCTGTGCCAGTAGCTGCTGTCCAGCCGTCGATTTTACCGCCGGTTTGGATCCACATTTCAGGCCCGGTGGTTTCGTAGTGAGCCTGACGGTTGGCGAGGTTTTCAAACTGATTGGCCCAGATGGCATTGTCTAGCTCATCGGCCAAGCGGCCTGAAACTTTGACGTAGTTATTATCATCTTTATAGGGCACTGCCGGGACGGTGCGCACATCTGCGCCGAGAGTTCGCAACAAGTCAATTTTTTCTTGAGACTGGGTTTCGGGAATGACGATGACGCACTTGTAGCCTTTGGCATTACAGATATGGGTAAGGCCAATGCCCGTATTGCCAGCAGTGCCTTCAACAACGGTGCCTCCCGGCTTGAGCCTGCCATCTTTCTCGGCCTGCTCAATAATAAATAAAGCCGCCCTATCTTTGACCGATCCGCCTGGATTTAGAAACTCTGCTTTGCCCAAAATTTCGCAGCCCGTTTCTTCGCTAAAGCTATTCAGCCGAATTAGAGGCGTATTGCCTACGGTACCGACAAATCCTGATTTAATATCCATCTGTTAACACACTTTGTCATTCCACCCCTTTATCCTAATGGGGAACGGACGATCAGCGGAGGGTTGGCGGGCGCTATGGTGATTTTCTTCCGCCGCCAAACGAAGCTCAAGACGTCGTTGTTTTCTAACAGCGACCAACTCTCTCAATCAGAATTTGAGCAACGCTAAACTACATGCCCGAAGTAAAAAAGGCATAACAGTTTGTAATGGCTTTGTTGCATGAATATCGTCAAATCCGTGCCCTATGGCAATTCTTATTAAATTCAGCTATTGATAATTCCTTAATTTACAAAGCTTTCAGAATATTTGTGAAACAAAGCCGTCAGAATAATGATGCAGCGCTCAGTTTTCTTTTGATGAATTGGCTTTCGGAATTTGGTTATGGATGGCTCTTAGGTATTTTTTTTGAAAACAGTTTGAAATAAATAGCTTGGGAAAGTTCTTTAATGGGAAAAAGAACATAGGTGAGCGGGTTAATGGTCACAATAATGTTGCGAATATCTCGCTTGGCCAAAAAGAGAATAGCTTTGGCAATCGCGGTTGCACTCATAATGCCATAAGGGTTTAAGTTACTTTTAAAGGGCCCTAGCACCAGCTTGCGAATGACACAGGGCGCATCGGTTCGGCGCAGGTTGATCACATCCCCGATTAACCTTTTAGAGATTTCATACAGTGGGCTAAAGGCAGGATTCACTTCAGCTTCAGAGGTGTTAATCCACACCTCTTTGGTAGCGCGGCCTGTGCGATTATCAACGGTTTCTAAAAAAGTCTCCATAAGCCGCCAAGCGGAAAGCGCGTTGACTTCTAGAGATTGTTCAATCGCGTGAGCAGATTTTTCGCCCATGAGGTTGATGCCATGGTTGATGATCAAAATGTCGATTTTATTGAAAGTGTTGCGCAGAGTCGTTTCTTGTCCGGTTTGCCAAGCAATGGTTTTGTAAGCGCCTGAGATATCAACAGCTGCAGAGGTTGTTAAAGCAATCGGTTTTGCGCCTTGTTCGGCAAGGGCTTGAATTAAGGCGCGCCCCAATGTGCCGGATGCGCCGGTGACGGCGACAGTTTTACCTTTGAGCGAAAGGGCGGTGCCGAGAAGCTTGTCGCTAAGGGGAAAGAGCCCTGCGTAATAGGCGTTGGTGTCGTCAAAATGATGCCGCCAATGGTAGGTGCGGTTGACTTTCCAATAGCCCGGAATGCCGGTGAGCAGGCCAGGTTCGTGGGTGAGATCGGTGTGGGTGAGCAGGCCGCGCGATCGCGCTACCGCCGCCACAAAGAATCCAGCCGCATAGACTACTCCCGCCCACAGTCCGCCAATGCCGGTCACTAGGGCCGCTAGTGCCATCACTGCCATCATAAAGGCAGATTCTGGGGCGTCATTATAGAGCTGCGCCTTGCGATAGACCTCAATACTCAGCGGCGAAAAATCTTTTTTGTAGGCGCGGTGATGCCAGTTGTGAAGCTGTAGGAGTGGAGCCCATTGGTGGCTGAGAAAGTGATAAGTATCGCGCACCATTTCGACTAAGACGATGGCGGCGATCGCCCACAAAATCTGA
>JBGTNW010000313.1:0-6062 GCA_041742865.1 Phormidesmis sp.
TTGAGGATGCGCCGCGCACATCAGCAGTGCTCAACGCGCTTAAAGATGACTATGCCAATACGCTTTTGCTCTCGTCGGGCGATGCGATTATTCCTGGACTCTTTTTTGCAGCAAGTGCTGAAGTCTTTGGCGGTAGGGGCCGCGCCGATATCTTGATTCAAAATGAGTTAGGAATACAAGCTATTGCCTTCGGGAACCACGAATTTGACGAAGGTCCAGGGCTATTGCGCGACCTGATTGCGGGTGAAATTATCGCTAGCAATCTGCCGATTGAAGAAGCCCAAGAAGTCGGCACCACGCCAGTCGATACCGCTTCTACCGGTGCGTTTACCGCCCGGCTATCCGGCAACCGCCTGGTCATTGCCGGTACCTACAGCAACTTGACTAGCCCCCTCAGACCCGTAGGGGAAGGTAATCCTCCAAGCGCCGTTCATATTCATACGGGCGTAGCGGGTACCAATGGCCCGATTCTGCGAAACTTGACCGTTACACCGAGGGTAATAGATAGCACTACGACGCCGCCGACAGTTAGCCCTACCGCAGGCCAATTTTCTGGCACGTTTGATCTTACCGATGATGAAGTCGCAACGCTGTTAGCGGATGGGCTCTATGTAAATCTGCACACCGAAAATAACCCCGACGGCGAACTGCGCGGGCAGATAGACATTGACTTGAACAACCCCGCCAATTTTGTCGGCGCTCAGTTTCCCTATCTCAGCAGCAATCTCGACTTTAGCACCGAGCCCATCTTGGCCGATTTGGTTGTACCAGATGATCAATCGCCTCAGCCCAACAGCATTGCCGCCACTGTCGTTATTGATGTCAATGGCGAGAAAATTGGCATTGTTGGTGCCACGACGCCTTTACTACGTGCGCTCTCTAGTCCCGGCAGGGTGGGCGTCAGTCCGCAGCCATTCGATGGCACGCCTACCGATGAGCAGCTAGACGCCCTCGCTGCCGAAATTCAAAAAGATGTCGATGAGCTGCTGGCCGCTAATCCTCGGATGAACAAAGTGGTGCTGCTCTCGCATATGCAGCAGCTTTCGATTGAGCAGGCGCTGGCTACTCGCTTAAAACATGTCGATGTGATTGTGGCAGGTGGATCTAACACTCGCTTGCTCGACGACAATGATCGCTTGCGGGCGGGCGATACCCGGCAGGGAGAGTATCCGATTTTCTCGACCGATGCCGATGGTAAGCCGATTGCGATTGTCAACACTGACGGCAACTACAAATATGTTGGCCGCTTAGTAGTAGATTTTGACGCCAATGGCAACATTATTCCCGGTAGCTATGACCCGACTGTGAGCGGAGCCTATGCCACCGATGCCCAAGGTGTCGCCGATCTCAATGCTGAAAGTCTAATTGATCCTGAGATCCAGGCCATTGTCGATGCCTTGCGCACCAACATTGTTAGCAAAGAGAGCAATGTGTTTGGCTTGAGCAATGTGTTTTTGAACGGTGACCGCAGCGGCCTGCGCATTGAAGAAACCAACTTTGGTAATCTGACTGCGGATGCGAACTTAGCTCTTGCCAAACAAATTGACCCGACTACCGTCATCTCGCTCAAGAACGGCGGCGGCATTCGTGCTTCTATTGGTCAAGTCGTCGTTCCAACCGGTAGCACAGGGGGCGTTGAAAGACTTCCCAACGAAGCGGTGACCGATGCGAATGGCAATATTGTCAAGCCTGAAGGCGGCATTTCTCAAAACGATATTGTCAACGCCCTCAGCTTCAACAACGGCCTCTCTTTAATCACCGTAAATGCCGCCGAGCTCCTAACGATTATCGAGTACGGTGTCGCTGCTAGCAGCCTCGATGATAGCAATACCCAAGGCCGATTCCCTCAAGTTGCTGGCATCGAATTCAGCTTTGATTTGACTCAGCCAGCTAATGATCGCGTTCAGTCGCTAGTTGTGCTCGATGAGAACGGTAACGATGCCGATATTATTGTCAGAAATGGCGCATTAGTCGGCGATCCCAACCGCACCTTCCGGATGGTGACTCTCGGCTTCTTGACCACCGGTGGCGATGGCTATTCATTCCCTACGGGCCCTGCTGCCAATATCGTAAACTTAATCCAAGCAGAGAGTGCTCCCCGCACGGGTCAAGCCACCTTTGCCGCCGATGGCTCTGAGCAAGATGCCTTAGCGGAATATCTGGCCGCTAACTTTAGCACGACGCCTTTTGCCGTTGCCGATACCCCGCGCAGCGCAGATACCCGCATTCAAAACTTGGCCTTTAGAGCGGATACGGTGATTGACTCGCTGATGACGACTCCGATGGTCAGCTTTAACGATGACAACTTGCTCGTTACCCCAGGTAACGTCATCACTCAGCTCAAGGCAACGCTTACCGAGCGCACCAGTCAAATGGTGGGTGAAATTATTGTGATTGCCACTGACGATGAAAACGGCACTATCGACGGCCAAGCTCCCGGCAGCGCTGGCTATCAAGCGGCGGCGCTAGCGAGGGCCACGGTGTTGCTCTCAACGCTGAGTGCCAATGAGTTTGGAAGTCTCGATCCGATGCGCACTATCGATGTCATGGGCGGAAAGTTCTTGCAGTTTGCAACTATCAAAGGTGGGACGCTAGGGGATGTGATCAATGGTCGAGGCGGCGAGATTATCTTTGCCACGCCTGCGGCTAATGGCAACGGCCAATCGGCGATCGCCACTCTAAATGCGCTAGGTAATCAATCGGTGCAGGTCAGCTTCCGTCTGCCGGGCAGCAGCAGCAACGATATTACACTCGATCTGAGCCTGGGCAATATGCCAAAACCACTCGGTAGCGAGATTCAAGGTGAAAACGCGGAAAGTGAAATCATTGATCTCACCAACATTGCGGCACCCACTGTCAATGCCACTATCGAGGTATTCCGAGAGGCGAGTTTCAACAATGTTGTCGGCTTCTACGGCATCGAAGATAAAGCGGGCACCGTCATTGATCGGCTTACGGGCAACAGCCTCAGACCGGGCGAGGCGGGCTATGTGAGAGCGGCTCTAGAAAATCGTGTCAATCTGACGCTAACCGGTGAAAATGGGCGCACCTCTCGGTTTGATGCGACCTTGGCAACAGGCAAATTGCTCTCTCCCTTCTTAGTGGTCGATGGCACGATTGGCCAACTGCTCGACAGCAACCCAGCCAACGATCCTACTATTTTCTTCAATCACATTGGGATGAATAGCGACGGCAAAGATCACGTTAGGTTGCTCGGTGATAATATCTTTGGCTTTGAAGACTTATTAGGCGGCGGCGACATGGACTTTAACGATGTGATTGTCAAGATGTCTTTTGTCTAACTTTTCACTTTAGTCCAGTTTGTTTTGAGGGCTGTGCGATCTCATGGCCCTCAAATTGCCTGTCGTCCCAATTTCCCAATTCACAGTGATTAGCTCCCCATATCAACTAATCTTCATGGTTTGTTAACATGCAAGGTAGGTAGTCTTAATCTCTTCCCAGCACTGTATAAAAGTAGATTTCAATCTACGTGATTACAACATTGTTCAGGAGTTAACGCTACCAGATATGGCTAAAAATGTTATTTTAATGGTCGGTGATGGGCTGGGCTGGGAACCGGCTAGAGCCACTGCGATCGCCAAGCAAATCAGCGAAGGCAACACCGGCACTTCTCTTTCAGATTTTTATACTGAAGGCAAAGGTAGCGGTCTTAACTTTCAAACGCTAGAGAACTATACCTTAGCGACTAACTATGGTACGACGATTGCCAACCAAAGAGGTGTCTATAGTACCGGTAACAGCGCCCTGCTCGATAGCAGTGAATTTATTACAGCGCCTATTCCTTCAGACTTGATTATTCCGGCAACGGGTGCAAACCCTGTGCGCCCCGGCTTCGAGTTTGATCCAACCTTCAACCCTGGCACCAGAGCCTCCGGCGGTGCAACCACTGCTGAAGCCAACGGCAACTTAGTCGGCTACGACCCCACTCAAGGTGGCGCAACTCCTTGGGAAGCCGGTAGCAACCCCGAATATATTAAATACAGCTATCCAGATTCTGCCAATACGGCAACGACCCTCTATACCGGCGTCAAATCTTACAACAATGCCGTGGGTGTAGACATCTTCGAGCAATCGCTAGAAACCATCTTAGCAACTGCTAACAAACTAGGTAAATCGACTGGCTTGGTTACTTCTGTGCCGATTGACCATGCTACACCCGCTGCGGCTGCGGCTAACGTCAACCGCCGGGGCAAGTACGATGGCGACTTTCCTAACATTGACAATATTTTGCAGCAAGAGCTGCGTGTGTACCAGCCGACTGTGCTACTCGGCGGCGGTCATCCGCTCTCAACGGTGGCTGATGCAGCTTTACCTGATGGTGTCGAGCCTGATTTTACTTACATTAGAGAATCGACCTACAAAGAGCTGAGCAACAATCCCAATAGCAATATCTATGGCTACAGCTTTCTAGAGCGGGGTACTGACGCTGCTTCTACTTTAGCAACGGCGGCGGCTGGTATTGATCCTAACAGCGGTCAGCGGTTGCTCGGCCTCTATGGTGCTCGTGGCCAAAATGGCAACCTGCCTGTCGCGAGTGCGAATGGTGACTACAGCCTGACCGGCCTAGACATGTTTTCTGTCTTTAGTTCAACTTCAGGTAATGCTACTAATCAAACGCCTAGCCCTGATACGGAGCGGCCTTTGGCACCGGGTGAAACCGATGCTGAGTTTATTGCTAGAGAGCGCAACGAAAACCCCACGCTCAGCGATTTGTCCCTAGCAGCGCTAGACGTACTTGGAGATGATCCAGACGGATTCTGGATGCTGGTGGAAGGCGGCGACATCGACTGGAGTTTGCATGATGATAATTTAGACAATCTCATTGGTACTACCCTACAGTTTGATCAAGCGGTGGGAAGTGTGATTGACTGGATTAACAACAACGGTGGCTTTGAAGAAAACCTGTTGATTGTGACTGCCGATCACGATCATTATTTGACGCTAAATGAGAACTTTCCTGGGCTGCTGCAACAGCAAGGTGCGGAGGCTCTAACTTTTGACGTTAACGCGCCGGATGCAGCCGGTCATTATTTTGGCTCAAGCCCTGATATTAAGTACGGCTGGGGATCTCACACCAACCGTCAGGTGCCTGTGTATTACCAAGGTGCTGGATCTGAAGTGCTAACCGAAGCAATTGGTGATGGCTTTGACGCTTACGGTAATGCTATTCCTGGCGTAGCTAACAGCGTTGATCAGGTTCATATCTACGAAGCAATGTACGCTGCTGTTACCGGGGGCGCTGCACCTTTGCCGACGCCACCTATCCCAACAGCTGCCACTAGCGTGGAGCCCGTAACGGCTTCTATCGTTCCTGAATTTAGCTTTGCAGCCGCAGGTGGCGACATCGTTGAAATTACTACTCAAAACCAAATCTTCTTTGGTGGCGATGGCGACGACTTCTTCGATGCTAGCAACAGTAAAGGCGGCAATCGCATCTTTGGTCGAGATGGCAATGATTTGATTTTAGGCGGTAAGAACGACGTCATTGTCGGTGGTGCTGGCGATGATATTTTGTTTGCAGGCGAGGGCGGTAACACGCTCACGGGCGGTGCGGGCGCGGATCAGTTCTGGGTTGCATATGGCGGCATTCCTAGCAGTGGCAATATCATTACCGACTTCACGATTGGTACGGATGTGATTGGCTTTGGCGGTATTTCTGGTGTCTCTAGGTTCGCAGATGTGGATCTGGTTCAAAGTGGCGCGGATACGCGGATTTTGTCACCAGCGGGTGGATTGGCGATCGCTGTCCTCCAAAACGTACTGGCATCTAATCTCGGTGAAAGCAGCTTTGCTTTTGCCTAACACAATCCTCTCCATCTAAGTAAAGCTTTTTCGCCCAGGGGTTGGCATTCTCCCCTGGGCTTTTTTGGTGCTTCTTTGAGTTTCTTTTAGGGTTGAGCCTTTTGACGGGATTTGAGCTGTTGATGGAGGCTTTTTTTGAGTTGGGTGAGCGATCGCAGCCACGCCTGAGCAGGCTGATCCCAAAAGATAAAAATATCGCCGAAGGCAATCGCGCCATTTTCATGATGCACCCAGTGCGC
>JBGTNW010000314.1:0-10586 GCA_041742865.1 Phormidesmis sp.
TCATATTCTAAGCGACGGTTCTCAAAGGCAGTGTTGACGGTAACGGAGTTAGTAAACAATTCAGAATTTGGAATTACAATACGCCGACCATCGTAGGTTCTAATGATGGTTGCTCTTGTTTGAATTTGCTCTACGGTTCCCTCAAAACTCTTAAATACGATTTGATCTTCAATTTGAAAAGGTTCGGTTAAAAGAATCAAAATACCGGCTAGAAAGTTTTGTAGAATATCGCGAAAGGCAAACCCAATGGCAACCCCGCTAATGCCTAATAGCTGAATGAGATCGCTTGCTTGAAGAGAAGGAATGACAATCGACAAAGCAATAAATAGCCCCGTCAGAACGGTTACACCTTGCGCTAATCGTCCCAGCACTAGACCTAAGTTGCGAGCTTGGCGGTGACGGCGAGTCAGCCTCCTAACGGTTCGCTTAATGAGCCTAGCAACAAAGAAAAAGATTGCAAAAACAATTATCGCTAACGCAATGTTGGGCAACATCACCAAAAAGCCAGTCCCCATTGCCTGAATTTTGCCCCACACGGTGGATATTTCTGTGTTCATCTAGCTCGTTTTTAAGTGTCCATCAGACATTACATAGAATAAACAGAACAAGCGTCTACCGCAGGTTTAGTTAAGCGCAGGTGTTGCTAGCACGGTAACTTCAATCAAGGGAGTAACATTAAACCCTGGCTGGCTCAAGCGAGTTTGAATTAATCGCGTTAGCTCAGCGCTAATTTGTTCAGACGAGCGCGTCACGTTGGGCTGAGGCTGAACATAGACTATGCACAGTAATGTGTTTTGCCCCGGAATATCAGCGCCTGTAAAGCGCACATTGGATTCTACTAGTTGAACTAAATTACTTTGCTGCACCACCTGCTGAACTTCGGCATTTGCCCGCTGAGCGCGGCTAGAGCGCTGTAAATTAGGAGGATCAGAGAACTGCCAAAGCATGAGCGATGACAACAGAATCACACTGGCTATTATGGCCACTGGAAAAACTCCCCGCTTGCCCCGCTGATAGCGAGCCCCCTGGGTCGATAGGCCCCCAAATAACCGAAATAGAGCGGCAGCTGCGAGATTGATGCCCCCGAGCTGGAGCAGCAGCAGAAACATGCCATTGATGGCCAAATCCCAACGCCCAATCGCCGCTCCCATGCCGATAATGCCTGCGGGCGGAGCCAATGAAGCTGATAACAGCATTCCAGTGGCTGCTCCTGAAACTAAGCTGCTGCGATCAGATTGAATCAGCGAAAGCGCTCCGGCGGCTCCAGCAGCCAGCGGGATCAGCACAGCAATTGAAGAGATTTGACTGTTATCGATCATTAGGCTAGTGGCATTTTGCTGCTGCAATAGCCAGCTCAGCAAAGCAGTTGTAGCAATCGTGACGCTGAGAGCTGCAAAGTAGCGAAAGATACTGCGCTTTAAAAGCTGGCGATCACCCCGTGCCGTTGCCAGTGCTGTATTCATAGCAGGCCCTGCAAATGGCGCTAATAGCATGGCCGCGACTAACAAAAAGCTGGTGTTAGTGTACAAGCCAATCCAAACAATGACACCCGCGAGTACTGCATAGCCAAGAAATCCCTTCCAAGAACCCGTGCTCTGTAGCCCCGACAAGAAAATCTCAATCGGGCTACGCTCTCCAACCTGAGTAACCTGCTTAGCTACATCTGCAACAGGCGGATGTAGCGCCATGATGCCAGTTGGCAATAGGGTCAAACTCAAATCTGGCAAATCTTGGAGCTGATCGAGAAGTTCTTCAACTTTGCCGTTAGAGACATGGATCAGAACAACATCCAGCGGCTGCTCGACACCAGTTGCGGCAATTTGCGCCAAATTCTTGCCATCACAAGCCTTGGCAATTTCGAGGACAGTTTTTCCACATCCCTGGGGCACTTGTACAAATAGCTGACGCATTAGCGACCGACAATATAGTTTGCGGCTGCTTCGCTATCGGGAAGCGGACTAATTGCGCCTTGCTGAACTAAAGACTGATGAATTAAGGCGGCAACTTCTCCGCGTGTTGCGGGCTGAGTCGGATTCAATATCTGTAGATCAGGATGATTGACCACGATACCGGCTGCGGTCGTTTGCGCTACCGCATCAATAGCATATTCAGGGATTTGGTCAGCATCTTGATAGTAGTCGCTAACCACTAGCGCCGAAGCACTACCGCTGGTGGTAGATGGGGCGCTGGTAGTAGATGGGGCGCTGCTAGCAGCCGAGGGACTGACCGCCGGAACCGCTCTTGCCCTCACCAATGGCTGCATCAGCATTGTCATCGCCATTGGAGGCATCAGCGGTCCTCTAGCTCGCCTTTGGGGCGTAGATGCTTGAGTGTCGGGCACTGGCGTAGCGTCAGCCGCCGTTGTCTCGTCACTATCAATCGTTGCATTGGACGGCAGATTTAGGTTTCGCGCCAGCGAGGTGAGAATTTCTGCTTTGGTGACGGGTTGATTAGGGCGAAATTCTCCGTTTTCGTAGCCCCTCATAAACCCCATTTCATAGGCTTCTTCAATCGCTGCGGCTGCCCAGTAGCCTTCTGGAATATCTTCGTATACGCTGCCGCTTTCGATTGATCGCTCTGCCGGTTGAGAAAAGGCTTTCTGAAGGATCGCTGCAAATTCGTCGCGGTTAACGGGTTGTTCAGGGCGATAGGTATTATCCGGGTAGCCTGTAACAATATCACGCTCTGCCAACGCCTGAATAAAAGGTTGCCCCCAATAGCCTTGAGTGTCTGGAAAGCTCGTATCAACTGCCGCAGAAACCGGGGCCGAGTTTGAGAACAGCTCAGGCGCAACTGCTCCGGCTAGGAGTCCAACTGTAAGCAGCGAAGCGCGAATTGCTGAGTGATGAAAAATTCGGGAAATCATAGTTCTTATAGGTTTGTTATCGCTATTAGCTGGCGTCACTCAGGTGAAGTATGCCTTGCACAGCGCTTAAACCTGATCCGCGTCCAGAACTGTCGTTTTCTGATAGAGAAAATCTAGGCTTCAACTTGGACGTGGCTTAGCTAGGTGAAATTTGTAGTTTATCCGTAGCTTTACTTGTACTTTATTTGTACTTTTTCATGCTGTGAACGAGCGATGCCAATTACCTATACAGAATACGAGGATATTGGCGCGGTTTTGTGTATCGTAAGCAGTAGATCTCCATTGTCGTCAGTAACAATAAATAATCAGAACTTTTATCCTGCTTCTGAAGGATTTTGTTGAAGGAAAGGCGCTAGCTCCTGATTGAGCTGTCCGGCTCGCACAAACTCAGCATACGTATCGGCTTCGATGGCAAGGAGTTCTTGCTGAAACTGTTCGGCAGCAAATGTCTTTAAACTGGGATGCTCATTTTGTAAGGTATTGACTTCTGCCTCTAAGCGCGTAATCTCTCCTTTAATTAGCGACGCCTGATAGCGATAGAACTCTGGCTCAATGGCTAGACGATCTTCAGATCGATCAAGATAGGTTAAAACTCTTCCCAGCGCGGAGATTCGGGCGATCGCCTCCGAAAACTGCTGCTGCAAAGGCTGGTTTCCCAGCAAATTGAACCATTCTAACAAGGGTTTAATCGTCAAGCCTTGCACCAGTAGCGTAAACAGAACAACCCCAAACACAGTTGCAATGATTTCTTCGCGCTCAGGCAACATCACCGGTACACTTAGCGCCAGCGCGATCGATACCGATCCTCTGAGTCCTCCCCACAGCAAAACGGTTTGTTCTTTAAGCGGAACTTCAAACTCGCCAAGTCGATTACTCAGCGCACTCAAGCTATAGATGGATATAGCCCGCATAACCATCATCGCAATGATGCTGATAGCAATAATGTGGAGATTTTCTCCCAGAATGTGGAACCGAATTTGATCGCCAATCAATAGAAAAACAATGGAGTTGACAAAAAAGGCCAGAAATTCCCAAAACTCGCTTACAATCACCCGCGTCCGTGGGTTCATGCCAATTCGCGAGCCAAAGTTTCCTAAAATCAAGCCCATTGTCACCACCCCAATCACCCCAGATCCGCCTAAATCTTCAATGATTAAATAGGTGCCATAGGCAGAAACTAAGGTCAGCGACTGCTCTACCAAGGGCAAATCAAATCGCTGCGTTAGATAAGAAATCCCAAAGCCAATTAGGCTAGCGACGGCCACGCCAATGCCGACTACACGAACAAGCTCAACTACGGCTGATTGTAAGGATAAATCTGTTGCGGTGCCCAGCGGTAAGGCCACCAGAAAACTAAAGGCAACGACTGCCATGCCATCATTAAACAGGCTTTCTCCCTCCATTAAAACGCTGAGCCGACTGCCTACTCCTAATTCTCGAAATAGGGCAATGACTGACACCGGATCGGTAGCAGATAAGCTAGCGCCAATCAGTAGCGCCGTCGTCAGCGGTACGCCTGCTAGTTGATTGAGGCCCAAAGCGATGCCTACGACTGCAACAAGCACCCCAAACACAGCGTAAAGACAAATCGGTAAAAGCGCTTGCTTGAGTTCTGACCATCTCAAGTTCCAGGCGGCTTCAAACAAAAGCGGGGGTAAAAAAATCGATAAAATCAGCTCTGGCGACAGATCGACGAGACGCACATCTACAAAGGCTAGACCTAACCCTACAATCACCAGTAAGAGAGTATAGGGAATCTGACGAAACCAGCTAAACAGGCGAGGCAAGGTTGCTACACATAAGGAAATTGAGAGCACTAGCAAAAATTGCTTCAGGTTTGTCTCGATCACCATATCGCTTACAGTTGTATCCATATGAGCGCTGCTCTCCAAAATAGTCAAATAGTCAAAATAGTCAGCTTTCACTATCTTTAGCCCATGAGAGCCAAATTAACGATAGTCACTAGGGAGGATACTATTTCCCCCTAGATGTTCTATGGCCCCAGAAAATCCCCCAGAAAATCCCCCAGAAAAAGCCCAATAAACATGTCAAGAACTAGCTTTCCGTAAATGGCAGCGCAATGGGACTGAGCTGCAGATGAGGATGATCACCTTTAATCTGCTCTAGATTCCACTGATTTCTAAACAGCAACACCGGGCGATTCCAGCGATCTTTTGCCACAAACGTGTTAAACAGACGACCGACGGCGGCTAATGCGTCTTCTCCGCCAACAACCCATCTAGCCACTGTGTAAGGCAGCATTTCCAGCCGAGTTTCAACGCCGTACTCTTGCGCTAAGCGAAATTGCACAACTTCAAACTGAAGCTGTCCAACTGCTGCCAAAAGCGGATCGCGCTTACTTTCATCGGTTGAGTTGAGAATTTGTACGGCCCCCTCTTCTTGCAGCTCAAAAATCCCTTTATTGAAGTTTTTATACTTCGTCGGGTCAGTGTTCTTGAGGAAGGCAAACAATTCAGGGGAGAAAGAAGGAATGTCGGGATACTGTAGCTTGGAACCTACATACACGGTGTCGCCAATGACAAAGCCGCCGGGATTATTTAACCCTACGACATCGCCAGCGTAGGCAGTTTCAACTGTTTCTCGATCTTGTGCAAACAGCTTTTGAGGATGAGATAGGCGCATTGCTTTGCCGGTGCGCGCATGGGTAACTACCATATCTTTTTCAAACTTACCCGCACAAACCCGCAGAAAAGCAATGCGATCGCGGTGTTTGGGGTCCATGTTTGCCTGCAGCTTAAAAACAAAGCCCGAAAACGCTGACTCGGTGGGCGAAATTTCACCTCGGTTGCTTTCATGGACAGCAGGCTTGAGCGCATAGTCTAAAAATGCTTCTAGAAATAACTCCACCCCAAAGTTATTCATGGCACTGCCAAAAAATACAGGGGTCATCTTACCCTGATGAATCGCCTCAAGGTCGAGTTCGGGGCTAACGCCATCGAGCAGCTCTAGATCGTCTTTGAGCTGGCTGTACAACTCTGGCTCTAGCAATGACTCGATTTGAGGATCCCCTAGGGTAATGATGGTATCGGTCGCTTTTTGTTTGCCATGCGCCGCCGTTTTTTGAAATAAGTGTATGCGTTGCTGCCGACGGTCGAAAACGCCCCGAAACTGATCGCCTGTGCCAATCGGCCAGTTGACAACATAAGTTGTTAATCCTAGCTCTTGCTCGATTTCGTCAATCAAGTCTAGCGCCGTTAGACTGGGGCGATCCAGCTTATTGACAAAGGTGAAAATGGGGAGCGATCGCATTTTGCACACTTCAAATAGCTTTCGAGTCTGTGTTTCTAACCCTTTTGCGGCATCGATGAGCATCACCGCATTGTCAGCCGCTGCCAGTGTGCGATAGGTATCTTCACTAAAGTCCTGGTGTCCGGGAGTATCCAACAGGTTCAGCAAATGTTTTTGATATTCAAATTGTAGAACGGTCGAAGTAATCGAAATGCCGCGCTGCTGCTCCATTTCCATCCAGTCGGAGGTCGCACTGCGCTGCGCCCGCTTTGCTTTGACGGCTCCAGCTTCTTGAATTGCGCCTCCGTATAGCAACAGCTTTTCGGTTAAAGTTGTTTTACCTGCGTCAGGGTGAGAAATAATCGCAAAATTTCGGCGACGGTTAACTTCCCAAACAATTTGCTCTGATAGCGAATCGTTCTGCTGTGGGGCAGTCTGTATTTTTGTGGACATAGAAGCTAAATTCCTGGGATTTCTCTATTTATATTTACCGGTTTGTCTTTACTTGGCTGTCTTTACCTAGTTTCCTTTCCCGCGCAGTTTTGTGGTGGAAAGCTGCTCATGAATGATGACAAACTGCTGCGAGCTGCGTCGAGTCTATTGGACTACTTTAAAGCAACTCCATTTTAGGCAACTCACCGCACTCAGCTTACGGCGGACACTGATCGCCGGTAATGATAATGAAATGACAGGGTTTATGAGAGAAATGGTAGCTCACAGCTTAAATGAATCTTACGACGCTATATTATGCCTCATTGTAATAGCATTTGTGGGCATTGATCGGTATTTATGGAGAAAGCACCGCTCCCTTGAGAAATCAAGCGGTATTAAGATTAGGATTATTTAAAACTTACGGTTCGCTGAAATATTATTGACGCGCGACTCCCTGAATGGTACGGGTGTATGACTTGAAAGGATCGTGTGTGCGTCTAGACACGACTAATGGCAGTGGATATAGACCGGTTGAATTTGAGGGTTCTTTCAATTTGGTCATTGCCAAAATTATCGGATTGACTTACCACCAGTGAAGATTTCTCAAGCAGCCCTAGACGATCTCATTCAATGTCTGAGAATACAGAGCATGTGAGCGAGTTGTTGATTTTGTCTCTCGATTTTTGAGGTGTGCTTTGCTATGGTGTGCTGACTATTGTTTGAATTTCAATAACTCATTAAGGCTGGCCATGAGCTTAATTTCAGCGGTTTCAATTCTATCGCTGTCAGCCGCATTTAGCTTAAACCGCCAAGCTACGCTAACGACAAACCGCGACGTTTTGACCTTACCTTTGAGTAGCCAGATCTGTGTAGAAGAAAGCTGGCTAGCAGCGCTGCTGTGATCGTCGCTACTGTCGCTGTTAGCGATAATCGACTCACTCTCTAGGGGAATGAAGGTCATTCCTTGGGCTTCGGTAGTTAGGTAGTGAGCAATCGCCTCTCTTCCCTGAATAGGCTTTCCAAACGGTGGTACGAGCCGACCATCGAGCGCAAACAGAGCTGCTGTTTGCGCAAATGATCGATCATTTAGGGTGTCAAAGTAGCGCTGAATCTGGACAGGAATAGTTAAAGCCGCCGCTGCATTCATGTTCTCTTTAACCTGCCCTTAGTAAAGATAGTTGTTTGCCGAATAGCTTCTATACAAGGGCAGAATTACAGGAGATTTATCTATCTGAAGAGGTGTTTTGCGATTACGCTACTGCTTTAATGGGCGTTCAATTAGGCAGCTAATGTGCAGCGATTGACTCAAGTATGGGCAACCAGATTTATCATGTTCATACGCTTAATATAAAAGGCTGCGCTTTTGAAAATAACCTGGGTTTGGAGAGAATTTAGTGAGCTCTCGGCTAGCGAAATCTACGATATGCTAGCCGCGCGTCAACAGGTGTTTATGGTCGAACAAGCCTGCCTTTATTTAGATGCCGATGGTTTGGATCATCAAGCTTGGCATCTATTGGGTAGCCATGCCGATGGGGCGCTAATTGCCTATGCCCGAGTGCTGCCACCCCATACGCGATACCCTGAGCCTTCTATCGGTCGGGTGCTAGTAGCCAAAACCGCTAGAGGAATTGGCCTTGGGCGGACGCTGCTTACCCTTTGCTTAGAGAAATGTAAAGCCGAACAGGGTGATCAAAACGTCCGTGTCTCCGCGCAGGTGTATCTCAGAGCGTTCTATGAAAGCTTTGGATTTGAAGTCGTGGGACAGCCCTATGACGATGGCGGAATTGCGCATGTAGGGATGGTGCTTAGTCATTGCCGATGAATGCTTGATGCTAAAACAGATTTGCCGTCTGCTTGAATTCGCCTGATTCAACTCGTCCAATTTAATTCGCAGATGCTGACCTCCTACCGTCCGAGCTTTTGACGAAGGCGCTGGACTAGCATTCCGGCTTCTGGAATGCCTAACACCACCGTCAGCAGGGCAAATGTCACCAAGCCAATCGAACCAGATACCGTCATCAACACTAAATTAGCCAAAAAGCCTTCGGCTCCAATCAGGCTGGTGAGCCCGCCTAAGGTCAGCCAGCAAGAAACACCGCTAATCGCCGCCGCTGCCGTCAAAGTCACAATTGTCCGCGTCCAGTCCGCAATCGGCAGACCGCCAATTTTACGATCTAGCAGCACCGTCATTGCCACCAGTGAGATGATATTCACCCCAATCGTTGCTACCACTAGGCCCGCAGGCCCCATGAGATTAAACAACACAAAGTCCAAAACGGCATTGACAGCGATATTAACCAGGCTGATTCTAAAAGGCGTTTGGCCATCGCCCAGGGCATAGAACACTCTCACCATTACATCGCGCGCTAGATATACAAACATACCTGCTGCGTAAGCAATCAAAATCAAGGTGACTAGCCGCACGGCCTCTTGATCAAAATTTCCGCGCTTGTAGACGACCGTGACAATTGGCTCCGCCAACGTGATGATTAAAGCGCTCATCGGTAGCATCGTCAGCGCGACGAGTACTAAAGACTGACGAATACGCTGCTTGAGTTCTAGCCACTGGGCGGGCTCGGTGAGCCGGGAGAAAATTGGGAAAAACGGCACCAAAATAATATTTGACACAATCCCTAAAGGCGTCTGTACCAGCAAATTGGCAAACCCTAAAGCCGCTAGGGTGCCGGGGACAAAGGCCGCAAAAAACAGGTCGGTGTAGACGTTGATCTGCAAGGTGCCGGATGAGAGCGTGGCGGGCCCGAGTACCTTCAGCACATCGCGAACGCCCGGATCTTGCAGATTAAAGCGCAGCCGCAAACGACCTAAGCCAGATTTCCAGAGGGCCGGTACTTGCACCAGCCACTGTAAAATTGCACCCACCAAAGACCCGACAGCCAGGACGATGCCGCCTAGCATGACATTATTGACATTGCTGATATCGCCGTCGGTGAGCGCCCAAAAAACGCCGAGGCTAGCAATCACAGCGGTGCTAGAAAGCAGCGGGCTAATAGAAGGGAGCCAATACTGATCGTCGGCATTGAGGGTGCCAAAGCCAATGCCAATAAAGCAGGCAAACACAGTTATCGGAGCCATAATCCGCAGCTGAGTAATGGCGATTTGCCGACTCAGCGCCCCGACATCTGTGGCTAAAAAGCCGCGTCCGAGCAGGTCAATAATTGGCTCAGCGAACACAAACATAGCGATGCTAACCCCAATTAGGCCAATGCCCACAACGGTCGTCACGGTTTCAACAATGGGGGCAATATCCTCTTTGCGACGCTTAGAAACGGCGCTGACAATCGCGCTGTGAAACGGGCCATTAATGCCGCCGAGCAGCACGAGCAAAAAACCAGGAATGACGTAGGCAATTCCGTACGCATCGGTGACCGGGCCAGTGCCAAAGGCGGCGGCGATTGCGGTTTCTCTGAGCAGGCCAAATACTTTACTCAGCAGGGTGGCAATGGCCACAATCCCTGCAATTCCGGCGAGCGATCGCTTACCCAAAACGCTTCTCTCTCAATAAATCAATCCTTATTTAAGCACTCATTTAGCACTCATCTATAGCGTTTCTCACTTGGCTAGAGTACAGAGATCTCTGTGAAACCTTTACGGCACAACAGACTGCGCTTATAGCGGCTAACGGTGAAGTTTTGCAGCGGCAGACAGAGCGAACACTAAACGATAACTTCTGTCCTGTCCGCGCCAACGCCGTTTTAACTGACTGGTAGCACGCTCCTCAAATTTGGCACGGGTCATCTGCTGGAGGGTGCAATCCAGTTTGTCTCCAAAATCGTCTTGTGGCTCGAATGGAATCGTTCTTTAGATAACGAGTGTCGTTCAAATCAAGACGAAGGCAGGTTGCGCGACCAATGGGCGTAGTTCCTTCTATTACAACGCCCTTATCTAACCAGACAAAATGCTCTGCCCACTTCTGTTTACGGGGATTAAAAATGGGAACGACGTCCTGAGTCTTTGGATCAAAACCAGCTACAAAATTGTAGCGCCTCTCATTACACCGACGGCAGGCAAGCGCAAGATT
>JBGTNW010000315.1:0-6722 GCA_041742865.1 Phormidesmis sp.
ATGCGGTGCTCAACACCGTCTCAGTACAGTACATTCAGCACCCTGAGAAAATTTTTGCCGAAGTCTATAGAGTCCTCAAACCGGGTGGAATCGCGATTTTTAGCTTTTCAAATCGGATGTTTTATGACAAAGCGATCGCCGCTTGGCGAGACGGCACAGAAGCTAGCCGAGTTGCCCTTGTAAAGCGCTATTTTGAAGCGGTTTCGGGCTTTGGCAACATCGAAACCGTCATTAATAAGCCGGAGATCCCAGCCTTTTTACAAATGATTAGCCAGCTTACGGGTAGCGGCGGCGGCGATCCCTTCTATGCCGTGATTGCCGAGCGCATGGAACCGCTAGGGCAATCGATTAAGTGATAGACAGATGAGATAATCAATCAATAGAGGAGATAGATTGATGGGCTCATTCGGTCAGTATCAAAGCTTCCATCGCTGCCTGTAAATCTTGGGTGAGATCGGCGATCGCTTCTCTGCGCTTCCCCTGATAATTCACCAACCGTCCGCTCACCTCAATTGGCTCACCCACCGTCAAAATTGCCCTTTGTGGACCAAGCTGCGGTCGGCTAAGGGCTTCACCCTTAATTTTACTCACCATATCGTGCAGCAGCAGCGTTGTTTCAGCAAAGCGATCCGCGCTCGGATGCTCTTTTACGTAGTGGCCCGTCACCGCCACAAAACTTTCTACTAGACGCATATGCCACATCCGCAAATTCGCCTCCTCCGCCACCCGGTCTGCTAAGCCTAACTCCACTGGCGTCAGGCTGATCGTATCTTCACGAAAAATTCGGCTCCATCCCGCCTGCTCCAGCTTGCGGCAGCGATCAATTAAGCTGCCCCTAGGCCGCACATTAAAATACTGCTCAGCTACCTGCAAAGCTTCATTCATCAGCGCTTTTAGCCGCTCTGCTAGCTGTTCATTCGGACAGTTTGCTGACTGAGAGGGCTCAAAGCTCACCCCGTAAAAATTCTGATAATAGCCCTCCATCAGCGTCAGCAAATGCGCTGCCAATCGGTATAGCCGCCGGTATAGGTCAGCTTGCGCAGGGGAGGCAAACTCTAGCCGATCACTGGTTTTAAGATTTTTTTCGGCCGAGCCGCTCTGCTGGAGGCCGCTATCAACCTCTAGTTTATGAATCAACGCTTCTAGCTGCTGCCAAGGCGGATCAATATAGCGATACTGAATCCCCACAGGCAAAATCACGACTGCCTCATTTCGGTTAGCTGCTTGCAGATCTTCAGCGCACCAAAAAGCTAGCTGTGCAATTCCGGGCTCTAGCGGGCTGACAATTTCGTTATGGCCGTTATTGCCACCTTCGGGCGCAGCGGCCAAAGGAAATTGGCCGTTTAAAAAGAGCGATCGCGCCGTCTTGAGTGCCAGCAAATCGAGCTTGCCGCGCTGAATCGGCACCCCCCCCAGGTGAGAAAATACCCAGCTTAAATAGCTGCCAGCCCACAGCGGAATGCCGCGATCATAAATGAAGTGAGCGTGAGTTGTCCCAAGACTTAGTCCCATTTGCCGGGCCGTTTGCGGCAATGCCTGCCAAAACAGATGACCCAGCATGTAGGGATCGTTAGAATTTGGATGACGAAAGGCAATCAGCAGTCGCGTTTTGCCCGCTGCAAAGTCATCATATTGCCGAGCCAGTGTCTCTACATGGCGCGTTTCTATTGCCGTCACATTGGTTTTAAAGGCCGTCACAGCAGGCATCAGCGGCCTCAGGGCTCGTCTTAGCCAACCGGTATAGTTCGGTGGAATAAAATTGAGAGCAGGCTGAGCGCGAGTAAACATAGAAGACATTGCAAAGGCTAGCTAGGCGCTAAGGAGTGACGAATCGGGATAAAAGATCAAGGCGAGCGATCGCATCCTTTATATCAGATTTCCCTGTTTTATCCGTCAAGCGGCTGTCTTTCCCCACAAGCTGGCACAAGCAATCAGTTTTTCCAGCTCAAGCACGCTGATACTGCATCCCCGGTAGCTGCACCACCAACCCCGATAGCTCTAGCTGCATCAGCGCACTCAGCACCGCTGCCGTGTCCATCTGTGCGCCCTGCACAATATGATCAAATACCATCGGCTCGACGGATAAAGTACTGAGCACTTGGCTTAGAACCGGTGGCAAATCAAGCGGTGCCAGTGGATCACTTGCCAACCCCCCCCCGAAGCCAGCAAACCTGAAGCCAGCGGCTCCTCAGTAAACTCAGTTCCTTCAATCCTGCTATTCTTACGAGTTTTACCCGTTTTACCAATCGCACTACAGGTCTTACTAGGCACGGACACCTCTACTGGCGGTAAAGCTGCTAGCGCTTCAGCCAGTACCTGCTCACCCAAAATCATCTGCGCCCCATCACTGATCGCCTGCAAACAGCCCACCCCCTGCAAATTATCCAAAGCGCAGGGCAGCGCATAGACCTCCCGGCAATAGTCATTTGCTAAGCGCACCGTAATCAGCGCACCAGAGCGCTCTGGCGCTTCCGTCACCAAAAGCGCCCGCGAAAGCCCCGCAATAATTCGATTACGCTGCGGAAAGTGCACCTTATCCGGCAAAGTGCCGTCAGCGTATTCGCTCACCACCAGCCCAGTTGCTATGATCTGCTCATAAAGCTCCCGGTTCCGAACGGGATAAACCACATCTACACCAGTACCTAGCACGGCAATCGTTAGCCCTTGCTGTTGTAGGCAGCTCGTATGCGCCGCCGTATCAATTCCAGCCGCTAGCCCAGAAACAATCACCGCCCCTTGACGAGTGAGGTGGCGGCTGAGCCTTTGGGTCCAGCGTTGGCCATAGGCAGAAGGGCTGCGCGTGCCGACAATGCCGACACTCAGCGCGTTGGGATGATCGTTCAGCCGCAAATTGCCGCGATAGTACAGTAGCGGCGGCGGATCGTTAATCGCAAATAGCAGCGCTGGGTAGTCGGCGTCAGCAGGTGTCCAAAAGGACTGATTCGCTTGCTCATGTTGAGCCAGCAGCTTAGCCGGATCGAGCTTGGCCCGCTGAGCCGTCATCTTTTCAGCGCTCAGTAGGCCAATGCCATCGACTGATAGCAACTCGCTTGCCGTAGCCTGCCAAGCGATCGCCAAAGCTCCGAAGTGCTCCCACAAATGCTTGAGAGTAACAGGCCCTACCCCTTTAATTTTCGACCAAGCCAGCCAATATGCCCGTTCTGTTGCCAATCACTGCCCTGCTCTTCTGACTTTCTCTTTTGACCGTCGATTGACTGTCTGTTGGGCTGTCCTTTCGACAGCCCTTTCAAAAGTAGAATGCCCAGCGAATGGCATCACTAAATTCCAGCTAGATTCTGGCTAGACTCCGGCGACTTTCCAACTCGATTCTCCAAGCTATTTTTTCTTGCTAGGTGGATTGAGCGCGTTGTCTAGCACTTCACGGGCAGATTCAGCATCGTCTTTAGCATCGCGGTAGCGGAGATTTGTTTGCGCAAAGGTCTTGAGCGTCTTAAAGCCATTGTTGAGTTCTTCAATTTGCTCTTCTTCAATAACTTCGTCAGTAAATAGTAAATCCACCAGTTCACGGACTTTGAGCGCTTCAGCCCGAGAGCCCTGCACTTTTATTTTGAGCTTGGATAGATTGCTCAGCGTTTGCACCGCTTCGACTACGGCATTTTCTTCATCAGAAGGTTCGATCTGTGGCTCTTTCACTTCAATAAAATCCTTTGGGTTAAACCCATCGTCGAGTTCGGTGGGCAGTTTGTCATCATCGAGTAGGGCCATAAGCTGATCCATTGCCTTTTCACGGGCTTTGTTAGAGTCGCGTCCGGGAACATCAATTAAAACTTCTGGGCTTTGCGCAAGCGTATATTGAACCATGATCTTTCAGAGTACTTTTGTACCATTATTTTAGGGGATGGAGGAGCCTTTGAAAATAGACAAAGATGTTATGAATAGGCGCTTACCGTTTCATAACGGCTTCATCAACACTGCTATACGCTTTTTTCTACGTCTTTTTGCGCTTCTATGCAACCAATTTGGTCAAAACCAATTGGTCATTTTTTGGTCAGGCTAGGTTCTTTGATGACTGCTCTATAGAATTAGGTGAGGGATATTACAGATAGGTGATGTGCGCTGAGTCACGCCGAAGTGTAGACGCGACCTACAACACGGATGGAACTATGATAAAGGCTTATTCTCCAGACCGCAGGCGGCGTTGGAGCCGATGGCTGAGGTTAGCTGTGCTGACTTCAGTCGGTAGTTGGATGGGTATGGGTTCGGCAAATTTACTGGAGCTGAGTGCTTTCGCTGATGAGCCAGCCGTTGAGCCGGTACCCATTGTTCCTGCGAAATCAGCAGGAGCAAGCTTAGACGGCTTGCTCGAAGGCATTTCCCGCTCTGGTCGGCCTCGAGTTGGATCGCCAGCTAATCTAGAACCCGTTGGCCCAGAACCCACCAATTCAGAATCGGCTAATCCAGAATCTGTTGACTTAGATCCTAGTGAGTCTGCACCTAGTGAGTCTGCACCTAGCGAGACGCTGCCGCTGATAGATATGGTGGCGGCGTCGATTTTGCAGCAGGCGGCCGAGCAGGCTAATCAGGCACGGCTATTGGCCCAGACGGCAACTTCAGCGGCGGATTGGGATGCGGTGATGGGGCAGTGGCTGTCAGCGATCGCACTCACCCAATCTATCCCCCCCGATAGCCCCTCGCGCATTTTGGCCCAGCGCCGACTGCGCGAGTACTTACGGCACCTGATAGATGCGCAGCAGCACACCGAACTGCTCAGCTCTGCGGCCGGTATTCCCAGCTTCGGTAGCGCCTTGTTTGATGCTCAGCTTGCAGGCTATTTGTCCTATTTGGCGACTGAAGGCACGCCAGATGTGCTGATTGTGGGCAGCTCACGGGCCTTGCAGGGCATTGATCCCACGGCAATGCAGCAGGCTTTAGCCAGTCAGGGCCACGGGGATATTAAGGTTTTTAATTTTAGTGTGAATGGGGCTACGGCAAAAGTAGTGAATTTTGTGCTGCGTGAGCTGCTGCCACAGCCGCTGCCGGGGGTGATTATTTGGGGTGATGGATCGCGGGCGTTTAACGATGGGCGGCGCGATCACACTTGGGAAATCCTAGCGGCTTCTCCCGGCTACAGGGCTATTCAGGCAGGCGAACGGCCAGTTGCGCTATTTTTGGCCGCTCAAAGTAATGCTCAAAGTAACAGGGCACGATCGCCGTTAGCCCCCGTCCCTAATCGCCTAGATTCGCTAGGCTTTTCGGCAGTCAGCGACAGGTTCGTACCGCAAACCTACTATCAGCGAGTTCGTCAGGTCAGTGGCCGTTACGACGGCGCTTATTCACCTTTTTCCCTATCCGGTGAGCAAACCAGCGCTTTGCAGCAGGTAGCTGATTTCAGCGCCGAGCAGGGCGCTCAGCTTATTATTGTGAATTTGCCCTTAAGCGGTAGCTACCTGGATGATTTTCGGCAATATTATGAAAGGCAATTTCAGCAGTTTTTACAAACCCAAAGCGCCGCAGGCGGGTTTGCAGTAATCGATTTACTGACACAGTGGAAGAGCCAGACTGCTTTATTTGCCGATCCGAGTCATATTAATCAGCTAGGGGCAGCGGCGATCGCGACCCAGTTAGCCCAGCATTCCATTGTCTTGGCTGCGATTAATCGCTCCGTGGATCAACCCATAAATCAGCCGTGAGCAACCTTATAAAAATCAAACATTGCGTGAATAAACCGTAGTTTTGTTGCCTAGGGCACAGATAGGCAGCGCCTAGATGACTATATTGTCATCAATTCTTCAGCCGGTAAGCGCTTCTCCGACGCTGCTGTGTTAACTGCACACCCGACTGACGACATCACCTAAGCGGCATTTTTAAGAGGTCTTTTCAAAAGTCTTTCTTCAGGAGTAATGCTTACTTAGGTCTTTAATAAACTGCTTCAAAGGCGGCTTTAGATTCAACATTTAATCATTCATGGAACCCTCAGACCTAGCATTGCTAGGTCTTTTTTTTGCCCGATCTGCCACCTAACCCGCCACCTAATCCGCCACTGCTGAATTGGGAACCGCAGAGCCGACCACCACCAACTCTTCAGCCGATGACTCTCCCGAATCTTCTGAAGTCGTTGATTTTAGCGCTGCTTCGTGCGCCAGATAAGCCGCCAATTGCGCTTCAATATTGTCTTTCACCACTTGGCGATATTCCAAAAAGTGCTCATTCTGCGCACAGATATTAAGATAGCTCATCACCCCACCCGGATTATGCCGAATCATTTGGAACAAATAAGGCCAAAACGTCCATCGGGTTTTGCGCACAATTCCCTGCTTCCAAAACAAAACTGCCGCCGCTTTAATGAACATTGGATCGAATGGTTTTTTGGCCTTTCGCTCTTTTTTGGGATAGTTAGCCTGTCCTAAAATTCGATAGCAGCGATAGGTACGCGCCAAAAAGTTTTGCGGATCGTAAAGCTGATAGAACCCATCCACATACTCACGGGCAATATCTTCAATGGGGCGAGTCGGGATAAAATTGAGCAGTGTAGTTTGGTTAATATCACCGCTGGTGTCGAGCAGGCGGTTTTCTCGCTTCAGCCGATGCGAGAGAGCGGTGTTGGGCAGCGCTTGCAGCATACTGAAGAGCGCTAAGGGAATGGCGGCTTTTTCGGCAAAGGCAACGACGCGATCGCCCGCCCCCTTTTTCTCCCCATCAAATCCAACAATAAAGCCTGCCATGACTCGAATGCCCGAGCTTTGGATTTTATAAATCGACTC
>JBGTNW010000316.1:0-28515 GCA_041742865.1 Phormidesmis sp.
TTCCAAATCCAAACGCGACAGTCGCCGAGCTACTTGGACTCGCAAAGCAGCTATTCAGGCTCAGCGCGCGCTTTCTCTCGGCAAATCTGTACTGACCAATCAGTCCAATAGCTTTGAGTATCCCTCCGATGACGATGTTGACGATGATGACGAGTAATCGCTGTCAATCGTGACTTCAACGAGACATCAAAAAAAAGAGAGACCAGGAAAAAAATTGGATCGAAACGGTTCAAATAGGACAGTTTTTTTCCACTAGGTTCTCTTAGTTTTTGGAAAAGCGCTGAAGAAAATCTTGTTTTAGCAAAGAAAGCGGGGCTTAAGGCGCTGCTTTTTTTTTGTCAATTTTTTGGACTCATTCCCATCAATCAATATGCGTCAGCTCAGAATTATCTATTTCACAGTTACTCAAAAGCCCTGCCGAACCATAGCGCTTCGAGTCGCGTTGATTGTTGGCACGATTCTATTTGCAATCAATCATGGAAGCGCTGTGATTGCCCATGAGATGAGCTATGGCCGCTGGGTTTCAGCGCTCTTAACTTATGTCGTGCCGTTTATGGTGAGCATTCATGGGCAGAGTACCTGTCAGATTTTGCCCAAAGAGCGTAGCTTGTAGCCTCGACATGCCGCTATGCTGTTCAAAGCAATACAGTCATTTCTAGAGACTCCAAGCTATAAGGAAACCATGCGGCGGCGACCCGACCAAGATGGAGAAAGGTGATCGCATTACCCTCAACGAGGCGGCACAATGACCGAACGACTAGATCGAATCGAAGCGCTGTTGCTTGCAACTGCTGAGCGACAAAACGAAATGAACGCATCGCTACAGCAAACACAAACCGTACTACAGCAAACCCAGGCCGTGCTCGATCAGACGGCTCAGCAGCAAGCGATAAATACTAGCGAGATAGATACTCTTTTAGGTGCTGTCTCTACCAATGAAGTTGAAATCCGAGCGCTCATTCAGCAGATCGCCGAAAGTAATCAGCGCTTCGAGGTGATTAGGCAAGAGGCGATCGCAGACCGGCAGAAATCAGACCAGCGATTTGAAGCGCTCAGACAAGAGGCCATAGCCAATAAGCAAGTGTCAGACCAACGTTTTGAAGCGATGCAGGAAAACATACAGCGATTGTTTCTCGAACTGCCTAGTACGAATCGGCGCGTGGATACTTTAGAGCAGGCGAGCTGATGATTGCAGACAGTTACATCGGTTCATACGCTTTGTCCCTTTAAGCGCGCGAGGACCATAAGCTAGGCGGATCGATGGCGATCGCACTCATTTAAAAACCGGATCGAATCAGATCATCTGTACTTCAGATCGTTTGTATTGTTATGATTGAAACCTGCTATGCAAGGGCTCAGCGCCTTTAATTACAGTCATCAGCGATTCATCTGACGATCTTATTTTATGATCCCGAAGCAGCTTACGCTCCAAAACTTCTTGAGTTACCGCGAGGTGACGCTGGATTTTGATGGGCTGCATGTGGCCTGCGTCTGTGGGCCAAACGGGGCTGGGAAGTCTTCTTTGTTAGAAGCGATCGCCTGGTGCGTGTGGGGCCAAAGCCGGGTCAGCGCCGAAGATGACATCATTCGTCAAGGTGCGACTGAAGCGCAGGTGAGCTTTTGCTTTGAGCACAGCGGCCAGATTTACCGGATTATTCGACTGCGGCGGCGGGCTCAAACTAGCGGCTTAGAATTTCAAATAAAAAGCGGTTCGGCCTTCAAAAGCATTACTCAAAAAGGCGTGCGGGCGACGCAGCAATATATTCTAAGTCAGATCAACATCGACTACGAAACGTTTGTTAATTCGGCCTACTTGCGGCAGGGTAGAGCCGATGAATTTATGCTCAAAGGTGCGAGCGATCGCAAACAAGTTTTGGCGGACTTGCTCAAGCTTAACCGCTATGACTCTTTGGCCGATCAAGCCAAAGAAAATGCTCGCACTTATAAAGCCCAATTGCCGCCGCTAGAAGCTTTACTCGTTAGGCTTTCAGCTCAAATTGCTAGCCGCGAAGAAACCCTGGTGACTCATCATCAGCTGCAAACGCAGATTGAGCAACAGCGAGTCATTCAGCAGCAGCAGCAGCAGGCGATCGCGCAGCTAAAGCAGCAACAAGAACAGCGCCGTCTCTGGCAGCAACAGCTAGCGCTGATGCAGCAGCAGCAACAACATCAGCAACAGGCGCTGAACGTCACCGAAACCAGTCTAGCGCAGGCGCAGCAGGCTCTGAAGCAGGCAACAGCCCTGCTGGCTCAAGCGGGTGAGATTGGCTATGAGTATGAGCAGTTAGGATCACTGCGTGACGCGGAAGCACGCCTAGTCGAGCGTTGTCAGCTTTACCAAGCGGCCCAGGCTGAGCGTCTTGAGCTACAGCAAAAAGTAAATGAACAACAGCAGCAGCAACAGGCAAAGATTGCCCAACTGAGCGTTCAACTCGCGCATCTCGAATCGCAAATCCAGGCTGCTGAGAAAACGTTAGTAAATAAAGCCGAGGTCAGGCGCAAATTAGAGCGGCTCAAAACGGCTAAAAAGGAGCTGCATCAGCTCAATCAAAGCGAAGCGCAGAGTTCGCCGCTGCGCCTTCGGTTGCAGCAAATAGAAAGACAAATAGAGCAGGCCCATACGCGCCTAGTCACTCGCATCGAAGCGCTGGATAACCGGCAGATGCAAATCTCTACTCAGCAAACGCAGGTGCCGCAGCTGGTGCAGGCCGCAGTTGAAGTCTCGCATCGCATCGCCTACTTAGAGCAGCGCCGCGAGTATCAAGAAGCGCTGCGGCAAAAGGGCTTGGAGCGGCGCAACTTTATGGAGCGCTTGCAGGCCAATCAGCTCCACCATCAAATCGCGATCGCTCAGCACACCCAAACCCTGACGCAGCTAGCAGATCCTGACGCGGCCTGCTGCCCCATGTGTGAGCAGCCGCTAGACGGTCAGCACTGGCAGACATTGCGCGATCGCACGCTCGCTGAACGAGACGAGGTACAAAATCAAGTTTGGGCAATCCGTGAGCAGCTGGCGGTCAGCGATAGCGAAATTCAGGTGCTGCGCCAAGAATACCGGGTGCTAGAAGAAGAGCTAGCCAAATACGCGCCGATTTTAGAAGAGCGCGGGCAGCTTAAGGCAAAACTTGCTTCGGTCGGCAAGCTGCAAGACCAGCTGCAGGCGATGACGGCTGAGCGTGCCCAGCTAGAGCGCTGTCTGCAAGCGAATGAATATGCTGAAGTACTGCAAGCAGAGCGGCAGCAGGTGCAGACTGAAATTGCCGGAATGAATTATGATGAACGCAATCATGCCTTGCTGCGATCGCAGGTAGAGAGACTGCGCTGGAGCGAACTCAAATACGCTGAAATCAAGCAAGCTGAGCGGCGTTTACAGACCCTTCAAACCCAGCGATCGCAGCTAGAAGCTGAGCTTCAGACGTTGCGGCAGGTCAATGCCCAGGCTGAAAATCCGCAAAACCAACAGGCGTTGGCAGCAGTAGAGCGGCGCTTGGCTGACATTGATTACAGCCTGAGTGAGCACAATCAATTAAGAGCAAAGCTGCGTCAGGCGGAGCAGTGGCAGAACCAGTATCAAGCCTTGCAGCAGGCGCAGATGGAGCAGACTAACCAGCAAGCGAAAATTTCGCAACTGACGGCAACTAGAGCCGATCAGGCCATTGTCCAGCAAGAAACCGCTAGCCAAATTGCAGCGCTTCAGCAACAGCTTTTAGAGTTAGCCGATCCGCAAGCTGCCATTGCCGCGTTAGTGCAAACGATCAAAACGCACCAAGAACAGCGCGACCATCAGCTTTCGCAGCTGGGCAGAGTGCAGCAACAGCTCTCTCAATTGGATAGCGTACAAATACAATTTGAGCAGCAGCAGAAAACGCTAGAGGATATTCGTCATAAGTACCAAGTGTATCGGGCGTTGGCTGAGGCTTTTGGCCGCAACGGTATTCAGGCCCTGATGATCGAAAATCTATTGCCGCAGCTAGAAGCCGAAACCAATCAAATTTTGAGTCGGCTGAGCGATCACCAGCTGCATGTGCAGTTTGTCACGCAGCGGGCCGGACGGCGGGGCAAAAAGCTCATTGATACGCTCGATATTTTGATTGCCGATATCAAAGGCACCCGCCCTTATGAAACCTATTCAGGCGGTGAGGCGTTTCGGGTGAATTTTGCGATTCGACTCGCGATCGCTCGCCTACTGGCCATGCGATCTGGCACGGCGCTGCAAATGTTGATTATCGATGAAGGCTTTGGCACTCAAGATCAAACCGGATGCGATCACCTGATTGCGGCAATTGAAGCGATCGCCCCAGATTTTGCCTGCATTCTGACAATTACGCACATGCCCCACTTCCGCGACGCCTTTCAAACCCGCATTGATGTCAGCAAAGATAGTGAAGGCTCAAAGATTACCATTTCCGAGTAGTGCTCCGGGCAATCGCAGAACAATCTCACAATTATCTTCCGGTGACGGCGCTCAGCCTAGAAACATCTCAAAATCATCCCAACCGCTCGATTAAATGATCGCCTACTCGCATCGCATTCGCCATGATTGTCAGGGATGGATTGACTGCTGCGCTAGACGGGAAAAAGCTACCATCGACAACATACAGATTATCCACATCGTGAGCTTTGCAGTTGAGATCTAGCACAGAAGTCGCTGGATCGGTGCCGAAGCGGCAGGTACCGACTTGATGAGCGATCGCATCAATCGGCAAAATCTTACTAAAATACCAAGACACAGGCAGCACTCGCCCCTGATTATCCACTTCTCTGACCGTTCGCACCCACCGCCGAATCAGGCGCTGAAAAGAGTGCATATTGTTTGGTGTATAGTTCAAGGTGATTTTGCCACTTTTCACCGTTACCCGGTTATTAGGATCGGGCGCATCTTCTCCCGTCAGCCACCAATCTACTGTTCGCTGAGCCGCTATTTTGAGCGCAAACATCGGTGAAAACTTAGGCGCATCCATCGCCAGCATCTTTGAATTCACCTTTCCTAGGAGCTGAACGTGGCCCATCGGATACTCGTATCCGGGTTCGCCCCAATAGTAATCATTAATCGCCAAGGTCTTTTGAAACACGCTGCGATTCTCTTTTAGCGTTAGCCCAATGATGGCCGCTGCTAGGTGCTTCATAAAATTGCGACCAACTTGGTCAGAGCTGTTGGCAAGCCCTTGAGGATGCTGTTCATTCGCAGAATTTAAGAGCAGCACCGATGAATTCACCGCGCCGCAAGCAACAACGACAATATCTCCTGAAAAAACCTGGTTTTGTCCCTTAATTTCTGTTTCTACTGCCGTAATCTCTCGCCCTGAAGCGCTGGTGTGCAGCTTATTTACCTTTGCTTCTGTAATCACCCGGACATGGGTGTTTTTCATCGCTGGACGAATGCAGTTAACATCAGCGTCTGATTTTGCATCGATTAGACAAGGAAACCCATCACAGGTATTGCAGCGAATACATTCACTTAAAAACGCATCTTTTTCATTGAGCTTGACTGACAGCGGCAGATAAAACGGATTCAGCCCTTTGGCCTGGAAAGCCTTGTCTAATTCAGCAATTCGATGCTCGTGGCTGATGGGTGGATAGAGATACTCATGGTTGCGGGGTGGCTCAGTCGGATCAAGGCCCTGCTTGCCGTGCACCTGATACAGCGCTTCCGCTTGATCATAATAAGGTGAAAAATCAGCATACTTTAGCGGCCAAGCAGGCGAAACGCCTTCCTGTAGCTCGACTTCATCAAAGTCTTTTTCCCGCAGTCGAAACAGAGCCCCGCCGTACACTTTGGTATTGCCGCCCACACAGTAGTTAATGCCGGGCCGCAAATCATTGCCATCACCATCGGCCCACACTTCTTGGGCTTGGTAGCGCCCCTTGCGAAAGACGGCTTCAGTGCTCCAATTCGCTTTTTCTTTAGGTAAAAAAGAGCCTCGCTCCAGCACCAAAATTTTCTTGCCGCTAGGCGCTAGCCGATGGGCTAAGGTGCCGCCGCCCGCACCCGTGCCGATAATAATCACGTCGTAATGTTCGTCGCTAGCGCCTGCTGCCGCTAGATTAGCAGGCAGATTAGCAGGCAGATTGGCGGCAGACATACTAGCTGAAGACATACCGGCAATAGACATAGCTACCAAAAAATCCTAAAAGAGTGAGCAGAAAAAATGAGAGATACTTGAAATATTAACTAAGGAAGCTTTCTTAGAGCGTAGACGACTTTTTGGAATTACTTCAAATGTATTTATTACTTCAAATTTTTCGTCGATAGGTGCTGAGTGTCAACAGTCCAAAAATGAGAAAAAGTGCCAAGCTATAGGCTAACGTTACACTGACCGTGCCCGTCGCGGGTTCCCCATTGGCCAATGCCCGCATCGCTTCTGAGGCAATTGAGACAGGGTTACGGGTAACAAACCCAACCGCCCAGTCAGGAAATCCTGATTTTGGTACGTAGCCAATGCTCAAAAAAGTGAGTGGCAAAATCCAGGGATTCATCACGGCTGAAACGCCTTCGGATGACTTGGCCCCGACTGCGATATAGAAGCCAATCAGGGCGACAGCGAGGGTAAAAATAACCGGTAATAGAAAAAAGCCAATCGTGGCGATCGCGCCGCCTCGAAACCGAAAGCCTAACAAACTGCCCGCCAACACAATCCCCACCACCTGAAACAGCAGCCTTGCACCCGCTGAAACCAACCGTCCGCCCAGTGTCGAAAGCCGAGTCACGGGCATGGAGCGCAGCCTTCTATCCAAACCCTGGGTCAAGTCTTCGTAGAAAAAGTTGCTGATATTGACGGTATTAAACAAAAGCCCTTGCATAATCGTGAAGGGCAACAAAAACTGAGCATAGGCGCTGTAGCTTTCACCGGGGGCAACGACTTGAGCAAAGCTAGCCGTGAAAACATACAGCAAAGAAATTGCAAAAAAGGTAGAAACCAGCAGTGAAGCAGGGCTGCGAACTTCTAATAAAATATTGCGCCAGCCGACCATGCTAATGTCATGCAAGCTGCGCCACAGTCCGCCTTCTTGACGCGCCGCCACCATCGCGGCAAGCTGCTGACGATCTAGCGCCGGGGCACTGCCAGCGGCAGGAAAGTTGAAATTGTTCTCAGCCATTGCGCCTTTGTTTTCCTCGTTTTCAAGCTAATTTTTTGTACAGCCGAGTAGACCACATCCCCAAAATCAGCATCAGCCCCAACAGCCAGGTCAAGCTGAGTAAAAAGAGAGACAGGCTTGGATCAGGTCTGTTGATTAATTCGGGGCTGACCTTGGTACTGAGCGCTCGTAAGGCATCACAGGTGACGCTCACGGGCTGGTAGCGCACAATCGGCTGTAGCCAGCCTGGGAAGTTTTCGGTAGGGCTAAAGCCGTTGCTCAGCAGCAGCAGCGGGGTGTAGGGAATGATTGCGACCGCATCGACTAAGGTAGGACTGCGCAACTTTAAAGCTAAAACGCTGTATCCCGTAATGCAGGTGGCGGTAAAGGCAATCACCAGCGTTAGGTATCCGCCAGCGTCCCATAGATTGCCCTGAAAGCGGAACCCGAATCCATAGGCCACCACTAGCAGCACAGCCGTGGCCAGCAGCGCTCTGACCAGGTAGGCCAGCACCAGCGCCGCAATTACGGCTACCCGCGCAATCGGCATCGCCCGACATCGGGTCATCATTCCTGTTTCAATATCTTTGGCTAGCATAATGGCTGAGCCGAGCCCGGAAAAAAACAGCGCCTGTAAGTTGATAATCGGTGTGAGATATTGAATGTAGTTGACGCCTTGAGCGGCCATGAGCTTTTGGCCAATGATCCAGAAGCCCGCAAGGAAAACGGCGGGAAAAATTGCGATCGCTACAATCACAATCGGGTTGCGTTTCAGCCGAATTAAGTTTCTGCCCGTCAGCAGCAGGCTATCGTCAATCGCCCGCCGCCAGCCAGTTTCCTGACGCTGAACAATCATTTTTTGAGCTAAATCGGCAACATCATCCCTAAAAACCATCATTCAAAATCACCTTGACACACCTCACTATTTGCCAGACTATTGGCCAGCTAATCATCTCAAAAAAACAAACTTCCTGGTACAGAAATTCCATACCGGGAAGTTGAAGGCAGCCACTAATTAGTTATGCATTATTAGTTACGCATTACTCAAGCGCAGATTTGCGTGAGCAATGAGAATCGCTTACCCCATTGCTGACAAACGATAGCTGCTGCGCTCACCCCGATGCCATTCACCATCTCGAACACCGCCTGAAAGCACGTTCGAGATGCGGTTACGTGCTTTGAGATACTGAGCTTTAGGCATTCCTTCCTCAAAGAGTGCCTCCATTATTTCAATGATTTTGAAAGACTTGTTAGGCTGAGTCTCTAGGACTAGGCGCACTGCTTCCGGGATAGACGTTTGCTTGACGCCCGTGCGCGTGTACTTCTGCCAAGTGGCCGCACGGCCGTCTTTTTTGACCCTTTTCCGCTGCTTACTCTCAGATTTTGCAATTTCCTTTTTGACGGCAGTTTTCGCTATTGCTGAATCATCTAAATCGATGGAGTCTTCAAATTCTTCAAATTCTCCAAATTCTTCGGAATCTTCTTCGGAAAATGACGTTTCCGCATGTGCTTTTGTAGAAGCTGGTGTTGCGAAACTGTGCGATCCTGCCTGATTCAAGACAGGAATATCCAGATCAGAGATGCTCTCACCAGAAGAGTTATCAAACATCGACATCACGATGCGAATGCCTTTCAGCTTTTCTTGAATCGCACCTAACTCCTCTGTTATCGCAGTTTCTTGTGCTGCTAATACTGACTCGATTTCCTTGAGCTGGGGTAATGCTGCTTTAGCCATAAATTATTCATCATTCAATTCCTTCGAAAACAATATTAGCTCAAATTTCACTATCCAACAGAAACGATGTCAAAAATATATTTCTCAATATATTTTATATTGCTGATTTATATCGCTGAGAATAGTTCAGAAGCATCTTCTGCGGCGGCGATCGCTCTTGTTTCTATCCCGTTGCTTGCACCATTGTTGATATCAGACTTCACGCCCTGCCCTACAGACTGTCCCACAGTTGCAGGATCTTCGAGTCCGACATCCCGGCAATGAGGGTCAATGCCACGCCCGCCTCGCGGATAGTCAAGGCAAATCGTTTCATAGTCATCGATTGCAGCGTAAAGTTCAGCTTGTGAAAGCGCGTTGAGATAGCCGCACTGACCAATTTTGCCTTTGGGTAAGGGCGCGACTAAATTTTGTCCTCGTTTTTGAAAAATCTTTTGTTGAGATTGCCAAAGAATTTCTTTTTGGTACAAGATGTCGTGCCAGAGGCTCAAACCCAATCCGCTAATAAGCTGAAGAACTCGGCGAAAATCTGAAGCGCTAATCCAGTTCATCCGGTAGCTCAAGTAAGCGCCAAAGCCCATCCCAATTGCCACTGCGTGTCCATGCAGCAAGCCTGCTTCAATTTCAAATCCAGGTGACCAAGTATGGCCATAAGCATGAGGCCGACACTGATGGGTTTCGTACAAATTGTCGTACTCAGCAGCCACATAGCTCCGCAGCGCTGCACCTAAAATCGCCTGTGAAAGCCCGTCAATGTCATCACTGGGCTGACAATTGAGGGTGCCAAAGCGGGTAGAAATTAGGCGATCTTGGGCTTTTTCTAAGTTTTCAAATAGTTCTGCATCTTTAATAACGGCCATTTTCACAATCTCGATAATGCCGTGACGGAGCCAGCCTTCGCGCAGCGTTTTAAAGAAAAAGCGATCCGTAATCGACAAAATCGGCGGGTGATAGGCCCCAAACAGATTTTTATAGCCGAAGCCATCACAGCAGGTGCGAGGCGATGGCCCTGCATCAATGCCCGCGACAATAGAGGTAGAGAGCATTACATAGGGCGTATTGCGATGGTAGAGCGCGCAGGCGAGTCCGCCCGTGTCGGCGAGTACGCCTCCCCCGACAATCAGCACCGGTTCATTCCGAGCGACCCCTAGCTGCTTGAAGTCACCCAGCATTTTTTCAACGGTGGCGATACCTTTATCAACTTCCATTGCTCGGTAAACTCGCTTGTGCAAATCAATGCCATGGTGCTGAAAGTAGCGCTCTATTTGGCTGCCGTAGTAATGCTCTACGTTTTTATCGACTAAGCAAACGCAGCGATTGAGTGAGCGGTAGACATCTTTCAATACCGTCTGTTCAAGATCGAGCGTATGGTCAACAATTTTGATAGTCGTAAATGTTTTGAACTGAACTATGGCCTCAATAGTCTGATTGTCTGGTGTACTTTCGACGTAGCCGCTGCTTTCGCGAAAGCTAGAGGTTGGGTAAATAGCGTGAGGATTTTCTTCAATCAGCCGCTCAGCAAGATTTTGATAAAACGAACCGGATGGGCTTTCAGTAAGGTATGTCAAAAGCTTTTGCTGACTTTGCTGAGCTGTGTGAATTTTGTCGGCAAAGATCATCCACTGACGGCCTAGCACCTCATCAAAAGCGGATATGAGCTGAGATAAAGTGCTGAAAAAGTGATCGAGTGAAAAGCTAAGAGCGCTTCGCAGATTTCGGCAGGCTGATAGGCCACTGACGGCATTGGCAGCCGCAAACTCTCGACTGAGATCTGCTGAAAAAGCGGGTGACTCAATTAGAGCTAGAAACAACGACTGAAAAGCTTGAGCGCTGCAAATGGATTGAAGAGCTAGGCTTAAGTCAGGATTAGTCAGCGCCAAGCTGAGCTGGTTAGAACCTTTTTGAGTCTGCTTGTGAGCGTCGATGAAAGTGGTGATTGCTGCGATGGTCTTCGTCATTAATCGTGCGCCCAATAAAAGTAATCTGAAAGTAATCAAAGCTGAAAAACAAACTGCATCGGCAATAAATAGAAACCTCGTATATCAAGGTTTCTACGGCTCAATTTAAACTGACCCTAAACGTTCTCCTTACAGGAATTTGAGGTCAACTTTGTCCTCTTATTGCCGTCCTCTTATTTCCGATAGTGTCTAATGCTTTTGGGGAAAAGTCTTTTAATGAAAAATGAATCACGGATGCTTTTGTGAAAATACTTCTTTTATGACAGCACCTATAGCTTCTGGCTAAGTCGTTTAGCCCACATCTTACTTTAGAAGAAGATCTTTAAAAAAGCTACCCAAGCTGACTGGTTTGTCTTTTGGATTACGATTGGATAAGGGCGCTAATGAGGACACCCAATGAGACCCCGGTGGAGGGTGCGATCGCCTGCAACTTTAGAATGATCGGCCCGGTGCATTGTACAGCGATTGTCCCAGACAACAATATCGCCCAGCTGCCACCGATGTCGGTACAACCGATGGGGTCGAATAAAATGCCGGTACAGCAGACTCAGTACCCGCTGCGAAGCTGGAAAACAGTCCGACGAGTCCAAAATTCTCAGCACCTGACAGCGCTCTGGCGTTGATAAAAACAGCGCTATTTGATCCGAAATAGGATGCCGATTAAAGAGCGGATGCCAAGCCTGCTGTTCCTCTTGATCACTCAGCGTTAGCCCCGTCATGACATGCAGCACTTCAGCTCTTGACAGCTGCTGACGAACTGAATTAGGCAAACTCTCATAGGCGCGATATTGATTGCAAAACAGGGTTTCACCGCCAGATTGGGGTAGCACTACTGCTTTCAGCGCTGTATAAGCCGGTGGCTGGGAAATATAGCTAGTATCGGTGTGAAAAACGCTTCTAGGCGATCGCTTACGACCCACGTTAGTCACGATATTCAGCAGTGGCTGCTCAGCTACCGGCGTTTCTCCTTGCGTAAACGTTAGCGGCCCTAACTGCTTGAGAAACGTTACAAATGCTAAATCATCTACCCACTGATTGCGGATAACGGCAACGCCACTGCGAGCTAGCGTTAGCTTTAAAGCTTGAATATCTTCATTAGCTGCAAATCTGATATCGAATTCTGACACCTCAGTGCCAAAAGGAAAAAGCTGGCTAAATTTCATTTCTGATATTTCATTTCGGGAATTCTGTCTTGCAATTCCATTGAGCGTTATGTTGCAACAGTTTCACCTGCCATTTCTCTTATAGATTTTTTCTAAAAAAAAGGCAAGTTAATAACGTACTGATGATGCGATATTTGCCGAAATGTTATTCAGATGCATGTTTTTTAGGTGATTAGAGTCCAGTAAATGATCAAAATCTAGCCGATCTACCTGATAATCAGCCAGATCAAAGGAGTGGCTAAGCGTATTTTCGCCGGGGAAAGCAACACACATTAGCCCTGCTGCCTTAGCAGACTCGACACCAGCAAGGTTATCTTCAATCGCAACGCAGCGATCTGGGGATTGATTTAACCGCTTTAGTGCTACGCAATAAGCTTCTTTGTCAGGTTTGGAGCGGTGCACACAAGATTTGTCTAAAATTAGATCAAAATCGCTAGAACGGATATGCCGACTGAGCGCCGTTAGCAGAGATGAAACGTTTTGCTGAGCAGTTGTAGTCACTAGCGCTAGCTTTATACCGCTTTGTCTGGCCTGTTGAATCGTTTCTTTAACCCCTAGGCGAGGCTCTAGCATTCCAGAGCGAAGGGCAGTTTGAAAGATCTCTGATTTAGTTTGATGAATGGCTTCAGCATCAACTGTGAGGCCAGCTGCTTCGGCATATTCTGCAATCCGCTGACGGCCACCACTTTTGGCTAAAAGCGCTTGATATGACTCTCTCGGCCAGTGCCAATCGAGGTGATGACGGGCAAACGCCTGATTAAAAGACTGCCTTTGCAGTTCTGAGGTGTCGGCGATAGTGCCTATAGATCCAAAGAAGATGGCTAATGACATGGTTTTTTGACCGTTTTTTGGGTTGAGTCTGCCTGTCTAGCGGTGACTGGCTTTGATTTTATAAAGAGCTTAGGAGAAAAAATTAGAAATTTCTCATGTCATATCAACCGTATCTAAGTTAAGACCTTGGAGTTCCCCTGTTAGAAAAAAATACAGTTCTGGACGTGAACAAAATTTAGTTTCATGCTACATAGTTTCATCAATTGACTCAGCTGCCACCTCTCTTAAGATAGTTTCAAAAAACGTACTCAGTGGAGTTCCAGCCGCCGCCATCATTGCAACGATCACACTTTGGGGAGAAAAAGAGCAGTACAGGCCCGCCTCAATAAACCAGGGCTGACCATTGGGATCAATGCGAAAGTCAAATAAACTGTAGTGGCGACAGCCCAAAGCGGTATGACAGCGCCTAGCGGCCTCCCATACGGACTCTGTATCCGGATCACCGGCATCAACTATCCAAGATTGAGCGTTTCCTTTGGCGGCGAAGATTAGTTCATTGTTGGCATTTTGTTTGAGCTTATGGGCCTGAGTGCGAATCGGGCGATCGCTCGACGCTACAGAATATTCTTCTAGCGGTAGCCCAATCAGCTCATTTTGCTGCGCAACCATAGCGCAGCGCACTTCTCGCCCTAGCTCGATATATTCTTCAACAATAACTTGATCATCATAGGCAAAAGCCGCTTCTAACGCTGCTGCATAGGCTTCTTTCTGCCGCACTAGCGTTACTCCCTCAGAGTTATCACAGCGGTTCGGCTTAACCACCACGGGTAGAGAAATCGACAGCGGCAGCCGCCAACCTTCTGGAGAAACCTTTCCTTTGTGCAGCAGTTCTCCAGCTGGAACCTTGACCCCAGCTGCCGCAACTAGGGCCTTAGATTTGGCCTTATCGGCTGCTAAAGCCATCTGCGTGGGGGCATTTCCCACATAAGGAATTTGCAACAGTTGCAGCAAGGCTCTGTACTCAACCATGCCTGCTAAGCAAAACATCTGGGGTAGCGCCACATCTATCGGCTGTTGAGATAACACCTGAAGGGCAGCGGCTAGGGGCATGGCTTTAGCTGCCGCAATGCCTTCGGGGGTGAGCGAAGCGGGAAATCGCCACTGGTGATCAGGGGTAATGTAAGCGATTAAAAAGGTGTATCGACTAGGGTTGGCAGTGGCTTCAATACAGCCTCGAGCATATAGCACTGAGAGATCGCAATAGAATTGATTCGTGGCAGAGCCCACTAGATGCAGCACCCGCAGCGGACTTGTCACTTAATCTCCTCCTAACTGAACCAGTTTGCCAATATTGAAATCAATCCGAATCCATCCTTTAAGCTGACGCAAATCATTCAGCAACAGCAGCAGAATTTGCCAGTGATGCACCATCAAAAAAGGCAGCGGATCTTGCCAGTCAAAAATCGCGTCCTTGCCTTTGGCAATGATTTTCAGCCGCTCTACAGTAGCTTGTCGGGACGTGAGGTGGGTAAGCAATCGCCAAACTTCGTGATAAATCCAATAAGTTGGGCGGCTAGCGGGGAGGGGTCGCACTGGGCCCAAAAATGGCCCAGAAGATGATCCAAAAGATAGCTGGGAAGACGGTTTTGGAGATGACTCAGACATTGAATCCGTTAGCGGTTCGTCACTGAGATAAGCCGTTGCAACAGCAGGCTGACTATAAAACATCGTAATCGCTGAGTGCGTTCTAGGGTTGCACTCAATCGCATACATTTCACCACTATCTTGAGCTTGAATAAAATCAAAAGAGACTTGTCCCGTAAGGTTCATTCCCTTTGCAAATCGTTTCACCCAGGCTTCAATATCAGGCTGCTCTACATTTTCGTAATTCACCTGAAATGCTGACGATTGACAGCAGCAATGCAGTCTCAATTCTCCTTTTTTTAGAGTGCTATGAGTGCAGTATTCTACACCTGAGATAAATTCCTGCATAATCCAAGGCTTACTCTCAGAAATAGGCAGCGAATTGACAAAGGCCGCTGTTGTTTCTGGTGTTTGACCCGGAAGCTGAGTCAAATTTAGCCGTCGCACAGCGTCGTAAGCAATGCTCTTGAGAATGTAGGGGCGCTGCTCAGCGGAAAAATCGAAGTCAATTACCTGTTGAGGATGCGTAATCCGGTAGGACTTAGGCACGGCTAAACCCAGAGCTTGGGCGGCTTTAGCAAACTGATATTTATCGTCTAGCTGCTGTATTTGGGTGAGATTAACGTGCAAGACTTCGCAATGGGGAGCCAGTAATGCTATTACCTGCGAATCAAAATAGCTTGCGACTGGGCTACAGACGGGCACATACGTGTCTACCTGTTCTTGCTGCACAATCTTCAACAGCGCTAAGGCGTAATCAGCGGAGCTAGGTTCAGGGACGGTATAGAACTTGTCTACGGCTCTAGAAAAGCGATGACCCGATAACCAGTACTTGTGCGTTTCGATGAGGATAACGCGGTGACCGGCTCGGTTAAATGAACGCGCAAGCTGCAATGCCTTGGTCATTTTGCCGCCGCTGATGAGGACTGTTTTGGGTACTATTTTGGATGGAGTGACTGGCAGCGATCGCGCCTCCCCATATCGCTCTTTCAATATCTGAAAGCGCTTTAGAATTGGCCCCAACAACAGAGCCAAGGCCACTAACAGTAAATTAAAAGGCAGCGCTAGCATTAGCGCTAAAAGTGCCGCAATATCTTGAATAGCGGCGCTCAGCTTGGCGATCAGCTTGGCGCGAAATGACGATGTAATAACAGCAGGCTCAGCTAGCCCATTAGGGCTGGAAATAGAAGCAGTTGAAGTCATTCGAGCAATCAATAAAATTTTGAAAATTTTTGGTAGGGCGCGTTCTAGAAATTGCTTTTGAGGGGCGATCGCTAGCTGCGGCGAATTAGGGTAATGCCATCCCGAATGGGTAACAGCACTTGCTGAATGCGGCTATCTTGAGCAACGACTTGATTAAAGTGAGCGATCGCTCGGCCATTGGCTGTCGGCTCATCCGGCAGATAGGGCTGACCCTGCATCAGCGTATTGTCTACGCAGATCAGAGCGTGAGGCGCTAGCAAAGAACTCTCCAAAAGTAAATTTAGATAGTCCACATAGCCGTCTTTATTAGCATCGATAAAAACAAAATCAAACACCTCATGGGCTTCAGCCAACTGACGCATAGTCGCGATCGCTGGGCCAACTTTGACCTCGATCTTGTGGGCATGTTCAGATCTCGCAAAACACGCTTGAGCAAACTTAGCCGCATAGGCATCTAGCTCACAGGCAGTTAACCGTCCGTCTGCGGGCAGCGCTTCAGCCATTGCCAAAGCCGAATACCCCGTAAACAGACCAATTTCTAAAACTCGCTTGGCTCTGAGGCCATAGATCAACAGCTTCAAAAACTGCCCTTCTAAATGGCCTGACAGCATCTCTTGCTCAAGTTCGCCTGAGGTTTCACCTTTCACAAACTGCCCTTGCCAATCTTCTGTCTGAGTCTTTTGAACCAGCGCTTTCAAAGCGTCTGACTCTGGCGTACTGCAAGCCTCTAAGTAGGGCTCTAGCCCCACCGAGAGCTGAGCCGCCGTCTGTAATGTGCGCTTAAAGTCATCGCTTAAAGCCGTCATCGAGTCGGCTTGTTGAGCAAGCTGCGCTAGCTTTTGAGTCAAAATTCCTAGCGGGGTCACCGGACGCGGGCTAGGGTTTTGGCTAATCTGCTCAGAAAGTTGAGCAGATGACAACGTAGAACACCGATTAGATTCTGTTGTCAGAGCCTTTGAAGCAAGAGGGCTGCTAGTCATAAAGATAGTTGTAAGGGAGTCCTACTTGTAAGAAATCTGTAGATAAAGTGTCAAAAAATGCGATATCGAGAGAATAATGACAGCTTTATAACGCTTTGATGGCAAGTTCGGAGCCAAAAGGCTGCTTTGCCCTTTCGTACAGTTACACAACGCATTTCCAAAAAACTTCTGTCTACAGGATGAAGACTATAAGATAAAGACCCATTACCTCTATTTTTCTTCTACTCGTTTAATAGCGCTTCCCCTCGTTGATGTAGCGCTTGGGCATAGTTCGTCCAAGTGCCCTGCCCCCAGTAGCGAAAACAGCTCGTTTCAACTAGCAGCAGATAAACCAAAGCCTCTTGATAGTCAAGGCGCTGAGTGGTTGCCGGATCGGCTTGCACCAAAGCATCGTATTTTTGATGAAACTTAGCGCTGAGCTGATTCATCGGCCCCAACACGTTCTCATAGCCTTTCACCCAGCTCAAATCATTCGTCCACGAAGCGCCATCCATATGGAACTGATGATCGCTTTGCTGAAGATCTTTAATCGCCTGCTCAACGGCTGCGGGCGTTGAGCTATCTGGTTCAACCCGCTGCCAAATCTTGCTTTGACCTACGGCCTGACACACTGGATAATCATCTGGATTCACGCCAGCCGCCTCAATCAACTCAATGTATTCAGTGCCATTAAGTCCAACTGTCCCCTCATGGCCTCGCCCATTGTCTCGAATCGCTGCCCAAAAGGGTACAAAGTCACGGCCATACTCATTCATCATCACGCCGCCGTTTTCACCATCGGCAATTTGTGAGACGCACGTAGGCACCGATATGTCGCCGATTTGCTGACGGCCTCGGGTTTTGGCCTCGTGGTAGGGCTGCATTTGAGCTACCAGCTTGGTATCTGATCCTTGCGTTTTGATTAAAGCGGTAATGCGGATAGTTTCGCCTTTCGAGTTACGAGCAATTAGCTGGTTGGGAATATACTTATCATCTTGAGCCAGACTGCTGCCGTCTAGGCGTTCAACCGAATGCTCTTGTACCAGCAGCCAGCGATAGCCGCAGTCTTTTAGGGCTTTGATGTATTCGTATAGCGTATCGGGATGGTTCGGCAGGTGCATTTCTGGCGGCGAAAAGCCTTTGACTCTCGCTAGCGCTTCATGGCCAAATACAGCGGCGAAATGATGCTGCCAAGCCTGAATGTGCAGTTTGATATCGGGAATGGGTGTGGAGGGCACTACCGCATGACTCCACATTGTTCCCAGCCACTCCACATAGGGCTGATAGGTCGGTTCACAGAGGCGCTTGAGAGCGTTGAGAATATCTTCTCGGCCCATTTGCTGAAAGGCCCAAAAGAGATTGCCAGAGTAATCGAGCATAATCCGAGGATTGTCGCCTTGGCTGACGAGCTGCGGAATCCATTCGCCCATTCGCTGGTAACACCAAGCAAAAACAGCGGCGTTGTGATTATCGCCATCGCCTGGGTTTTCAAACATATTTTGCAGGTTGCTAATGGGCGCACCGTTGGGGCCAGCCGGAATAGTGGGCTGGTGCATGTGCAGCGCGCAGGCAAATCCGGCGGTGATATCTTGAATGCGCAGATTCGTACGCGGTAGGAAAATTGGGTCAGAATGGTTGGTAATGGCCGCGATACTTTTTTCTGAACCGCAGAGATTAGGTAAGCCGAATCGAGTCTCTGGAAGAAGAAGGCCAGTCATGGTCAATTACAGCTTGTAGGGGTTTTGAGCAGTGAGCTTGAGCAGTGGAGGTTGAGTTCGCTTACGGTGTCTATTGCCCGGATCAAGCGGCTTTATCGGGTCGTTTTGTTGGGCGGCTCTTCCTTTTTGAGTCTACCTGTATATCTACTGAAAGGCGAATGGCTGAGCGCGATCGCTCAAGTTCAAAGCCAATCTTGAAGCGTATACTGCTTCTATGGCTCCATCCATTCATCCGATCCATTCATCCGATAGCTTCATTGAGAGCTTCATTTAGCTGAGTAACGCATCATGAAATCGCGAATGCCTGATCCGTATCGCCACCCGCCATTATCCCTGAAGCGCGATCGCGCCTCTAAGCGATCGCCCATCTTTCGCGCATTGCAGCTCATCGCGATTTCGATCACAGGCGGGGCAGTGATTGTGGCTAGTTTGGCAGGCTGGGCCTTTCTGCGTTCGGGCAGTCGATTTATCGATGGCGTCAGGCTGGCGATCGCCCCTCAGCCGCCGGTAGAAACAGTCGATATGCGCACCGTGGTTGTCGAACAAATTCGGATGGCGAGTGAGCTGACCACGGCGGTGTTTACGATGGAGGCAGTAGTGCCGGCGCAGAGCGATCGCAAAATTGGCAACTACACCGTTGGCAAAACCAACCTGCTCTACATCGCCTACGGTGAAGTCCGCGCCGGGGTCAACCTAGAAGAAATCAGCGCCGCTGATGTTAGCCCTTCGGCAGATGGTACGAGCGTTGTGCTAACGCTGCCCGCTGCCAAGCTGTTAGATACCAAAATAGATGTCGCCCGCTCCAGCGTGTACGACTACAGCCGAGGCTTTTTGAATTTAGGGCCAGATCGCGCCCCGGAGCTACAGTCAGCCGCCCAACAAGAAGCGCTCATCGAAATTGAGAGAGCCGCCTGCGATCAAAATATTCTCAATCAAGCCAATGATCGCGCCGAGCTCGTCGTCACTCAGCTTCTCCGAAGCGCCGGCTTTGAGACCGTAACGGTCGAAACCTCGATAGATCCTACTAGCGAGTGCAAAACGTCCGGCTCCCTAGCGCCGCTCAATCCCAAACCCGAATTAACCTCTAAACCAGGGCCAACGCCCAAGCCAGGGCCTTAAAAAATCTAAAAAAAACCCTCAGTCAACATAACTGAGGGGAATAACACAAGACATGCGCGAGAGTGAACCTACACAAGCGTTTACTGTTTTAAGTTAGCTAATTTAGATCAGCCAGGCTGACTGCCAAGCTGACTATTGAACTGGGGCAACGGCGCTCGGCTCAGTTTCTGTCGAGGCTTCAGGCGCAGGCGGCAAAATCACCCGATCAATAATGTGAATCACGCCATTGCTAGCATCGATATCAGCAACGATCACATTTGCATTATTGACCGTGACCATATCCCCTACTTCTACAGCCAAGTCGCTGCCTTCTACAGTCTCTACACTGCCTGTTTCTAGATCAGTTGAATAAACGGCCCCAGAAACAACGTGGTAGGTCAAAATTTGCACCAAAATATCTCTGTTTTCAGGTAGTAGCAGCTGTTCAATTGCGCCTTCGGGCAAAGCGGCAAACGCTTCATCAGTCGGGGCAAAGACTGTGTAAGGGCCTTCTCCACTGAGTGTTTCAGTTAGATCAGCGGCTTCTAACGCAGCGGCTAGCGTCTGAAAAGAAGCGCTGCTACCCGTCAGTTCAGCGATGGTAAATTCGCTGGTATCAATTGTATCTTCTGCGACGGGTGCGGTTTCGGTCATGCTATCTTCAGCCATGGGCGCGGTTTCAAGCATTTCATCTTCTGCGACAGGCGCGGTTTCGAGGACTTCATCTTCAGCTACAGGTGCAGCTTCAAGCATTTCATCTTCAGCCACAGGCGTGGTTTCTAACTCGTCAACTGAGGGTTGGGCCAAAGGATCGGCCAACGGTTCAGCCAAAGGCAGCGCTTCTGTGATTTCGCCAGTAGCGCTAGGCGCAGCAGGCGCGGCTACGCTGGGCAAGGCTACAAGGCTACCAAACCCGCTAGCCAATAGGCCGATCATCAATTTTTTAACAAATCGGTTGTTGTGATTAACTTGCATAGAACCTCTTAAGTCTTGGTGAGCAATCTGAAATTCGGATTTGAAGGTCAGATCTGTAATGAGTGGGATGAGTCAATGGTTAGCTTTGTCAAACCCGTAAAGGCTCGACTAGCTTGCGGCAAATAAGGGGCTATTTGTCGCACAGTCCTCAACCACTGCTTCGCTTAATTCCGTAAAGATTTAACTAAAGTTCATTAAGCGTTTGTAAAGTGTATCGAATAATCTGCCTATAAAATTATTCGTACATCCGGTAGAGGCCAATTATCAATCAGCGCGTCATCATGAGTGAGCCAGTTAATGCCTGCTTAATCGGCAGATGTTAGGCCGATGCTAAGCTTCTACGTAAGTAGGGTTAGGCCATGTCATTAAAGCGATCTAGCGGTTGCCATTCTGACTGAGAGTTCAGTGAGAATCGATCAAAAACCTACTGTTATTAAGGAGATGTTCGGATGTTAGAACTGCACCAATTTGAGGCGTCTCATTACAGCGAGAAAGTAAGGCTGATCTTGGATTACAAGGAATTGCCCTACAGAACTATTGAAGTTACCCCGGGGTTAGGCCAGATAGATCTCTATAGATTGTCGGGTCAGCGACAGGTGCCGGTGCTCAAAGATGGGGATGAGGTGATTCCTGACTCGAGTGCGATCGCCCGCTACCTCGACACAAAATATCCTGAGCGCCCTATCATCCCCACTGAACCCAAGCAAAAAGGACTCTGCCTGATGATGGAAGCTTGGGCTGACGAGTCGATTGGCCTAAATGCCCGCAAGGCGATGATCGGAGCCTTTAATCAGCATCCCAACTTTCGCACGGCGCTGTTGCCGGTCGCGACGCCTGATCTGGTAAAAAAAGTAGTTGGGGCAGTACCTAGCGACTTATTGAGCCTGCTAGGCGTGGGAGCCGGGTTTGGCCCGGATGCCGTTAAGTCAGCTACGGAGATTTTGCGGCAAGACTTAGAGGCGCTGTGCTTGATTTTAGACGCGCAGCCCTACCTCTGTGGCGATCAGCCGACATTGGCTGATTTAGCAGTCGCTGGGCTGTCGATGTATCTTAAGTTTCCGTCAGAAATTTATGTCGATTTGCCCGTGGGCATTTGCAATAAAGGCGTGCCCGGTTTGGCGGATGATCCTGCGTTTAGCACATTTTGGCTATGGCGCGATCAGCTCTACAGCGATTTTCGCAAACCACGCGGCATGAGGCCATCGGCTAGTGCGCCCGACACAGGATCGGCGACGGGGCCAGTGGCGATTGGGATTGATTAGCGGATTGATTAACGGGTAGGGTAATGATGGCCCGGTTATAGGGGCTTTTTGTTAACGCTCTTTATTTATCCCAAGGTCATCGGTGTCGGTATGAGTGCGATCGCAGATCATTTGTCTAAGACGTTAGGTGAGACGTTAGGTGAAGCCAATGTGGTCCCTTGGGCAGCTATGCCATTGGATACTCAGCAACAGATCGTGAACACCCTTGCTGCCGACCCCCTACCCGACTATTTGCCTGCCTGTATGGCCATGCCGAGCACCGTCGCCGAACTGGCTCAGGTGATGGCGATCGCTGCTCAAAACCGCTGGCGAGTTTTGCCGACGGGCCAAAGCAGCAAACTCAGCTGGGGCGGTTTGGCCGACTCAATCGATATGGTCATCAGTACAGCTAAGCTGAACCGGGTAATTGATCACGCCATCGGCGACTACACGGTAACGGTAGAATCTGGACTCAAGGTTGCAGACTTACAGACTATCTTGGCTGCACAAGGTCAGTTTTTAGCCATTGATCCAACCTTTGCTCAGGTGGCCACCGTTGGTGGCGTGGTGGCTACAGCCGACACGGGATCGCTCCGGCAGCGCTACGGGGGGCTGCGCGATCTGCTGATTGGCGTGCAGTTTGTTCGCTATGACGGTGAAGTGGCTAGAGCCGGCGGTCGAGTGGTCAAAAATGTGGCCGGTTACGATTTAATGAAGCTGATGACGGGTGCGTACGGCAGCCTAGGGATTTTGAGCGAGCTGACGTTTCGGCTATATCCGGTGCAAAATTATTCTCGAACGCTCGTTCTATCAGGTGGAGCGCAGGCGATTGAAGCCGCCACCGCCGAGGTTAGGCTGTCGGGGCTAACGCCCGTGGCGCTAGATGTGACTTTAAAGGCGCATAATTTGACAGCGCTTAGCCTGATCGCCCGGTTCCAAGGGGTTGCTGATGGCGTAGAAGAGCAAACGCTGCGACTTAAAAAAATTGCAACGACTCACTCCATGCCCTGCAAACAGCTAGATGGAGCCGAAGAAGCCGCATTTTGGCAAAGCGCTGCTTTAGAAATTAAGCCCAATACCGTGCTGTGCAAAGTGGGCTTGCGGCCTAGCGGTATTCCTTGGCTGATTGAATTGATTGATGAGGTAATGCTGGGAGCCGAAGCTCGGCTGTACGGCAGCAGCGGGCTAGGATGGCTTCAGTTTGAAATAGCGGATAAAACCCCTGAAGACATGGTGAGCGGGCTAGAAAAACTGCGATCGCACTGCCAAAAAAATGCGGGATTTTTAACGCTCCTACAAGCGCCAAAATCGCTCAAGCAATCTATTGAGGTGTGGGGCTACAGCGGCAACGCCATCGGGGTTATGAGCGATATCAAACAAAAATTTGATCCTCATTGCCTACTGAGCCCCGGGCGGTTTGTCGGTGGTTTGTAGAGAGTTTCTAAAAGATTTTCAAACAAGGTATGAAAAGGTCTTCCTTTTTAAGGCTTATTTCCTCTGAGAGATTGAATCCTCTTTCTTTGGTTAGAAACCCCTTAAATGTACGGGCTACCGCTGCAAAGTAAGCCTCTGTACAGTTACGATCAAAGATGATAAAAAAATAGGAAATTATGCGATGAGTGTGACAATACAAGTCCCTTCCATTAAGTGCGAAGGCTGCGCTGACACCATTACTCAAGAAATCAAAGTTCACGATGAGAACGCGAAAGTGAGTGTCGATATTGAGAATAAAACCGTTGAGGTAGACTCAGAGATGTCTGAGTCTTCGGTGAGGCAGGCAATTGAAATAGCGGGCCATAAGGTCGTTAGCTAATTAATTACGCAAAGGTAGCCATAATGCTGTTGGCGAACTAAAAGTAAGGATTGAAAAAGCAAGGATTGGGTGTGTCTTTACGTCAATGGCTATGGCTGGGATTGCTGTCTTGTTGCTGGGGCAGCGCTTTCATATTAATGGAAATAGCGCTACCTATGTTTTCGCCGGTCGCTATTGTCACTGGGCGCTTGGTAGTAGCAACAGTGGTGATGGTCGGCGTTTTGTGGAGTCAGGCTAGCCAGCGAGAAAAGCTGCGATCGCTGCCCTTCTCGGTCTGGTTTCAGTGCGGCGGACTTAGCCTGCTCAATAATTTATTGCCCTTTGGTCTGGTGGGATGGGCGCAGCAGCACATCAGCGCTAACTTAGCCTCAATTTTAGTGGCCTCTGCACCGCTGTTTACGGTTGTGATGGCCATTTTTTGGTTGAAAGAGCCGCTTACGCTAATACGTGGTTTGGGCGTTATTCTGGGGTTTTCAGGCGTGGTGGTGCTGATTGGGCCGGAAGTCCTCACCGGCTTCAATCTCGCAGGCTTGGGTGGACTCGCTGCATTAGTTGCCGCCGTTTCTTACGCTGCCGCTGGATTTATGGGAGCGCGGTTTCACAAGACGCCGCCACAGCTCGTCTCGACCTTGACAGTGGCTGTCGGCGCTATCGTTATTCTGCCTTTTACCCTACTGATTGGATCGGGCAACCTTGAATTTGGCACCAGTCCCTTGGTCACCGGCTGGCAGTGGTCCTCAGTGCTGGCACTTTTGGCCTTGGGCGTTGTGCCAACGGCGATCGCCTACTTTATTTACTTTCGGATGCTGGGTGAGGTCGGCGTGCTTAACACGTCGCTTGTTTCGTTTTTAGTCCCTCTGAGCGTCCTCATATTGAGCGCTGTCTTCTTGCACCAGCACGTAGATGGCCTGACCTTTGTGGGCATGAGTCTGATATTAGGCGGGTTAGCGGTCTTAGATGGGCGACTATTAAAAAGGCTGCGAGTATAGTCTTTCTATACACAGTAATTCAGTAGCAGCACATGTCTCCTAAAAATGTTTTGATAAAATGCCCACAGTGCCAGCGGCTCTATATTGACTGGCTCGTTGCTGAGATCAAAACGACGCCCTCAGCGATCCTTGAAGTCACCCTAGAAACAGCGGGCAAATCAGCTAATAACGCTGGCCCAAGCACCATTTGCTCTAAATGCGGCCATCGCGCCCAAGTCAGTGACCTAGGCGATCGCGATGGCGTTTGGCAGCAGCTCGATTAAATCCTGGCGAGAATCAAAGCGGCAATTTTATCCGTTTCAACGGGTTTAACGGGGTGCGATGGGTGAAAGTGGGGCCGGGAGCGGGGTTGCGCCGTCACCGATGCCGCCATCGGGTTCTACCGGAATGGGATTATCTGGCAGATCAGGCTGCACCGCCGGATCAGGCTGCGGCTCAGGCGGTGTCCCTGTAAAGTACTGAATTTGTTCACGCAAAGAAGCTGCGGTGGTAGTCTCACCTTGCTGATCTAGCAGATCAGCCGCTTTGAGGTAGTCAGCCACGACTGCGGTGACAACGGCTTCTGGCCAATCGCTAGGACTCGCCAAATCAGTTGTGGTCTCGGCATACGTGCGGTTGATGAGGGCCTCAGATCGGCCTAAATAAGCGCTTGGATCAGCGTCATTGAGGGCAATGGCTGCGGTATAGGCTTCAATGGCGTCGGTGTAATTAGCCGCTGTCATTAAGTCATAGGCACGGTTGTAAACTTTTTCATATTCGCTAGCCGGACGAATTTCAATTTGATAGCTGCCGCCTTGGTTAGAAAATGAGCTCGCGATGGCGCTGTACGTTCCGCTTTCCGGGAGCTCCATGACAATTGTCGAATTCAAAGACCCGCCGTAGTCATCATTGGAAGCGATGACTTCGCCATTCGGGCCTTTCAGCACCAGCATCGTATCAAAGTCACTGCTTTTTAGCTCAATTGTCATCGTCTGGCCCGCTTCGGCGTTGAACGGGTAGGTATCTTCCATCGGAGCCAGTGTTCCTTGCTGCTGCAAAATTGCCTGCGCGAGCGCTGCTTTATGCGCTACGCCCAAAGCGCCTAACACCGCAGCACTCGCCAGTAGAGCGCCGATCATTTTTTTGGCAACCGTTCGCTTGAGTGCCCGGTCAATGCGCTGAACTTGCCCAATTTCTGACACCTGCATATGTGACCTTTGAATAAATTTCATTGCTTAGAAAATAGTTCCTGTTAATCAGCTAGCGGCGCGATCGCTTGGCTTCACCCATCAAGTTTGAAAGCTGTGCCTTTGAACTACCGCTGTTAAGCTTTCATAGTCCACAAATTTAATTCAATCTAAATTGCCACTGATATCTTGTGGGACACTTATGTTAGCTGTCTTGGAAAAAGCGCTGATAATGTTAAACATAGTCACAAAGCTAGCTGTCGCTATCGTCTTGGCTAATTTAGGGCTAATTTCAATAGCTCACAGCAGCCGCGCCCAGAATGAATTACCCGGCGAATGGCAGATTTTTCCAGATGAGCAGCAGACGGATGATATTCCTGAAGAACTGCTGAGGACAGAAATTATCACAGAGGCGCGATCGCCCCTAACCGGAGAACCTCTCAGCGCCGCCGAATATGCCCAGCTGATGGAATCGATTGGAAATACACCTGCCGATGGCACCCTCATTAGCGCCGAAATTCGTCGCCTCATCCAGCTATTGCAAATTCGCCGAGCCCTCAAACCTATCATTCCGTTTATTCCGTAATGCCCTGACAAACGATGGCGGCATCTAGATCAGCGCTTTCATAGAAAAGCCGATTTAAAGTCACTACGTTTTGTTAAGCTTACACACATATCAAATCCATCATAAAAACTTAAGCGAGTCGGGTAGTATACATGTCTTCAACCATTGCTCTTGAGCAAATTGAGCGGATTGTTGGAAACCAACATCAAAATCCATTTGAAGTACTTGGGCCACATCTCACAGAGCAAGGCGGCAAGCAGGTTTGGGTAGTGCGCACCTATCTGCCTAAAGCAGACGCAGCCTGGGTGATATTACCGGATATCCGCAAAGAGTATGAGATGCGAAACGATCAGCACCCTCAATTTTTTGAAGCCCTCATCACCGACGTCACCGAAGTTGCAAACTACCAGATTCGCTACAAAGAAGGCACTTGCGAACACGTCACCTACGACCCTTACGCCTTCAAATCACCGGTAATGACTGACTTTGATGTGCACTTATTCGCTGAAGGCAACCACCAGCGAATTTATGAAAAAATGGGCGCACACCCCATGAGCCAAAACGGTATTGCTGGCGTTTACTTCGCAGTCTGGGCACCCAATGCGCGCAACGTTTCTGTCATTGGTGACTTCAATAGCTGGGACGGTCGGCAGTACCAAATGCGCAAAGGCGGCGGCGGCATCTGGGAATTGTTTATCCCTCAGCTCAAACCAGGCGATTCATACAAGTACGAAATCAAAAACTTAAACGGCCACATTTACGAAAAGTCAGATCCCTACGGCTTCCAGCAGGAAGTTCGACCCAAAACCGCTTCCGTAATTGCAGATCTAGATAGCTATGTTTGGCATGATCGCGACTGGATGGAGCACCGCCGCCAAAGCGATCCGATGAGCCAGCCCATCGCTGTGTACGAAATGCACCTTGGCTCTTGGCTTCACGCTCCCTCAGCCGAACCTGCCCAGCAGGCAGACGGCAGCCTTGCACCGGTTGTCACCGTTGCCGACCTGAAGCCGGGAGCCCGGTTTTTAACCTACCGGGAGCTAGCTGCCAAGCTGATTCCCTACGTCAAAGAAATGGGCTTTACCCATATTGAAGTAATGCCAGTGGCCGAGCACCCGTTTGATGGCTCTTGGGGCTATCAGGTGACCGGATATTTTGCGCCTACCTCGCGCTACGGTAGCCCTGAAGATTTTATGTACTTCGTTGATCAGTGCCATCAGCACGGCATTGGCCTGATCGTCGATTGGGTGCCCGGACATTTTCCTAAAGATGGTCATGGGCTAGCTTTCTTCGACGGCACTCACCTCTATGAACATGAAGATCCTCGGCGCGGTGAGCATAAGGAATGGGGCACGCTTGTTTTCAATTACGGTCGCCATGAAGTTCGCAATTTCTTGATTGCCAACGCTATCTTTTGGTTTGACAAGTACCACATCGACGGCATTCGGGTAGATGCGGTTGCTTCGATGCTGTATTTAGACTACAACCGTAAGCCCGGTGAGTGGGTCGCCAATGAGTACGGTGGGAGAGAAAATATTGAAGCAGCCGAGTGCCTTAAACAGGTCAATCATGTGTTGTTTAGCCACTATCCGGGGGCGCTGTCAATTGCTGAAGAATCTACCTCTTGGCCGATGGTGTCTTGGCCGACCTATGTAGGCGGTTTAGGCTTTAATCTCAAGTGGAACATGGGCTGGATGAACGACATGCTCGACTATTTCGAGATGGATCCTTGGTTCCGACAGTTTCACCAAAACAACATTACCTTCAGCATTTGGTACGCCTTCAGTGAAAACTTTATGCTGGCGCTCTCTCACGATGAAGTCGTGCATGGGAAGAGCCACATGATTGGCAAAATGCCCGGTGATGACTGGCAGAAGATGGCTAATCTACGGGCGCTATACGCTTTTATGTATGCGCATCCTGGCAAAAAGACGCTCTTTATGGGTATGGAGTTTGGTCAGTGGAGCGAGTGGAATGTGTGGGGTGATTTGGAGTGGCATCTGCTACAGTTTGACGCTCACAGTAATCTCAAACACTGCGTAGAGCGACTGAACTATCTCTATCGCCGTGAGCCTGCTTTGTATACGCAAGACTTTTCTCAAGAAGGTTTTGAGTGGGTGGACTGTAGCGATAATCGCCACAGCGTGGTGTCATTTATTCGCTACGACAAAGAGAGTAAGGACTTTATTCTCACCATTTGCAATTTCACGCCTCAGCCTCACAGTCACTATCGCGTTGGGGTTCCGACTAAAGGCTATTATCGAGAAATTTTCAACAGCGATGCTCGCGAATTTGGGGGCGCTAATATCGGTAACTTAGGCGGTAAATGGTCAGAAGACTGGACCTTCCATAACCGCACTTACTCGCTAGATCTCACTTTGCCCCCGCTAAGTGTGATTATGCTGAAATTAGATGCTCAGAAAACTGAAGCGGCTTTATTGGA
>JBGTNW010000317.1:0-9427 GCA_041742865.1 Phormidesmis sp.
GAGAGGTTCATGTAGGTGGTGGGTTGGAGTAGGACAACGCGATCGCGACCACTGCGAAGCTCTCCGGTTTTGCCCTGAAAGCGCTTATTTGCTACTAGCGAAAGCCCAGGATAGCTTTTCGCTAATGCCTCAATGACCTCAAAGCCAATATTGTGGCGAGTGCGATCATATTGGGTGCCCGGATTGCCCAAGCCGACGATCAGGCGCGGGAATAGGAGTGCAGCTTCCTTACCAGACTCCACTATTGGGCCATTCTCCGCATTCTGTTTGGCATTCTTTTCAGCCCGGTTTCCAATCGATGAGATCCCTACCATTACCGCCTAGGATTGCTCACTAAAATTTGACTCGGCACTGGCTTCAGCGACCGTTTTAGAAACAGTCTCAGACTTGGGTTCAAGATCTTCAGCTTCAGCCACTATTTCAGGCTCAGCAACTTCAGGCTCAGCAACGGTAGCTACTTCGACAGCTTCCGCTGCCATCGGTTCATCTTCTGCCTTAGTTTTCACTTTGGATGTACTGGCAGATGTGTTGGCCGTTAGCACCTTGGGCTCTTCCAAAGTCGCTTTCATGGGCGCTACGACTGACTGCTCTAAGCTTTCTGTCCCTTTCTTTAGCTCATTCTCAAAATCTTTAGAGGCTTTTTTCAGCTCGTTTAAGGTCTTCGCGACCCCCCGACCAACCTCAGGCAGTTTTTTGGGGCCAAATACTAGCAAAGCCACAATCATAATCAAGCCCATCTCGGGCAGGCCAATTCCAAAGATGTTCATGGATCAGTAGGGCAATATTGCCTAAAGTACTCTTTCATAAAGTATAAGGGGCAGGTGCAAACACACCCACCCCTTTTACCTTGTTCTTGAGCTAAGTTCTTGAGCCAATTGGCCCAGTCGCCTGCCAAGCTGCTAAGTGACTAGCTCCCTAAGCTGCGCCAATCGACATCGACATTATTGAGAATTAGCGAAGAGTTGTAGAGCTGAAGAATAATCAGCAAAAACACGAGGAAAAGTACCATAAATACGCCCATGACCGGAGTTGTACCCCAGCCAGGAGTAACTTTTCCATACTCGGAGTTAAGGGGCCGCAGGATATTACCCAGTTTTGTGCGCTGTGCCATTGGAGTAATTAAGGGGACTAAAGTTTAGTTTATATTCTGTAATATCATAAGGGAAATCCCAGGAAAAACTCTATGGAAAATCTCGATTCTGCAACAGTTCTTATTGTTTCTGTCGCTGCTATTGTCGCTGCTTTTACGCTGTATGCGGTCTATACAGCCTTTGGCCCACCCGCTAAACAGCTCAGCGATCCGTTTGAAGATCACGAAGATTAAACCGCTGCTATCTTAGATTTCTTTAAGATAGGGGGCCATCGTTTCTCATAATTCGGATGAGATTTGTGCACATTTGCTCAGTTTTGTCGTCAATTCAGTGAATTTAGAGACTTCTTTTCCTGGCGATCGCCGCTGACACGCTCAATGAGTAGTGATTAGCGGCGGCTCATTAGAGAAAATTTAGAGAATAATTCAGCAAAATCAGCAGATGCTTTGCCGGATTTTCGCGGTGAGTGATAGAATTTAGTGCTTGAACTGCACACTTATGTTATTTCGGCTCAGCCGTCATTAAAGTTTCCAAATGATCAAAATTCGACTCAAGCGCTTCGGTAAAAAGCGCGAAGCCAGCTACCGTATTGTGGCAATGCCCGCACAGGCTCGCCGCGATGGTCGCCCTCTCGAAGAGGTCGGCTTTTATAACCCCAGAACGGATGAAACTCGTTTGGATATTCCCGCTATTGTAAAATGGCTTAAAGAAGGTGCTAAACCCACGAAAACTGTTGAAAACCTTCTCAAAAAAGCAAACGTGTACGAACAGTTAGGTAGTTAGTGTGACCGCTTCTTCTGATCAGGTGGAAAATGTTGAAAAAACTGAGCAATCGGCAAGTGGCGTGGATTATGAAGCGATCGCCCATTTTTTGATGGCTCCTTTTTTGGATAATCCAGCGGCTCTCAAGTTTCACGTTGAAACCCTAGCAGGTGGCAAAAAGCTTTGGCTGCGGGCCGCTTTTGACGAGACAGAAGATAAGGGTCGGATTTTTGGCCGAGGAGGGCGCAACATCAACGCTATCCGGACAGTGGTAGCGGCTGCGGCTAAGCTTGCTGGTATGACGGTCAATCTCAGCGTCTTTGGTGAGCCAGAGCCAGAACGCGGTGAGCGATCTGAACGAGGCGATCGCGATGAGCGCAGCAGCTACAGTGGCCGCAGCGGTCGCGGTGGGGGTAGAAGTAATCGCGGTGATTCAGACAGCAGCAGAGGTCGGGGCGCAGATCGCACGCCACCCCCTGAACGCCCCAGCACTAATCCAGCACCGCCGAAAAAGAAACCCCGGTAATATTTTCCTCAACCAACCCGTATATATCTGAACATATCTGCATGGGCAATCACCATACCCTCAGTCTGATGAGCGCCGAAAATGCGATCGCGCTTGTCGGCCCTCACGAAGAAAATATCAAGCGGATTGCCCAGCAAACGGGGGCAATCATTGCCTTGAGGGGCAGCGAGCTGAGCATTGCAGGTACCGAAAACCAAGTCGAGCGCACCCGCCGCATCGTCCAAACGCTAGCACCCACTTGGAGCCAAGGTCAGGCCATAGCGGTGACTGACGTGATGACTGCTATCCACGCGCTCGACACCCACCGCGAAGACGAACTGAAAGCCATTCAAAGCGATGTCATTGCCCGCACCCGCCGGGGTCAAGTGATTCGCGCCAAAACCTTTCGCCAGCAGCAGTACATTCAAGCGCTGCGCAAACGCGATCTGACCTTTTGCACCGGGCCAGCTGGTACTGGTAAGACCTTTCTTGCCGCCATGGTCGCCGTCAAAGCGCTGATGAATGAAGAATACGAGCGCTTGATTTTGACTCGGCCCGCCGTCGAAGCAGGTGAACGGCTAGGATTTTTACCAGGAGACTTGCAGGAAAAGGTAAATCCTTACCTGCGACCGCTGTTCGATGCGCTGCATGAGCTGATCGATCCGGAGCGGATTCCGCAGATGATGGAGCGCGGTGTGATTGAAGTTGCGCCCTTGGCCTACATGCGAGGCCGCACCTTGAGCAATGCTTTTGTGATTTTGGATGAAGCTCAGAACACGACTCCCGCCCAAATGAAAATGCTGCTTACCCGCTTGGGATTTAACTCACGCATGGTGGTCACGGGTGATGTGACGCAATCTGACTTGCCTCAGTATCAGTCATCCGGTTTGGCCGTTGCCAGCAAAATTTTGGCCAACGTAGACGGTATTGCCTTTTGTGAGCTAACCAAAGCTGATGTGGTGCGCCATCCGCTCGTGCAGCGTATTGTGGCTGCCTATGAGAATTTTGAAGCCGTCTGATTTCAGGGTTTGATTTTAAATTTGACATCAAACTCTATGCCTAAATGCGCCTAAATGAGGTTCAGATCTGACGCCTAAGTTAGACTTTGGACCTGTCTCTGCGCCCTGAAATTGTTCTAAGATTTAGCCGTTCACACGAGCGTTTTTGCCTAATGGCGACTTTACACGGAAACTGGCTGCCTGATCTTCAGCGTTTTTTTGTATGGGGTGAAACCTGGCAAAGAGCCAAGGCTATCGATTTGACGGATCTGCTGAGCACTGAAGCGTTGCCAAAGCCTGCTAAGCAGCCTTATCAGATGGATGCAGGTGCGATCGCGGCTTGTTTTCAGCAGAGCGAAGAGTTTGACCTGTCGTGGATGCAGGCCCATATCGGTTCAGCCATCCCGGCCAAAAATTCACCGAAGCCTCAGGGAAAAAGCCCAGGCGCTGCTACCAAAACGTGGGCATCTAGAATCGTCGTTTTGCCCACTCGGTTTGACAAGTTGGGCCTGCTGCCTTCACTTTCTATCGATCTGCCAACGGATTTGGACGAGAGCGCTGATGATTTAGAGCCATTGCTTCACCCTTGGCAGGTGTCCGGAGCGCTGCTAGAAGCAACGACTGCGATTAAATTTTTGAGCTCACTGCCGTTGGGCCAATCGGCCGCCTCAGCTTTTGTCGGGGCAGATTTGCGCTACTGGTCGCACTTGGCCCGCTGGTGCCTAGACCTGCTGGCGCGCGGTAAGTTTGTGCCCGTAGTCAGTGCTGATAAAAAGGGCGCAGTCGCCACTTGGCAGCTGTTGCTGGATAGCGCGTTAGATCAATCTCGATTAAAGGAATTTTGCGATCGCATTCCCCCCCTTTGCCGCCATTACCCAATCCCGCTGGCCCCCAAAACAGCCAAAAAATCCGCGCCAATTTTCTCCCCGTTACAAATCAATCTCTCAGAATCCACCGCTCCGCTAATCCGCAACTTTCTACAATCGCTGGTCGAGGCCCAGGTGCGCAGCATCGCCGCTACTCACGCGCTACCTGCTAGCGCCCCGCTCAGCAAAGATCTGCCACTGCACGAATGGCTAAATGCGCTCGGCCAAGCCAATCCTCACTTTGAAAGCACCCCTACCGGCACCGTCCGTCTCAATGAAGCCATTCACACCTGGACCGCGCCCCTGCAAAACCTCGCGGAAACCACTCAAGGCTTTCGCACCTGCTTTCTGCTCATACCGCCCCATCCAGGCGAGCTAAACTGGACACTCCAATATGGCCTGCAAGCCATCGACGACGGCGACTTTCAAATTGCCGCCGACATCATTTGGCAGCACCCAACCGATGAATTTAGTTGCCAGGGCCGCACCGTCGAAGCCCCGCAAGAGACGCTGCTAGGCGGCTTGGGCCGCGCCACTCGCCTGTACGAACCGATTAAACAAACCCTGACTCAGCAAGCTCCCACTCATCTGACGCTTGATCCTATTGAGGCGTATCAGTTTCTCAAAGCCTCGGCTTGGCGACTGCAAGACAGCGGCTTTGGTGTGATTTTGCCCAATAATTTGGTCGATCCTAGTAAAGTCAGCGCCAGCCGGTTGGGCTTGCAAATTAGCGCGACGGCCCCGCCGAAGCAGCAGCGCTTGGGTTTGCAAAGTCTGCTGAACTTCAAGTGGGATCTGTCGGTCGGCGGGCAAATTCTCACCCAAGCAGAATTTGACGATCTCATTACCCAAGGGACGCCGCTAGTTGAAATCAACGGCCAGTGGATAGAGCTACGACCCCAAGATGTGCGCGCCGCCAAAGATTTTTTTGAAAAGCGCAAGGGGCAGACCAAGCTGTCGGTAGAAGAAGCGCTGCGCATCAGCACGGGTGACCATCAGCTAATCGATAAGCTGCCGGTGGTAAAGTTCGATGCTTCCGGCAAGCTCGATGAGCTGATCACCACCATGACGACCGGCAATCAAAGCCTTACGCCCATGGCTGAACCAGATGGCTTTACCGGACAGTTGCGGCCTTATCAGGCCAAGGGCGTTTCCTGGCTTTCCTTTTTAGAGCAGTGGGGGTTAGGAGCTTGCCTGGCTGATGATATGGGCTTGGGCAAAACCATTCAGCTGATTGCTTTTTTACTGTATCTAAAGCAGGAAAAGGCGCTAGGTGGCCCCGTGCTGCTGGTGTGCCCGACTTCGGTGCTCACTAACTGGCAGCGAGAGGTGAGAAAATTTGGCCCGACGCTAACATCACTGATCTATCACGGCGATCAGCGGCCCAAGGGGGCCGCTTTGGTCAAAACAGCGGCAAAGCTGGATTTAATCATCACCAGCTACACGCTGGTGCAGCGAGATCTAAAAGATCTCAAAAAAGTTGTGTGGCGAGGCATGGTGCTCGATGAAGCTCAAAATATTAAAAATCCCTCAGCAAAACAGTCGGTGGCGGTGCGTGAGGTAGAAAGCGAGTTTCGGATTGCGCTGACTGGCACACCGGTCGAAAACCGGCTGTCTGAGCTGTGGGCGATTATGGATTTTCTCAATCCGGGGTATTTGGGGCCACTGAACTTTTTTAAGCGCCGGTTTGCGACCCCGATTGAAAAATATGGTGATACGGATTCCCTCAAAACGCTGCGATCGCTCGTCCAACCCTTCATTCTGCGCCGGTTAAAAACAGATCGTACAATCATCCAAGACTTACCCGACAAGCAGGAAATGACCGTATTTTGTGGGCTTACAGCCGAGCAGGCCGATCTGTACCAAAAAACGGTCGATAGCACCCTAGCAGACATTAACGAAGCCACTGGCGTCCAGCGCCGAGGCATGATTTTGGCCTTATTAGTCAAGCTCAAGCAAATTTGTAATCACCCTGCTCAGTTTTTAAAGCAAGATACCTTGGGTAAATACCGGCGCTCGGGCAAGTTGCAGCGCTTAGATGAGATGTTGGAAGAAGTGATTGATCAAGGCGATCGCGCCCTGATTTTTACCCAATTTGCCGAGTGGGGAAAATTACTCTCTCACCACTTAGAACATCGCCTCAACACCCAAACTCAGTTTCTCTATGGCAGCACCTCTCAAGCCAAACGAGAAGAAATGGTTGATCGCTTTCAGCTCGATCCCAATGGCCCCAAAATCTTCATTCTCTCGCTCAAAGCAGGCGGCGTAGGTCTCAACCTCACCCGTGCTAACCACGTCTTCCACTTTGATCGCTGGTGGAATCCTGCCGTTGAAAACCAAGCCACCGACCGGGCCTTCCGCATTGGCCAAACCCAAAACGTCCAGGTGCACAAGTTCGTCACTACCGGCACCTTGGAAGAACGTATCAACGACATGATCAACAGCAAAAAAGCGCTCGCTGAACAAGTCGTCAGCGCAGGCGAACAGTGGCTTACCGAACTGGATACCGATCAGCTCCGCAATCTCTTGCTGTTAGATCGAGATGCTGTCATTGATGAAAGCTAGTAGGAATTGATGAGAGCTAGTAGGAATTGATGAGAGCTAGTAGGAGAAGAGCCGCCCTCAAATCACCTGCCCACTGGCTTTATCAAATAGATGAAAGCGAGTGAGATCGAACTGAAGCTCTAACACTTCTTTGGGGGTGATTTTGGCGCGAGGATCTAGGCGGGCGATGAATTCGTTGCCGTCCGCTAGGGTGAAGTAAACAATCACTTCGTAGCCCATTAGCTCTACAACTTTGGCAGTGGCCTGTACGCCTACCGGATCGATGCCAGGGGGCACGTATTGGGGGTGGTAAATGCCTTCTGGGCGAATGCCAAAAATAACGGATTGACCGCTAAATTCACGATAGCGCTCTAGCCGACTAGCGGGAATAGGAACCACTAATCCACCGTCTGTTTTGAGCATGAGCGCACCGTCTTGCTGGCTCAAGTGAGCCTCAAAGAAGTTCATTGAAGGACTGCCTAAAAAGCCCGCCACAAAAATGTTGCTAGGATGATCGTAAACGTTTTGAGGGGTGTCAATTTGCTGCAAGATGCCCCCGTCCATGACGGCGATGCGGGTGCCCATCGTCATCGCCTCGGCCTGATCGTGAGTGACGTAGACGAAGGTAGTGCCGATTTTTTTGTGGAGCTGGCTGAGTTCGGCGCGGGCCTGGGTGCGCAGCTTGGCATCGAGGTTAGAAAGCGGTTCATCCATTAGAAAAACAGCGGGCGATCGCACAATTGCCCGGCCCAACGCTACCCGCTGTCGCTGCCCGCCCGATAGCTGCTTGGGCTTGCGATCTAACAACTGCTCAATGCCCAACTGCTGAGCCGCTTCTCTGACGCGCTGTTTAATTTCGGCTTTCGGCGTGCCCTTGAGATCTAGGCTAAAGCCCATGTTCTGAGCGACGCTCATATGCGGATACAGCGCGTAAGACTGAAACACCATCGCAATATCGCGATCTTTGGGGGTGACATTGTTCACCCGTTGACCATCGATGTAAATGCTGCCACTGCTGATATCTTCTAGCCCTGCCAGCATTCGCAAAGAAGTGGTTTTACCGCAGCCAGAAGGGCCAACTAGAACAAGGAATTCTTTGTCTTCTAACTGAATGTTGAGATCTTTAACGGCGACAAAGCCGTTTTCGTATTGTTTAGTAACTTGCTCAAAGGTGACGGTAGACATGGTTTTGTGGGGTAGATAAAAAAGCAGAAAACTAGCCTTTGACAGAGCCTGCGAGGAGGCCACGAACGAAGTAGCGTTGAAGGGCAAAAAAGACAGCCATGGGCACGAGCATGGAGATGAATGCGCCGGCGGTGAGCAGGTACCAGGCTTGGCCGCGATCGCCCACAATATTTCTCAGCAATAGGGTCACAGGCGCAACGTTTTGATTGCCGCCCAAATACACCAGCGCGACCAGCAGATCGTTCCAAACCCAGAGGAATTGAAAAACGGCAAAAGAGGCGATCGCGGGCATACTCAAAGGCACCACAATGCGCGTAAACACATTGAGATAAGACGCGCCATCAACGGCGGCAGCTTCAATTAGATCGCGCGGCAGTGAGCCAATATAGTTGCGCAGTAAATACACCCCCAGCGGCAGACCGTAAGCGCTATGAGCCAGCCACACGGCCAAGTACGTGCCCGAAATTCCGAGGAAGTTGTATGCCTGTAAAACCGGAATCAGGGTCATTTGCAAGGGCACGACCAAGAGCGCGACCGTGGTAATAAACAGCGCTTGACGACCCGGAAATTCCATCCAGGCCAAGGCATAGGCGGCAAAAGTGGCGATCGCAATCGGGATGATAGTCGCGGGCACCGAAATCACCAAGCTATTCAAAAAAGCCTGCCCCATGCCCTGATTAAACAACACATCCTGGTAGTTGCTAAATGTGAACTGCGTAAATTCAAACGGATTGACAAACACTGTCCACCAGCCGCTATTGACCAGATCATCCGGGGGGCGAAAAGAGCTAATTAGCAATCCTAGCGTGGGCAGTGTCCACAGAACCGCAATCCCAATCACCGCGAAGTGCACGGGCGCTTTAGCCATGATCCGCTCAAATTTAGATTGCTCTTTGCGTTTGGAGCGATACGGCTGATCGGGTAGGAATGGTTTTGGCTGCGCGATGCTCATCGATTTAGCTCCTGTTGGCGAAAGCGGCGGATATTAGCCACCATGACGGGAATAACCGCAATTAAGAGAATGACAGCGATCGCACTTCCTCGACCCAAATTGCGAAAGTTAAACATCTCTCTAATCATCCGGCTAGCAATGACATCGGTATCTAAATTGCCACCCGTCATTACAAATACAATATCGAACACCTTTAGCACCAGCACCACTACCGTTGTTGCCACCACCATCACCGTTGGCATGATCATCGGCACTGTAATTCGCCTAAATATTTGCAGCTCACTTGCACCATCGACTCGCGCCGCTTCAATGACATCATCCGGTACGCCCTTAACCGCCGAGGATAACAGCACCATACAAAATCCCGTTTGCAGCCAGATCATAATCACAATCAGCGCAAAGTTGTTGATGCCTCGATTGACTAACCAGCCCACCGGCTCAAAGCCGAGAGCCACGACAATCGCATTCAGCACGCCAATTTGCTCACTGCCCAGCGGGCGATAGGCATAGATAAAGCGCCAAAT
>JBGTNW010000318.1:0-5932 GCA_041742865.1 Phormidesmis sp.
CGAATAGACCCCATTAACGGCAGCGTCACGGTGCCATCTGGCAATAGGGCTAACGTGCCTGTAAATTCTGGGTAGCCAATCACCGACAGCGAAACCTGATCGCCCGCACCTAAGAGGTAAGTGGCATTGCTAGCGGCCAAGGCATGAGTTCCAGGATCTAAGCCAACGCCAAAGCTAACATTAGAAGACTCCAAACCGGGGCTAGGGACATAGCCTCCAGAGGAGTTTTGCCCTGGTTGGCCAGTGATTTGACCAGTGATTTGGCCAGTGACTTGGCCGTAGGCGGTGCTGCCTAAACCCATTAATATCGCAGCCGTGAGTAGAGAGATATTGAAAGGCATACGCAACATACTAGAACCGTCCTAACTGCTATAAAAAGCTATAAAAACCTAAATTTAAAGTGGCTTCACTCAATTGAGATTCACCGAGATCACCGAGTCTACTGACGAGCGCTGGTCTGCATCACTTAGCACCTGACTTAGCGCCTTTACTTAGCGCCGCCTTAAAACTGATTGGATTTAGCCTTTGGGTGGACTCCAAGCAAAGGGTTTTTGACACTTAGCACTGTCCGGTTGACAGTATCGGTTAGCTCACGCGCATCGTAAGCGTATTCGCCAAAGTCGTTTTTGCTATCAACGCCGTTGGCCACCATGCCCAGTACTTTCGCACCTGAGCGCTGGAGTAGCGTTTTGGCAGCGATCGCCCGGTCATAGGTCACATGTCGAGGCCGCATCACCATCACCACCCCATCGGCCAAATTGCCCAGCACCGCTGCATCTGCCGAACCTGCCAGCGGCGGCGTATCAAAAATCACATAGTCAAATCGCTCACGAAACTGCTCTATTAGATCTGCCATTCGCTCTGAATCCAGCAGGGCCATTGGGTTGGGCGGCACCACCCCGGCAGTGAGCAGCGTCAGGTTGTCGGTTAAGGGCTGCAAGGCGCGCGCCAAACTGCCTTCGCCCACGAGCACATGGCTCAGACCAACACCGTTAAGCACGTTCCACAGGTGGTGCTGATTGGGCGATCGCATATCGCCATCGACGATCAGCACCCGGCGGTTAGTTTGAGCGACGGCTGCGGCCAAATTAGCGCAGACCTCCGAGCGACCCTCACCCGATACCGAACTGGTCACGGCAATAGCTTTGAGCTTTTTATCAGAGCTGATGAAGCGCAAATTAGCCTGAAGCATTTGATAAGCGCCTGCCAGATTGGGATAGGTGCTCTCTAAGGTGATAATTCGCGGTGAGGGCAGATCGTTGGCTTCACCGCCGTCAGCATTAGCTAGATCAAAGCGAGGCACGACGCCAAGCAGCACATAGCCAAAAATCTGTTCGCCGTCTTTGACCGTCTTTAAAGTGCGATCAATTAAATCAAGGAAAAAGGCAGCCGCGATTCCTAAAAAAGCGCCGACGACACCCCCAGCTAGCAAGTATTTAAGTTTGCCCTCAGCCATAGGAACCTCTGGCGGCATCGCCGGTTCAACCACATGGGCTGTGCCGACACTACGGTTTTCGGCAAGCTGAATTTCTTGCGATCGCAGCAGCAGCGTTTCATATGTATTTTGGGCTGAGTCCAATCGCTGCTCCAGTTCTGTCTGGGTTTTCTTAAGCCGAGGAAAGACTTCACTGCGCTGCTGATAGGCATCTCGAGTCGCAACCAGCGTAGCGAGCTGATTGTAGGTACTCACCCGCCTTACTTCAGCGTTTACTAGCTGCTCTGTCAGCCTTTGGTCAATATCACTCATTGTCAACGAACTGGGTGCGCGCGCGCCATTAAGTGCACCCGCTACCCGGCTATCAAGCACTTCTGCCAACGCCGCCTCTTGACGCTGCAAACCGCGTACCATCGGATGCTGTGGCGTGTAGCGAGTCAAGGCGCTGGCCAGATCGCTGCGCACCTTTTCTAGATCGTCTAGGGCTGAGCGCACACCCGGAGATTGCGTCACCGCAGCCTGAGTCAAGGCAGCTTGAGCGCTCGTGCCTAGCTGCTGCGATAGCTGGTTGGCCTGGCTTTCGGCCTCTACCAGAGCAATTTGAACTTGGCTAATTTGGCTGTCGAGATTGGCAATCGCTGAAACCATGCTGCTAGCTTCTTCCGGGAGAGAAACAATGCCATTTTCTTCATCAAACCGCCTGAGCCCCTCCGCCAAACTTTCAGCTTCCTGCTTGGCTCTGGGCAGCTCTTCTTCCAAAAATCGCCGTGCGGCCCGTACCGCCGTTCGCGTGTTGCTGACATTGGCCTCAATATAAGAACGCATGATCTGATTGACCACCGCTGCCGACAGATCCGCTTGGCCTGAACGATAAGAAATAGCAATGAGGTCGGTTTCAGCAATTGGCTTCACTGAAAGGTCTTGGGCTAGCGTCGAAGGCTTAATCAACTCGCCCTCTTCATCTCTGAGATCTAAAGAGCGAATGGTGTCTTGTAATACCGGAAGCGAGAAAATAATCTCAGACTGGGTGGCTAGCGGATCGCTGGTTTGCTTTAGGGTTTCTAAATTACCTAGCTCTTGACTAATACCCGTTAGGGCAGCTGTTTGGTCAGGTCGTAAAAGCAGTTTGGAGGTTGCTTCAAACAGTTCTTTTTGGCTCGATGCGACGCCTAAGGAGGCCAGTACAGTCATTATAAACACCACTGAAGCTGGCCTCCAGCGACGCTTGAGCACTAGCCAGTAGCGCTGCAAGTCGATTTCTTCAATTCGCTCTTCGTAAGCCATTGCGACTAAAAACTCTGCTGCTAAAAAACCTGTAAAGCCTTAAAAACAGGCTAATTCAGCTTTCCCATAATCAAAGACGGCTGAGCGATCGCAAAGTTTCCCGTCTATCCAGCCGTGAGTTTGTCAATCGGCGCTGCTGGCATGGGCCTAGGTTTAACCGGTATGCAGGGTGTGCCAAAGCAGATCTGGTCAGAGGGCATAGCGTGCAGCACCGTGCTTCTAGCGCCAATGATGGCATTAGCGCCAATGCGGACATCGGGGCCAACAAAGCAGTCTGTCGCGACCCAAGCGCCATTTTCAATCACAATTTCTCCGGTCATTAGGCCAAAGCGAGGATCGCTAATGTCGTGACTGCCGGTACAGAGATAGCTTTTTTGCGAGATCACGCAGTGTTGACCAATTTTGATTGGCACTAGGCTGTAGAGTACGACATCATCGCCAATCCAACTGTGGTCACCAATTTCTATATTCCAAGGGTAGGTCACCCGCACGGTGGGGCGAATAGCGACCTGCTGGCCAATTTTGGCCCCAAATAATCGCAGAAGCCAGCGGCGCACCCCGTGACTAGCGTGTAGCGTTAACGGGAAGGCTAATGCCTGCACTAGCCACCAAACCATCATTTTTACTTTAGATCCACCTGCTGCATAACCGGGCTGGTGATACTGACTCAAATCTACAGCGGGCGGCGCACCATAATTGCCAAACTCACTGCCGCCAACCGAGTCTGTTTTCTTATTTTTTTCAATGACCATTGGCTTAGGCATCAGCGGGGCTAACTTTTGTGGCTGTCGGCTCAACCGTCTGGGCTTGAATATTCAAGCTCCCGCCAAATTTCAGCTCATAGAGCTTGACGCCTATTTGGTACTCATACTGACTGAGTAAGCGGCCATAGATATAGCCTGCGTATCCATCCAAAAAGCCTAGCTGAATGAAGTAAAACAATACAAAACGCAAAAACGGCTTGAAGGGCAAGCGCACCCAAATTTTCTTGAGGAAACGCTTGCGCTGTACCGCATCGCCAAATAAATTAGCGCCAATGGTGCCATCGTCGCCCATGCCAGTAAGCAGGTTGTAGTACACCCTTGCTTCCCAGTTGGAGTAGCGATTGTGGCGCGCTAGCCAGTGGTAGAGGTCGCGAAAATCTTCATGGAGCATGTCTTCTTCGAGGTAGCCTACCTTTTCGTGTGGGATCATCACATGCTCATGCACTTCGTTATCGCCTGTATTGCGGATGTCTTCGGTGTTGAGGTTTTCGTAGCGGCCTTTGGCATGACGAAACAGGCGCAGGTTCCAGTCGGGGTATTTGCCGCCGTGACGAATCCACTTGCCTAAGAAAAATACTCGACGGTTGATGTAGTAGCCATCGAGATCAGGGTTTTTGATTTTTTCGGCGATTTCTGCCCAAGATTCGGGGGTAATGCGCTCGTCGCAATCGACTATTAGCACCCACTCGTTGCGGAAGGGCAAGTTGTCGAGCGACCAGTTTTTCTTTTTTGGCCACCGACCGTTGAAGTCGAACTGAACGACGTTTGCGCCTAGGCTTTCGGCAATTTCGATGGAGCGATCGCTGCTGTGAGAATCGACGACAAAAATTTCATCAGCCTGAACCAAGCTCGCTAGGCAAGCGGGTAAATTTTCCTGCTCATTTTTAGCCGGAATGAGGACTGAAACGGGGATGGATGCGGGGGTCATGGCGTTGTAGGAGGAGTTGAGTGACGAATGAGATGGGGAATAACGCTGCTGAGATAGCCAATTTGGCCATAGGCGTAGGCGAGATTTTCAAAGCGCTGAGCAGGCTTATGACTGTACTTGAGGGTTTTATAAAGGCCGCGGATAAGGCGTTCGCCGCCGCTGCGAAGCTGCCATAGACCTGTGGTGCCGCTAACCTGTTCACGGTAGCTTTCGCTAATGCCCTGCCACCAGCTACGACTCAAGAACCAGGCCGGTTTTAGACGAGCAGGCGCAACATTGTGGGCAGCTAGCGCCTTGGGTACGTAGACGACTTGCCAGCCTTGATCGAGAGCGAGTCGAGTCATTTGCTGTTCTTCGTTGGACAAGAGATTGGTGCCGACTCGGCCGAGATGGGGATCAAACCCACCGACGGATTCTAAGAACTGTTTACGGATGGCGTAATTGAGCCCGCGAGGGGTGAGGGCAGGCTGCTGAATGTAGCACAGCTCATCGCCTAAATCGTAAGCCCCTAGGCCGCTAGAGAGATCGGGTGAGAGCCAGTTGGGCGGATCGGTATGAGGGGGCCAAATCAAGGTGACTTTGCCGCCTGCGATCGCAACTTTTGGATGACCGTCAAAGACTGCGAGCAGCGCCGATAACCAGCCTGCGCTAGCTTCAGCATCATCGTCTAAGTAGGCCAGGATTTGGCCTTGGGCCGCGTTAGCACCGCAGTTGCGCGCAACTGAAAGACCCAGCGTCGGCTCGTACAGATAGCGCAGCTTAGGGTTGTGCGCGCGGGCCTCGACAATAGCTGCGGTACCGTCAGTAGAGGCATTATCTACCACGATGATTTCATAGCGATCATCATTTATATCCGAAATATCTGAGATATCCGGGTTTTCATGATTATCAGTTTCGCCGCTGCTAAACGTTTGATGCAAGAGACTATCGATCGCTGCGCCTAGATACTGCTCGCGATTGTGGGTGCAAATGATAGCTGAAATGAGCGGTGCGGCCATGAGAAATTAGTGCCGTGCGGGTGACGTTGTATGTTTTTTCAGGAGAACTAACCGACCATCAGGCAGTAACTGTGAGTAAATCATTAAATGACTAAATCCAGATTGCCCGACCGATGAGAAAGAGGCGCGTTAGCCAACCGTTTTCCTTTACTTAGAGGAGAATAGAAGAATAATAAAAGAAGACGAAAAGAAAAGTCTATGAGCGACTCAGATGAGCTGCCAGTGCCCTTTTGCCAGTGTCTTTTGAAAAAGCGGCTAACCTATGTATCTTTACTCACCTTACGCTTATGAATGATAGCCGTACAGCCGGAGCCGCAGGGACTGCCTCAGATCTAGAGATTGCGCCCTTAATCGAGCACACTCTACTAGCGCCAGCAGCAGTATCCGCCCAAATCAGGCAGCTCTGTGATGAAGCGGATCGCTACGGGTTTGCTGCTGTGTGCATTTATCCGGTGCATGTGCCTTTAGCCGTCGAGCAACTGCACAATAAGCGCGTACAGGTCTGTACGGTGATTGGCTTTCC
>JBGTNW010000319.1:0-5550 GCA_041742865.1 Phormidesmis sp.
GCACATTGAGCAACCGGGCTCACGCCATTCAAACCCTGCTGCGACAAAAATTTTATCGAGACCTTCGGCTTCGGCTTGCGCTTTTACCCGCTCCGAACCTGGCACCACAAACGCCTTCACCCCGCTGGCGACATGGCGGCCTTTAGCCACATTTGCCGCTTCTCGTAAATCGCTGATGCGGCCATTGGTGCAGCTCCCAATGAAGCACACGTCAATTTTGACGCCCTCAATGGGTTGCCCTGGCGAAATCTGCATGTACCGATAGGCTTCTTCGGCGATCGGCCTTTCATCTGCGGCCATTGTTTCAGGTGTAGGAATGGTTTCATGGATACCAATGCCTTGCCCCGGCGTAATTCCCCAAGTGATGGTTGGGGTAATCTCTGCGGCCTCGAAGCTAACCACATCGTCATAAACAGCATCGGCATCACTGCGCAGACTTTGCCACCAAGCGAGTGCTCGCTCCCAATCGCCACCCTGTGGCGCAAAATCACGCCCTTGCATGTAGTCGTAAGTGGTCTGATCAGGATTGACATAGCCGCAGCGAGCGCCACCTTCAATCGACATATTGCACAGCGTCATTCGGCCTTCCATTGAAAGGCTCTCGATTGCGCTTCCGGCAAATTCGTAGGCGTAGCCCACACCGCCTTTGACACCCAGCTTACGGATAATGTGCAAAACCACGTCTTTGGCGTACACGCCTGTGGGCAGTTCTCCATTCACTTCGATGCGGCGGACTTTCAGCTTGGCTAAGGCCAAGGTCTGTGAGGCGAGCACGTCGCGCACTTGGCTAGTGCCAATACCGAAGGCGATCGCCCCAAAAGCCCCATGCGTCGAAGTGTGACTATCGCCGCAGGCAATCGTCATTCCCGGCTGCGTTAGCCCTAACTCCGGGGCAATCACATGCACAATCCCCTGATTGCCTGAACCCACATTGAAAAAACGAATTCCATGCGCTTTAGTATTCGCCTCTAGCGCCGCCATCATGGTCTCTGCCATCTCATCGGCAAAGGGCCGAGCCTGATTGTCAGTCGGGACAATGTGATCGACTGTTGCCACCGTGCGCTCAGGATACAGCACCTTTAGCTGCCGCTCATTGAGCATCGCAAATGCCTGAGGGCTGGTCACCTCGTGGATCAAATGCAGGCCAATAAATAGCTGAGTTTGGCCTGAAGGCAAAGTGCCAACGGTATGTGCGTCCCAAACTTTATCAAACAGGGTGCCGGTACTCATAGCGATCGCGCGGTCGTCAAACCAATGAAAAAATACAGTGTAGTCAGCTTTCTATAGTAAACTATGGCCCCTATCTAAGGTCATAAGCCCTCAATCCTCACTCAAATCTCAATAGTTTTTTCAATAGATAGTTTTTTCAATAGATAGTTTTTTAATGGTTTGGATGGCTCACCGTCTCCTCTGGCCCATTTCTTAGAATTGACCGGTTTCCAATGAGGTTCTCCCACTGTCAGCGCCCCGGCAATCCTGCTAAATTAGGATTACGTTGCTGGCCAAAAGCCTATGAAAGTCACCTTACTGCTGCTCATTAAGGGATATCGACAGCTTATTTCACCGCTGTTTCCGCCCGTCTGCCGGTTTGAACCCACCTGTTCTTGCTATGCCCTTGAAGCCGTTGAGCGATTCGGCCCGTGGCAAGGCAGTTGGCTTGCGATTCGTCGGATTACGCGCTGTCATCCTTTGCATCCCGGCGGCTATGATCCGGTTCCCGAACGTCAAAAATTAGAGTCAGCTAACTTAACCGGCAACCTTAAGTAGCTTTAGCCAGCCGTTTTAGCTAGATTAGGCTATCTGGATTAAGCCGCGTTGATCGTTATTTTGATTGATCTTCCCTATTTTACGAGTGTTTCCCTTTACTCTCTCAATTCCCTTCATTCTTCTTTCATCCTTAAGGTCTGTAAAGCAGATCTGCTGCCCTTATGAAAAAATCCTACGTCCTCGATACCAACGTGTTGCTGCATGATCCCAATGCGCTTCTAAGGTTTGAGGACAACGATGTGGTTTTACCCATTACTGTCATCGAAGAGCTGGATCGCTTTAAAAAGCGGCCGGAAGAAACCGGACGAAGCGCCAGACAAACCTCTCGGATGCTAGACGGACTGAGGCAAAAAGGCAGCTTAACGGAGGGAATAGAATTAGCAAACGGTGGCCGAATTCGAGTCGCGCTGTGTCATCGGGAAACGCTAGATAATTTGCCCGCCGAGCTCTACAGCGGTGGCGGCAGTGGTGATGGCGGTGACAATGCGATTTTGGCGGTAGCTTTAGAAGTCAAGCAGCAGTGCGATTGCCCCGTGGTGATGGTGAGTAAAGACACCAATATGCGGATTAAAGCCGACACGCTAGGGCTCACAGCCGAAGACTATGAAACTGACAAAATAGACGTAGACGATCTGTACACCGGCATGGGTGAAGTGCTCGTTAGCCCTGAGCAGATGAATGACCTATTTCAAGCAGGCAATCAGAGCGCTGAGGCATTTCCGCAATTGAGCAAGCTGTCGCCGAATCAGGCGCTGACGCTGATTGATATTAACAATCCATCGCACACGGCACTGGCGACGTTACGCCCGGATGGGCAGCTTGTGCCATTGCCCAAAGTTCCTTATAGCGGCGTCTCGCGGATTCATGCGCGCAACCGAGAGCAGCGCTTTGCCCTGGCGCTGTTGCTGAATGATGCGATTCCACTGGTGACGTTGGTAGGTAAGGCTGGGACGGGGAAAACGTTGTTGGCGATCGCCGCTGGCCTGCAAAAAGTAGCCGAAGAAAAGCGTTACACTCGCCTACTAATCTCGCGGCCCGTGATGCCGATGGGTAAAGACATCGGTTACCTCCCTGGCGACATGACCGAAAAACTCACCCCCTGGATGCAGCCACTTTACGACAACTTCGATCTGATTTTTAACACGCAAGACGGTGCCGACAGGCCCGACCATTGGCGACGCGGCCACGAAGAGCTAATAGAACTAGGCTTGCTCCAAATAGAAGCACTCACCTACATTCGCGGACGCACCATTCCCAAACAGTTTTTCGTCATCGACGAGGCCCAAAACCTCACTCCCCACGAGGTCAAAACCATCCTCACTCGCGCCGGCGAAGGTACCAAAATTGTCCTCACCGGCGACACCGCCCAAATTGACAATCCCTATGTGGATGCGGCTAGCAACGGCTTAACCTACGTGATTGAGCGCTTTCGCAATGAACCCTTAGCGGGCCACATTACGCTCTATCAAGGCGAACGCTCTGATTTAGCCGCTAGAGCCGCCGCCTTACTGTGATCGCTTAGCCTAGACGGGCATGGGGCCATCAGCAATTATTGAGAATGATTATACAAGTCTTCCTTTGATAATAAGTCTGTTATCAGTCTGTCTGCAGTCAATTTGAGCTAGACTGCTCATGCAAAAATGGTTAACAACCGCTTGCTTGAGCTTAACGAATCGATAACCCGTCAAAATATTTTCATCTCTCTTGACATTAGTTATCAACTAAGGATATAACAATAGCAACTAAAAAGCAGCCACTCTTGATGAGTCGCTGCGATTGAATATTTAAGGAGGAGATTTCAGGGGAGAAGATTTCAGGAGATTTCTAAAAAACGCTCCGCCCGAAAAGTCAAGTTGCCGGAACTTAGTTCAGCATCACCAGCGTATCGTTAGCAAGAAAATGATCTAAGTGATAGGCGCGCTCTTCTGTTTTGAGCAAAATGCCTTCATATAGATAGCGAGTTGCTCTGTCACCCAAGCTCTCAACTTGAGCTGCATTGCGCCGCAAAACCTGAATGATGGCCTGCTCAGCCCGTAAGTCGTTAGCGACCATTTGCCGACAGCCATAAATGCCATCGGGCTCTTGCTCAAAGCAGCACAGGCTGGCCAATGTAGCAAAACTAGCTACCGGTACACCGCCCAATCCATCTAATCGCTCACCTAAATCATGGACATGGCCTCTAGTTGCATCATAGCTTTCTTCAAAAAACTGATGTAACGAATAGAATTCCGCACCTTCTACAACAAAGTGATGTTTTTGGTACTGAATATAGATGCCTTGGAAACTAGCTAGGGCGATATTTAAACCCTCGCAAACCGGTTCTGTAACGGTTTTTTCTAGCAGGATGGCATTGTCGGCGACTTGACCAAACGGCGTAATCACAGCAGAGGAAACAGCCATAGTATTTGAACCTTTTTATTGAGTAGGTAGGTGACTAAGCGCAGTTATTAAAATCACCTAAAAATAGAGCTGATTTTGATAGCTTAGCTCAGCTTTGTTAGCTTCATTGTATCTGATGAAAAAAGTCTTGAGCCTTTGAATTTACGGGAGTTTTGGTCAGCTAGCCTGATATGAATTCTCAATAAAGAAGAGCTTACGCAACATCAGCGACTGTTAGTATTCCTATCCAAGATCGATGCAACTAGCTGTAATGACTTAGCTACATCGTAATACCTCAAAAAACGCTGCAAATCTCTGCCAATAACAGTAAAAATGCTTATTGAAACTGTCTTCTAATTGCATCAACTTTTTACATTGACAATAATTAACAGTTAATTGAGGGTGCCTATTTTTTCTTATGTAGCTTATTAGAAAATTTTCTTCATAGCCTTATAGCTATTGGCAAATAGCAAAGCCGCCATTGCTGCTCCTCTGTTGCGATGCTTAAACATCAGCCACTGCCATGAGATTGGCCATAATTTACCCAACTCCGTTCTATTTGAAAATAGCTTCTATTAAAGATTCTATTAAAAGCTTTCAATTGTTTATTCTCGCGCAGTCATTTCTATCAATTTTACTAACCGGAGTTTTTTGTGTCTCCTTCTAATGCTCTTCAGTCTTCTCAGATGCCCCCAAACCGCTCATTGAGTTCTGATTCAATCGCGGATAAAGCGGCGGTCGTGAGTCAGGCGATCGCTGTTCACTGTGAAGATCGCTGGCAGGTTTATCATCGCCTCCAAGAGCTAGAAATAGATTGCCAATGCCAGAGCTTTCAGCCACTTCAGGCCCATATCAAAACGCCTACTGAGGCAGTGCAGCTATGGAGCATTGTTCAGCGTATTTCTGAGCCGCGATCAGTGCAGCTTAACAGGCTTAAGCAAAGCTGGCTAAAACCTTGTGCCAAGCGGCCACGAAAATTGCGTTAGGCAATGATGGGCGGAAGTTTACCCTTACAACTTTGCAACCACGTCATAAATAGCTGCTGTAACCTGTTGCAGCTCATGCGGCTCAATAATATAAGGTGGCATCGTATACAGCACCTTGCCAAAGGGTCTTAACCACACGCCTCGCTCTACAAACTGCGGCTGCACCTGGGCTATATCCACCGGCTGATGCAGCTCGACCGCGCCAATCGCCCCGAGCACGCGCACGTCTTTAACCGCTTTTAGTCCACGGCAAATCGCGAGTTCTGCCGTTAGCTGTGCTTCAATTGCTGCAATCTTGGCGGGCCAGTCATAGCTTTCTAATAGGCGTAAATTTTCGACTGCCACTGCGCAGGCCAGCGGATTGCCCATAAACGTAGGCCCGTGCATAAATACGCCCGCCGCCCCCGTCGAAAACGTT
>JBGTNW010000320.1:0-8877 GCA_041742865.1 Phormidesmis sp.
TATTCCACATTTCTTAATCTTTTTGCTGAGAAATTTTCTGGCTCTATTGGGTATCAAGCTTTTTCCCCATGGGCAGACAGCAATCGTCCAACGGCGATCGCCCATCCCGCCGAAAGCCCCCGTAAAAAGACCACCCTGGCAATCACTAGCTAGATCAATTGCCTAAATTATTTACTATTTTGATTGGCTGTCGCACGCAGAAACGTTTGCTTCATCACTGATTGAAGCGTAGCTTGAAGCGTGGCAAGCGGCGCTCGATAAAAGTACTGACGGCGAAAATGTTCTTCTTGAATAGCGGCCAAAAAACGGCTTAGAGCGGCGTTTGGGAAAGATTTATCCTGAGGGCTCTGAGCACCGAGTTCAGCCATCGTCAGGCGAATATCAATGGCTGACGTTGTGACTTTAAAGCCCGCTTCGGCAAGGGCGGCGAGTCCTAAGGTGAGGGTGCGATCACACACACCTAATTTCGCACTGAGCTGCTCTGGCGTCACCGCAATCTGCTCCCGGCTGATGTACTTAGCTAGTCCCAACAGCGTTTTCCACTGCTGCAAAGGATCTATCGCCACTGGCTCAGCGTAGGCCAACGCTAACGGCTGACGCGTTTGATCGGCCTGATGCTGCCACAGCCTTAGCTCTGTCCACTGAGTCGGACATTCGCTCAAAATTAGGTTCGCTTTAGCCGTTCTTTGGTTAGCCGCCGTTTGATTAGCCGACTGCGCCCAGCGAAAATCTAACAGCCAGCTGTCAGGCTGCTTTAAGTCAGGCTGTTCTGGGTTAGGCTCACTTAAGTCGGTGAGTGGCCCGGCTGCAAGGGGTTTAGAAATTGCCTCACGAATGGCGATTAGCCGAATCTCATAGCGGCGGCTTTGGGGATGACTGTTATAGTCCAATTCTGCAATCACATCCCAACGACCGGGCGGCAAATCGTCTTTATAGTGGCCCCACCACAGCCCCGGAAATCGCGCCCTGCTGTCATCACAGATTTGAAAGCTAGTCTTGATGTAGCCCACCTTGCGGCCGGTTCGATCCGCTAGCTTTTGATGCCGCACTGATTCAAACCAGCAGTTTTGAATCAGCAGCTTTGGCACCGGATTGCCCATGCCGCAAGGCTCTAGCAGCTTAAGCTGCTGAAATAGCGTCGCGCCCAAATCGGCTACCGTCACCGTTAGATCAAACTGGGCTGTGGGCGAACTGGGGCGATCGCCCATTTTTTGCCGGTACTGCTGATTAATTGCAGCAGTAAACATGGGCAAATCATTCAAGGGCAAACTTAAGCCCGCTGCAAACGGATGGCCGCCAAAGCGCTTTAGTAAATGCGCCTGCGAACTGACTAAATCGTACAGATCAATGTTGTTCACCGAACGCGCAGATCCCCTAGCCAACACGTCTTCATTGCTCACTGCGCCATTATCCGCTGCGCCGTTGTCTGCTGCGCCATTGCCTTCTGCACCGGGAGCATCAACCGTCAGCAAAATCGTCGGCTTTCCATACTGCTGCGCTAGCTGCCCCGCGACGAGGCCCAATACGCCGACTGGCCACTGACGATTGCACAGGACAATCACCCCCAAGGTAGACAAATCCTGGGTCTGGAGCTGCTGTATGGCCTGTTGCAGCACGTCATTTTGTAATGCTTTTCGCCGTACATTCGCAAGTTCTGCCTTTTCGGCGAGCTCCCAACAGCGATCAGGATCCTGGCTGGTCAGCAGCTCGACACAAAACCGGGCATCCCCATAGATTCGGCTGACGGCATTAATGCGCGGGCCAATGCCAAAAGAAATGTCTGTCGGGCGATCGCCTGCTCGGCGACAGAGCTGCAATAGCCGCGCTACCCCTGGCCGCACCGGCTGATCGCACTGTAAGTGAGTCTGCAATTGCTCAATCCCAATCTGTGCCAAATAGCGGCAGTCTCCGCTCAACTCTACGAGATCGGCAATCAAGCCAATCGCCACCAGATCCACTAGCTCAGATAACGGGCGAATCGGCACAGCAGGAAGCTTTTCGTAGAGCGCCTCGATTAATTTGTAAGCGACCGCAACGCCCGAAAGGTGAGCCATCGGATGCTCCGGCGGCAGCGATCGAGGGTTCACAATCGCCACCACAGCGGGTCTGATTTCAGGCAAAGTGTGATGGTCGGTGACAATGATGTCTATACCGAGCGATCGCGCCTGATCGATTTCAATCGGATTAGTGCTACCCGTATCACAGGTCACAATCAGCTTCACGCCCTGCTCGGCCAGCTGATTAATCCCCAGCATCGACAGGCCATGAGACTCTTTCAAGCGATTCGGAATAAAGTACGTGAGCTGATTTTCGCCGGTAAAAAACTGTCTGAGCCCGTCCCACAGCACCGCTGTTGAGGTTACTCCGTCAGCATCAAAATCTCCCCAAATGGCAACTTTTTCAGCCTGATTGCGAGCTCCCACCAGCCGCTCTACCGCCCATGTCATCTCCTCACCAAAGGCAAACGGGCTCGTGGGTTCGTAGTCTTCGGCTTTTAAAAAGCCCAAAAGCGATTCGGGCGATCGCCAGCCTCGATTCCACAGCAACTGCGCCCCCCAAACGGGCTCCGACAATCCCGTCACCTGCGCCACCGTCGTGACCCAGCCTGCGGGCATTTGAGCTTGAGCCGCAGCTTGCCAATCAGCTAGACGCTTTTTATCTGGGCGTTCATCTGGGCATTCATCTGGGCGCGACTCTGATGAAAAGGGGGCCATATCTTTGCTGAAATTGCAGGACGCCGATCTTTATGATTGTGCCTCTATCATTGTCTCTGATGTCGCCCGAATTTGGGCAAGACAAGCCAACGCTGCATCAGCGCTCAGATACAATAAGCGCAATTCAATGAAAAAAGGAAGGGGCCATGAAGTTAGGCGACTGGGTAAGTCTGCTGTGCCTAATTGCAGTCAGCTACATTTTGTGGCAAATCAGACCGCTGCTGCTGCTTTTTTTTGCAGCCGTTGTCATCGCGCTTGCGCTCAATAGCCTTACCAACCAGATTCGTAGATTCAACATTTCGCGCCGCCTCGCCATTCCGCTGGCGATTTTCTTATCGGTTGTGATCGCATCGCTATTTATCTTGGGCATTGTGCCGCCCTTTATCCAGCAATTTCGCCTGCTGGTCGATTTATTAGTGAGCTTTTCGCAAACCCTGCCGGATCGTCTCGCCGATTTGCAAACCTACCTACCTGAGCGCATTCGCCTGCCCGAACTTAATGAATTCATCGATTGGATTACTGCTCCTGATTCGGCTGTCATTAATGTATTTGGCAACTTCTTTTCTTTCTTTAACTCCTCTTTGCGAGTCGTCTTGCAAACGCTGTTTGTCTTAGTGCTAGCGCTGATGATGCTCACCAACCCCGCCGCCTATCTAGAAGGCATTCTGCTCTTGTTCCCGTCGTTTTACCGGCAGCGAGCCCGCGAGATTTTTAGCAAATGTGAGCTGGCTTTAGGCAACTGGCTAGCCGGTATTATCATCAGCTCTCTATTTGTCTTTGCTTGTAGCTTTATTGGCCTGCTCGTATTGCGGGTAGATTTAGCTTTTGCCCATGCCCTGCTTGCAGGCATTCTCAACTTTATTCCTAACCTCGGCCCAACCTTGAGCATGGGCTTTCCGCTAGTCGTCGTCCTGCTGTCAGAAGATCCTTGGAAAGCGATCGCAGTCATCATCCTCTATGTCATCATCCAGCAAGTCGAATCCTACTGGGTCACCCCCGCCATCATGGCCCATCAGGTTTCTTTGCTCCCCGCCTTCACCCTAATCGCCCAAATCTTTTTTGCCAGCATCTTCGGCTTCCTCGGCTTGCTATTAGCCTTACCTCTAACCGTCATCGCCAAAACCTGGATTCAAGAACTCCTCATCCGAGACGTTCTCAACCACTGGGATCTCGACCCTACTAGCCCCCTTCATAAAGCCAAACTAGCCCTTACCACCAGCCTTACTCCCACGCCCCCACTCCCCCCATCCCCCACGCCCCACGCCCCACGCCCCAAAATTCGGGAACTTTAAAGAGGCACTTCACCCAAAACTCGCCCATGCCTTCCACTCAAAGCTTGCAACATTTGCAAACGCTGATGATGTCCTTTCACCCTATCATCGTCATCGAAACCGTGGAAGAAGAGCGCGTCCAAGCCCTATTAGATCAGGCCACCCAAGAACTCCAGCTCATGACTTTTGAGTGGAGTATTGCCGAGGGCATGGGCCGCTTGCACAGCAGCAACAGCCCTTGGAAAAACGAATTTAGCCCACCCGGAACCAGCCGCTCTCACATCATTGAAGCCACTACCGATCCGCTAGATCTGCTGCGCCACATTCAAACCCTATCAACTCGCGGCATCTACTGGCTCAAAGACTTTTCGACCCATTTAGACACCGCTACCGCCGCCCGCCTCTTTCGAGAAATCGCCCACACCTTTAGCTACAACCAATCAGCCTTTATCCTTACGGGCGAACAGGTTTCACTCCCCAAAGAAATCGCCCACGAAGCCGTCTATTTTGACCTGCCCTTACCCGGCTCCACTGAACTCCAAAAAGCCATTGACAGTACTATTCGCTCTTTCCGAGGTCGGGTTCAAGTCGATCTATCACCCGGCGATCGCCAGCAGCTGATCAAAGCCGTTCAGGGGATGACCCTCAAGCAAACCAAAAAAGTGATTGCCTACGCCGCCCTTGCGGATCGCCAGCTCAACGCCGCCGACATTAACAAAGTGCTAGAGCGCAAAATTCAAGTCATTCGAGAAACCGGCCTACTCGATTACATTCCCCCTGAAAAAAATACCGCTCAGCTGGGAGGATTCGATCAGCTGAGACAGTGGCTGGATCGGGCCCGCACTGGATACAGCGATCAGGCCAAGCAATTGGGGCTGACGCCACCCAAGGGCATTTTGATTGTGGGCATTCAGGGCTGCGGCAAATCACTCGCCGCCAAAACCATTGCCCGCCAGTGGCAAATGCCTTTGCTCAAGCTCGATACCGGCAGGCTCTACGACAAATATGTTGGCGCATCTGAAAAAAACTTTCGCCAAGCCGTTAGTCTCGCTGAAAAAATGGCTCCTGCCGTCCTTTGGATAGACGAAATTGAAAAGAGCATGGGTCAAGGTAATAGCGATGCCGATGGCGGACTGAGCAGTCGGCTGTTTGGCTCATTTCTCACTTGGTTACAGGAAAAATCGGAAGAAGTGTTTGTCGTCGCCACTGCTAACGACCTGTCAAAATTACCACCCGAACTGATGCGTAAAGGCCGTTTTGACGAAATTTTCTTTGTCGATTTGCCCGACGCCCAAGAGCGGCAAGCTATTTTTAAAATCCAAATGACTCGCTACCGCCAAAACCCTGAACGGTTTGACCTACAGCAGCTAGGGCTGGCTAGCGATGGCTTTAGCGGCGCAGAAATTGAGCAGGCAATTGTAATGGCGCTGTATCATGCCCTATACGAACGCTGCCCAATTGATACCTCTCTGATAGAAACCACCCTCAAAGCAACACTGCCGCTCTCAGTGTCTCGTAGAGAAGATTTGCAGCGGCTAAGGGCGATCGCCCAATCCCGATTTGTCAGCGTCAAATAAATCCCCCTCAGCCCCCCATCACCATGAACATCACCCTCAAGAAGCCCTCGCCAATAGGGCTTTTGCTGCTCGCGATTATCTCCGTGCAGTTTGGCTCTGCCCTGGCCAAATCGCTGTTTAGCGAAATGGGCTTTTGGGGCGTAGTGGCTATGCGGGTGAGCTTTTCTACCCTCATTCTGTTCAGTCTGTGGCGGCTGAAGTGGCACAGCGGCATTCGTGCGCATCTCAAAGAAATTATTGCCTTTGGAATTGTTTTTGCAGTAATGAATTCCTGCTTTTACGCCGCGATTGATCGCATTCCGCTCGGGGTCGCCATTTCATTGGAGTTCACAGGCCCGTTAGGGCTCGCCATCCTCAGATCGCAGCGCTGGCTTGACGGGCTGTGGGCCGTTTTAGCGGGCATTGGCATTGTCCTACTTACCCCACTGAGCGGCTCTACAGTCGATGGCTGGGGCATTTTGCTAGCGCTTACCGCCGGTTTGTTTTGGGCGCTGTATATTTTACTGTCGGCGCAGATAGGTCAAAAGCTCTCAGGCATCGAAGGGCTCGCTTGGGCCTTAGCGGTCAGCTCACTGCTACTATTGCCCATGGGCTTGGCCACAGCGGGCAGTGCTTTTTTAGACTCTAAACTTTTGCTGATGGGCGCGGGCGTTGCGGTGCTATCGACAACGCTACCCTATTCGCTGGAGATGGTAGCCTTGCGATCGCTCCCTATCAAAGTCTTTGGGGTCATGCTCAGCCTTGAGCCGATGATGGGCGTGATTGCAGGCTTTTTGATTTTAAGAGAAACCCTATCGGCGCGATCGCTCTCTGCTTGTCTACTCGTCTCCATAGCTGCCGCTGGCGCAGCCAAATTCAAAAGTAGCGATCAAGGCAGTCATCCCGGGCCTTCTCCTGCCCCTTAAAAAATCTTGAATTAATCGATCTAAAGCATCAAGTACAGCTCGTGTAAGCTGACTGGGTAACCTAGGGCACGTCTATTTTTGGCATAGAAGCATCAGACTTCAGTGGTGATGCTTTCTAAATTACTCATTTTCACCTACTCGCGTTTAACTCTTACTGTTTGTGCCATGACCCTGACTGCTTTGTCGCTCCCCATGCCCGCCGAGGCGTTCAGTGAGCTGTTTCCGCTGTTCAAAGCTGCCAATCCTGAAACTTTAAAGGCGCTGCACCAAGGCTCTACTTTTAATGAATGCCCCGCAGGGCGCACCGTGCTGATGGAAGATTCCTGGGGCAACGCCGTTTATTTGGTCGCCTCTGGCTGGGCCAAAGTGCGCTGTCAGTCGGGCAATGGCTACGTCACCCTAGCAATACTGGGCAAAGGCGACTACTTCGGCGAAATGGCCGTTCTCGATGAATCGCCGCGCTCTACCGATGTCGCGGCGCTCTCGCACGTTGATTTGGTCAGCATCCCAGCGCAGCTTTTTATCCAAACCCTATTTAAAGATCCTCAGCTCCATCACCGCATGTTGCAGCTCATGGTGCAGCGCCTGCGCCAAACCCACACCCGCTTTCAATTGCGCAATAAAGCGCCAGGCATCAAGCTCGTGCACACCCTAGTCGGACTCGCTGAATTCTATGGCGACCCGCGCGGCAGTGCGGTAGAAATTTTTAATATTCCAGAGAGCGATTTAGCCGCGATCGCTGACATCAAACTCAGCGAAGTGTCGAAGATTTTGGCTAAATTGAGCGATCGCCAATGGCTCAAAATCGATGCCAACAGAGACGTGATCCGCTTACTCGACATGAAAAGCCTCAAGCACTTGTCCAAGTTGGGTTGAAGCTACCAAATTCAGCAAGTCACTACGGACAATAATCCTAAACTTTTATGGGGTGCCTGCTCATTTGTTCAGTCTTTTTTCTAAAGTGTAGACAGGGCAAAAGTGGGCAATCCAGACTGCTCCCCGCACTGCCTCTAGATCTACACTGAAATATCTAGACTTATATATCTAGACTGAGGCAACATATAAATGAATATCCAGCCCCCGCTGATTTCTCCTAGTCAAATGAACCTGCTGCGCGTTGTGCTATCTATGGCCTGGGCCGACGACAGCCTAGAGCAAAAAGAGGTGGAGGTGATGATTGATCGCTTCAGCCAGCTATTTGCCACCGATCTCGAGCAGCGACAGCAGCTCAAACAGCAGCTACAGGAATACTTCGTACAAGAAATCCCGCTCGAAGAAACCGTCGGCAAACTCACCACCAACGCCGAAAAAGAAGTCGCTCTCCGCCTTTCTTACGAAGTCATTAGCGCTAGCGCCCGTACTCCAGACGAAGCACCCATCAATGACAAAGAGCATCAGGCTTACCAAACGTTAGTCTCCTTGCTCGATCTGCCGAGCGATGTTGTCGAGCGCACCGAAAAAGCCGCGATCGCCGATCTAAATCAAAACCACAAAAATGTGATTGACATGCTGGCCTTCAAACTGCGGGAGCATTTCATCCCCTAGAAATCCATAAAACCTAGCTGCATCCAATCATTGCCTACCGCGCGCTCATCTCTAGCATCCGCTGGATTGGGGCTAGGGCGCGTTGCTGAATTTCTGACGGGATGCTGACCTCCGGCGTTTTGTGCTGCATTGCCCAGTACAGCTTTTCTAGCGTATTTAGCCGCATGTAGGGGCACTCATTGCAAGCGCAGTTGGCCTCCGGTGGCGCTGGAATAAAGTGCTTATTAGGCAGCTGCTTTTGCATTTGGTGAATGATGCCGGGTTCAGTAGCAATGATGAAGCGATCGCGATTACTCATCTGCACATAGTTCAGCAAAGCCGTCGTCGAACCAATAAAGTTCGCATGACGCAGCACCTGGGCCTCACACTCTGGATGCGCCACAATCTCCGCATCCGGGTATTCCATTTTCAATTGCAGCAGCTTCTTCTGCGAAAACGTTTCATGGACGATGCAGCTTCCCTGCCACAGCACCATCTCACGCCCCGTTTGCGCCATCACATAGCGTCCTAAGTTTTGGTCAGGCGCAAAAATAATTTTCTGCTCAGCAGGCAGTTGATTCACCAGCTTCACCGCATTAGAGCTAGTGCAGATAATATCGCTCATCGCCTTGATTTCAGCCGTGCAGTTGATATAAGAAATCACCACATGTTCTGGATGCGCCGCCTTAAATTTGGCAAACTCATGCGGCAAGCAGCTATCGGCTAGCGAACAGCCCGCCGCCAAATCCGGCAGCAGCACCTGCTTATCGGGATTTAGAATTTTGGCAGTTTCTGCCATAAAGTGAACCCCTGCAAACACAATCACGTCCGCATCAGTACTCGCTGCCTGCTGCGATAAGCCCAAAGAATCGCCGATATAATCAGC
>JBGTNW010000321.1:0-5555 GCA_041742865.1 Phormidesmis sp.
GGCATTTTTGATTGGATGCTGCCGGGGATGAGCGGGATTGAGCTATGCCGGTGGCTGCGCGGCTCGGCAGAAAACACTGTCGCTAGCAGACCCGATGTGGGCGCAGCGCAGATATCTGCGCTGCCGGTGCTAATGCTGACAGCTAAAGATCAAGTTAAAGATCGAATTGCAGGGCTAGACGCGGGCGCGGATGATTATTTGGTGAAGCCGTTTAGCATGGCTGAGCTGCTCGCTAGGCTGCGGGCTTTGAGTCGGCGATCGCCCGACTTTAAATCAGCGCAAATTCAGCGAGGGCCCTTGCTGTTGGACTGCGATCGGCGTTTGGCTATTCTGCATCCCCATGAAGCCACAGAACAACTCATAGAGCTCACCCAAAAAGAGTTTTTACTCTTGCGATATCTGATGGAGCATCCGCATCAAATTTTGACGCGCGATCAGGTTTTAAGTCAGCTTTGGGAGTTGGGAGCTGAGCCGAGTAGCAATGTTGTGGCAGCGCAAATGCGCTTATTGCGGCGTAAGCTAGGATCTTATGAGACGCTGATTGAAACAGTTTATGGCATGGGATATCGGTTTGACCCGGCAAAATAAGCGCCCCCCTAACAGTCCTGCTAACAGCTCCTCCAAAGCGGTTGGGCGGATCGCTCAAAGCTTGCTGTTTCGGCAATCGCGGCTGCGGTTAGCGGTTGGTTACACAGGGGTAATGGGAACAATTTTAATCCTGTTAGGGCTAGGGGTATATCAGGCAATCGCCCATGCTCACGAGGTGACCGTAGATCGCGAACTCAAGTCTGTATCCGATGCTTTTCATGATGCGATTGAATCGGCCGCAGTCAATTCGAGCCAACTGAGTCAGCTCCCACCTGGGCTATTTCCTAATTTGTGCGTGTCCAATAGCGCTTGCACGAAGCCGATAGCAGAAACGACTCACCATCACCTCCAGAGCACTTACCAATACGACTATTATATTCGACTGCTAAGTCCAACAGGTGATCTGTTGGCCACGGGCGGCATTCGTCCTCCAGGGTTGTTGATTACTTCACCGATTCCGGCGTGGCAATCTTTAAAAGATGAAAATAATCAGATCTACCATCAGATCGCGACTTCGTTGGAAGATGACAGTCAAGAAATTTGGGCTTATCTGTTGGTGGGGCGATCGCTTCAAGACTTTGATCAATATTTACGGGTCGTACGGGTATATCTGCTGATTGGGTTCGTGATGTCACTGGCGCTAGTAGCTGCTGCTAGCTGGTGGCTATCGGCCTTGGCAATGCGCCCGATCTATCGCTCTTATCAGCAAATTCAGCAGTTCACGACCGATGCAGCCCATGAATTGCGCACCCCACTTGCCGCAATTCGGGCAACGGTAGAATCGGTGCTGCGGCTCCCCCATCTCTCTGAGCCGGAAGCGCTAGAAACGCTGACAGTCATTGCTCGTCAAAATCAGCGGCTGAGCGCTATGGTGAGTGACTTACTGCTGCTCTCTCGGTTGGATAATGAACAGCAGTTAGCGGATAAACAGCCCTGTTGCTTACAGGATTTACTCAATGATATTCATGAAGAAATAGCCGCGTTGGCAATCGCTAAAGCAATTACCTTTACGCTAGATATACAGACGCCGCTGCCTTTAATCGTGCAGGGCAATGAAGAACAGCTTTACCGACTTGTGCTCAATTTGGTCAACAATGCGCTCACCTACACCTTTGCAGGCGATCAGATCAATCTTGAGCTAAGAAGGGTTGATCAACGAGCAATTATTTCTGTTGTTGACACTGGCATCGGGATCGCCCCGGAGCATCAAATCAATATCTTTGACAGATTTTATCGAGTAGATCAGGCCAGATCTCAGCAGGCCAAATTCCAGCAGGCTAGATCCCAGCAAACAGGAAATTCGGGATTGGGACTTGCGATCGCACTGGCAATTACCAAAGCACATCAAGGCACGCTCACGGTTACTAGCCAACTCGGAATAGGCAGCACATTCACTGTCTCACTGCCCTTTTCATCCTAAAATAGCAAGATTTCAAGTTGAGCAATTGCTGAGTGAATGAACTTTAGGTGCATTTTTGAGCAAAGAGTTTTCAAGATAGCGGCAGCACAGGCAAAAATCGAACGATTAACAGGAATTAAACGGAGTCCGACTCAAATCAAAGCTTTTCTGAAGCGTATCGGTATGCAATCGTGGAAAGTAGGCTACATTCCTGGGAAATCGGCAAGTGAAGAGAAAAGGGCAGAGCAGGAACAGTTCCGGGTAGATGAATTGGAACCGCGCTAGGCTGAAGCTAAGCGCGGAGAACGCGCCGGTTTGTTATCGATGCTGCCCATTTTGTCCATCGGGCTTACCTGGCTTTGTTGGGTGCTTTACCCGCATTTTTATAGCTTCTCCAACAGGCCGTAGACGATTTAATAGACCTGCCGCAAAATAATGCGTAAAAATAGCTATAACCCTTATGTCAAAGGGCTTTCAGGCGATATTTAACCTAATCGATTGAAAGCTATACATATCAGATGCTTCAGCGATTATTTTCGTTATTTCGCAGCTACTCTACAGGTTAGAGCCTGGATCAGTATTAGCCGCATGTGATTGTGATCCCGAGTTTCTCCAAAGAATTCTATTTTCCATCAGTAATCTACGAATAGCTGTCTACAAGTCACTTCTTGAATTAAGCGGAGAATCTTGCAGGCATGATTGACTAACGGGCAGTAGTTCCTAGCTCTGTAGGTAAATTTAGTTTTTAGCATCGGTGGCGCTGCCGTAAAGCACCTCTAGATCAGGCGCTTCGGTGCAGTAGAGGTGAACCCAGATGTAGGCGTGCTGAAACAGGGCCAGAGCCAAAGCAGCGCGGGACTGAGCCCAGAGAGAAATACTCCACAATATCAATAGGGCAAAGGTGTACATGGCGTTGCCGCTGTAGCGAAAGGCCCCCTGGTTCACCAGGGGCATGGCCCAGTAGCGGGCGCGAAAGTGGTCGCCCCCTGCCGCCCGCACCAAGCCAAAGTAGCGAAAGGTAGACCAAATCGTGTAAACCGCAGGCACCAGTAGCAGCGTTCCTAGGGCGATCGCTACCCCCGCTGGCATCTCCAGGGTTCCCGGCGTGCTGTTTGCCACGGCGATAGTCATTACCACGCGGGCCACCAGGAACGGGAAGAAAATCACCATCCAGACTGCTAGATCGGCCCGGCCCAGCAGCCGACTGAAGGTTCCGAAGCAAAGCTGCGATCGCCACACCAGCCACACCAGCACCTGCTGGATCACCACAGCAGCCATCAGCCCGTAGGTCCACTGGTGATCGCTCACCCCCAGCCAGATCCCCCCTGTCAGCCCCGGCTCTGCCAGAGCAATACCTCCCGACACCAGCACCAACACCAGCAGCAGATGCTGCAACTGCCCATGGAAAAAGTACGGCCAGGGCAATCGACGATTAATTTCTGCCAGTTCGTTCATAGACGACCCCCAAGTAGAATGCTAGAGCCTAGCGCAGAAACAAGCCTTTCTACTCCATCCTATCCAACCCCACACACCCATTCCCTTTGGATAAACAGCAGTTCATCGCTAACGACAAACGAAGCGAGAAACTTCGCTCGCTGCTGCAACGACTTGTTATCTCGCTGACGCTAACTCCCATCTTCCGTACTCACGCCTGCTTTCGGATTCGTTCGCGAAGACGCTCAACGACATCTGAACTCAGGTCTGATTCTGGCTGAGCTTGCTCGCGCGTCGCTAAGATAGAATCAATCTCAACGGACGAAGCTTGCCCTAGCTGCTGGATCAATGGCTGGAACGCTTGTTGTTGCTGTTCAACCTCCGCTTCAGGAACGACCTGAAGCGTATGAGCTAAGGCTGCCTGACGAGTCAATGCATAAACAATATACTGATTCAGTGATACTCCTTCGCCTTCAGCGAGGTAAGCAACCTGTTGATGCAACGTTTCAGGTAATCGCAAGGTTAATCGACTCATGGCTTTTCTCCTAATGCTAATAAATTCACGAATTGCACAGGTGTCATGACTCGCAGACCCAATGACTCTTTCGCACTCCGAAAGTCTCGAATATTCGATGTAACTATGATCGCACCTGCATTCATCGCACAATCAATCACTATCAGACTCTAACCGTACAGTGGTTCCACCAAAGCTTTTTCTTCCAGAACCCAACTTTCTGACTCGGAGGCTCTTGAAGTCGTACTCTGCCCGTAAATCGCCTTCCATTTCTGACTTATCTCTCTTCATAAACTTCTCGCTCGGTTCGTGTCACTTCGCTTGCGCTGATGAGGCGTATTGAATTACCCCTTTCGGTATACGATACAATCAATAATCTTCCTCGGCTCGACTATTATGCCGCCGCTATAATTTTAACGAGTAATGATGAAATTCCTCATCCTTGCAGTACCCAAGCGATTCATAAAGAGATTGAGCAGCAACGTTAGAAATTTGTGTTGACAAAGGATTCGGATAGTTTCTGTTTGTCTTGCAAATTCCTCTGCCGCGCTCAATAACAACTTTGCGACACCCTGATTTCGACAAGTTTGCTCCACAAATAAATCGTTCAGAATCCAAATACGCTTCATTGATACAGAAGAAAAACTGGGATAAAGCTGCGTAAACCCAACTATGTGCCCGTTATTACCTGCCACAAATATAATTGAATCGCCCTTTTGGAAACGCTCTTGAAGAAATTTCCTAGCAGTTTCAAGATCTGAGGGTGATTTATAAAAAACGCGATATTGGTCAAACAACTGCGACACCGCTTCAAGGTGCTCCAAACGCGCTTGAAAAACTTCCATCTGCTATTCCCAAAGACCACTACTTAAATAATTTAGCGTTGATCGCACCAACCACAACTTCTAAAATACTGACTCAGCAATAGCTTGAAGGTACTTCCCCAAACACTCATAGATAAGTAAGATTCTAGGACTGCTTCCACCCAAGACTTGCGGCATAATGTTCCGGTTGAGCGGCTGTCGATAACCTTTGCTACAACATCAACCGATTTCGCCAGTCCGCTCTGACCGGTTGTCAGGTTGCGGTCAACGTGCATACGGCTGTGCCATCACAAGGTTTGGGACAACTCGGTAATGTTTAACATTGAATGTGCATAGCGTTAGACCCTGCCCTACCGCGCAGGCCGCAATCAAAGCGTCGAGCAATCCTAGCCTATTCGATAGATGGTAGGTTGTGAAATCTGATAGAGCGCGGGCACAATCCACTTCAGTCGCCCAAATCACGGGTAATGGCGCAACTAGTTGCAAAGCTTTACGAACTTGTTGTGTATTGTGAGAGTCCTGAACTAGCTCCATAACCACAAAACCAGGAACGCTAGGCACATCGGTCAAACCAGAAAACCAAGTGATCGCCGGTTCATGCCCTCGTTGGATATCAATTAAAACATCAGTGTCTAACAGATACATCAGCGTTTCCTATGCCCGCGTTCGGGTTTCAGCCTCATGGCGCAAATTACGAGCATGAACTTGGCTATCGGAAATTTCAGGTCTTGAGTTGATTACGCCTGCACTTTGCCAGTAGGCAACCAGCTCTGCACCCGTTTTAGGCGGATTGTTT
>JBGTNW010000322.1:0-7974 GCA_041742865.1 Phormidesmis sp.
TCGGGATCGTCTGCGGTTGATGCAGTTAATGCGGCTGCGCCTGTTAAACCCGTGGCATTGGTCATGACATTGGGCTGATAGCAAACTTGCAGGGCTTCGGTGCTGCCGCTAATGGCTTCGTGCCAGCGTTGGGCCAATGGCCCTAGGCGGTAGATGACGCGCGATCGCCGCCGAATGACTCGCGTTCCGGCGATCGCTAGCTGAGCGTCCCAAATTGCCATTTGAGTCTTGTCTAGATCGGCCACCGCTGGTTCTGACGCCGTAGAACCAACGGCCTGCTCACTTTCCATTGTTTGCTGCTTAATCAAAGCGTTGCGTTGCTTCAGGATTTGATGGTACTGCTGCAAAATGTAGGCATAAAGCGGCTCTAGCTGAGTGAGCAAAGTATCTATCCAGATTCTGCGCTCACTGGGCCCACCGCGGACGAGTTCTAGATCCAAGCTAGAAAACTGAACTGCATTCAAGCTGCCCAAAAAATCCTGCTGACGCTTGAGGGCTTCGCCGTTGCGTACAGCGATGCGACGACCGCTGTTTCTAAATACTAGGTTGAGATCGCTTACCCCTAGTTCTGTTCGGACTTGGGCTTTGATTTGGCCTGTGGCAGTGCCGTCATAGATTAAATCGCGATCGCGGCTCGTGCGATGAGACTTCAGCGTTGCCAATAGCTCTACCGCTTCCAGTAAATTGGACTTGCCTTGGGCATTATCTCCCAGCAAAATCGTCTTTGGAGCCGTAAAGGCCACCGATTGACGGCTATAGTTGCGAAAATTCTGTAAATGGAGGTGCTGAAGAAACATAGTCACCAGTTTAAGCTAGGCTACAGCGACTCAGGAAAGAAGAATTAGATGCCGCAAATATTGAGCGAATTTGGCTTCAGCGCTTGGCCAAATCAGTGGCCAGATCAGTGGTCAGATCCTTGGCTGGGGCTGTTTGTTCTACTCATCGCTAGCGCTATTGCCAACGCTGATTTTCATCGGCGCTTTCAGGCATCCATTCGCAGCGCCCCCCGACTGGATCGATTCGAGTTACCGACTGGACCGAGTGCTTTAGAGCCTGAATTGAATCGCCCTACTCATCCATTGCCCAGCCTCAGTGTGATTATTCCGGCTTACAACGAAGCGGTGAATATTGCCGATTGCTTAGAGGCTGTACTGATGAATGATTGGCCGGATGCTGTTCGATTACAGGTGATAGTAGCCGATGATGAATCCACTGATGAAACGAGCCAACTGGCGATCGCGATCGCCGAAAAAGACGATAGAGTTCTGGCTTTTACCGTGCCACCGCGCCCTACCGACAAACAATGGCTCGGTAAAAACTGGGCCTGTGATCAGGCAGCCCAAAAGGCTACGGGTGAGTATCTGCTGTTTTTGGATGCCGATGTCAGGCTGAGGGAATGGGCTTTGAGTCGAGCTATAGCTAATGCTGAGCATTACCAAACCGACTTGCTGAGCTGCGCGCCCCAAATTATTAGCGGCTGCTTTTCCGAACAGCTAGTGCAGCCGCTGATGGCACTGCTGATCGCTGTCGGCTTTAGCTTTGAGGGCATCAACGACCCTAATTTACCCAACAAATCAGCCGCGGCTGGGCCGTTTATGCTGTTTCGCAGCGACGCTTACCGCCAAATCGGCGGACATGCTGCCGTTGCTAGCAATCCAGTTGAAGACTTTGCGCTAGCGCATGAAATCAAATCCCGAGGGCTCAAGCTCCGTTACGTGCTGGGCCTAGATATCGCCAGCGTCAGGATGTACCGCTCTTTTCGCGATTTGTGGGAGGGCTGGACCAAGAATTTTCATTGTGCAGGCGGCAGCAATCTAGCGCTAACGGTCGCAGCCGCAGGCGCGATCGCCCTGGTTTTTGTCATGCCCTGGCTAGGCTTAGTAGTTTCTGCTCTCGGCCTGTGGCTAAGGGCTCCTGCGGCTGGGCTGACCCTGCTAGTAGCTGGTATCGCGATCGCGCTTCAGATCTACATGCGCTTATCCGCGCGTGATGTGGTCTCTCAGCCCCTACAGTACCTTTGGCTGGGATGGTTGGGCGGCGGGCTCATCAGCGCCATTGCCCTGATCTCTGCCATCAAAACAGAAACTGGCTGGGGATGGACTTGGCGGGGGCGATCTTTGGCCAAAAATCTTTGAGAGCCTTGCAGCAAACCCGACAGCCGATGCTACAATACCTAAGCGAAAGCGTTGGGGTGTCGCCAAGTGGTAAGGCAGCGGGTTTTGGTCTCGCCATTCCTAGGTTCGAATCCTAGCACCCCAGTTATTAAAGCTCATCATTAAAGTAAAGATTCGCAGGTGTTGCGGTTATCAACTAGCCATCAGCCCATCTTTTAATAATTGCTTTAGAAAGCTAAAAGCGGCCCAGAGATTCGGTAATGATCTCTGGGCCGCTTTTGTATTGATGACTTTGTTGCCATTTGTGTAGACCGCTAGGTGTCTTCACAAATTTGGAACTTCCGTAAAAATAAGCACGTCTGTCTGTTTGTGCCAGTGAAAATACTGGCCTTTTTATTTTTGTGCTGACTATGACTCACACCAAACCTGCACCACCTTCACCAATAGATAAAGCCTTGCCGAGAGGTTTGCCTTCAATGAAAACTGAGGAAGACGCGAGGGGCGGTAGTTTAGAAGCTATTGAAAGTCTGAGGGCTGTTGAAAGTCTGAAGGCTATTGAAAGTCTGAGGGATGTTGAAAGCCTGGAGGCTATTGAAAATCTAGAGGCCGTTGAATACGAACTGCGGCGAACAAAACTGTGTCCAACCAGCCTCAGACAGACGCTAGAACAGACGCTAGAAAATACTGCCAAGTTAGAAAATAGCGTCCCGCTAGAAAATACTCGCAAGTCAGCTTTCGCTTCGCGCAGCGGCTTGCCTCACAAAGAACTATCTCAATCACCTCAAAATGACTGCGCTAGAGTCATCAGTCAATCCAATTATCCATCGACTTCTCCTGCTTCGCAGCCAAACTCAGCCGCGTTCAATCAACTCAACAAAATAGATATCTTGGGCCTGGACTTTGACAATTTATCTAAGCAAGAATTTTTAGCTCAGCTCAATAAGGGCGTTGTCTTTACGCCTAATGTTGATCACCTTATGAAGCTGCGCCACGATCCCGACTTCATGGCGGTGTACCAAAAAGCAGACTATAAAGTCTGTGATAGTCAAATTTTGATGTATGCCTCAAAGTTTTTAGGCAAGCCTCTCAAAGCTAAGCTATCTGGCGCGGATCTGTTTCCTTGGTTCTGCGATTATCACAAGCACAATGAAAGCGTGACGGTATTTCTTTTAGGTGGCGCAGAAGGTATTGCGAAAGAGGCTCAGCGCCGCATTAACACTCGTACTGGTCGAGAAATCATCGTCGCGGAGTACTCACCCCCAGTGGGCTTCGAGCGAGATCCCATAGAATGTGCCAAAATTGTCAGCCTAATTAGACGCTCATCTGCCAACGTGGTGGTGGTTTGTTTAGGGGCACCCAAGCAAGAAAAATGGATTGCCACGTATCAAGGCGATCTGCCTAGCGTTGATATTTTCTTAGCCGTCGGCGCTGCAGTTGACTTTGAAGCGGGCTGTAAGCCGAGAGCCCCCGCCTACATTAGTGAGCTAGGGCTAGAGTGGTTATACCGACTTATGTGTGAACCCAAGCGGCTATGGCGTCGTTATTTAGTAGAGGGAATGCCGTTTGTCGGGTTGGTTTTGATAGAAAAGCTCAAACAGATGAGTCTTAGCAAGCTTTGAACCAGCTTTGAACCAAACTTTAAACTAAGCTTATTAGCAGGCAAGCTTACGTTTATCGGCTCAACTTTAGGGATTGCTAACGATGAAAATGCCCGGAAATTCTGTGAGTGACGCTCAATCAAGCGCTGCAAGCTCTATTGGCAATACGCCTAATTGCGTCATGAGAGGTTCATTGGGTTATTCGAGTGCAGCGATCGCCCGCGCCCAACGAGCGGTGAGATGTTCTCCCTTTTATTACCGGCTACTGGCTGAGATGCGTACCAATAGCGTCAGTGTCCCTACGATTGCTGAAGACAGCGGCATGTTAAAAGGCTACACTCAGCGACCCCTCTCAGACGTTGCCACTGAAACAGAATTACTCTGGCTTGTAGATGTCGGGATGCTGCGCCGAGAAGTCGATGGTCAAGGTCTTACTGATAGCTTTCGGCTAACACCGCTAGGTCGTCAGCTAGTCGATCTTTGGCAATCTCAAGGTTGTCCGGATAGACGAGCGAGCCTCGCGGATTACATAAGAAATGGAGTGATTCGACGACTGCGTATTCCCGATTGGGTAGGCTAGCTGTTCTGGTTTCTAGCAATCGCTTTAAGCTGGCGATATGGCCTAAATACGCAATGTTTCCCTTATTTTTTGCCCATCTCCTACCAAGTTTGGGTAATGTGAAGGATGTATAAGCACTGAGGGAAGTGAGAGAAGCCTGTGGTGAAATCAATAATGGTGGTGGGTACAACATCCCATGCGGGCAAGTCCATGCTGGTTGCTGCGCTATGTCGCATTCTCAGCCGTAGAGGCTGGCGAGTGGCTCCCTTTAAAGGGCAAAACATGGCCCTTAACTCTTATGTCAGCACCACCGGAGCAGAAATTGGCTACGCGCAGGCGGTGCAAGCATGGGCAGCAGGCGTACCGCCTCAAGCTGAAATGAACCCGATTTTGCTAAAGCCACAGGGCGATCAGACCTCTCAAGTGATCTTAAAGGGTCGCCCGATTGGCACTACGACGGCGGCAGACTATTACAAGGACTTTTTTAGTGCAGGCTGGCAGGCGATTCAAGAAAGCTTGGCGCGCCTGAGTCAGGAGTTTGATTTGCTGATTTGTGAAGGAGCAGGCAGTCCGGCAGAAATCAACCTCAAGCATCGCGATTTGGCGAATATGCGCATTGCAACTTATTTGAAATCCCCTACTATTTTAATTGCCGATATTGAGCGCGGCGGTGTATTTGCACACATTGTCGGCACACTGGAGCTATTAGAGCCAGAAGAGCGGGCTTTGGTTAAAGGCATTGTAATCAACAAGTTTCGAGGACAGCGCTCGATTTTGCAACCTGGTATTGAGTGGTTAGAAGAGCGTACAGGCATTCCGGTGCTAGGGGTGATCCCTTGGATTAATGAAGCATTTCCAGCAGAAGATTCGCTGTCATTACTAGAGCGCACAGCCGTGAAATCTCAGGCGGAGATTACAGTAGCGGTGATTCGCTTGCCCCATATTTCTAACTTCACCGATTTTGACGCGCTCGAAGCTGAGCCTTCGGTAACTGTGAAGTACCTAAATCCGAATGATGATTTGGGATATCCCGATGCAGTCATTTTACCAGGAACGAAAACGACGATTGCCGATTTGCTGGTATTGCAACAATCGGGTATGGCTGAGGCCATTAGGCATTATGCAACGGCGGGTGGAACGGTGATGGGCATCTGCGGTGGGTTTCAAATTATGGGGCAAATGCTGGCCGATCCCGAAGGATTAGAAGGCCAAGAAGGCCGCTTTGATGGCTTAGGTCTGTTGCCACTGCGGACGGTGATTACGCAACAGAAAATTGCCAGACAGCGCACCGTGAGCTCCAAATATCCGCAAGAAGGGCTGCCGGTGGTGGGATATGAAATTCACCAGGGGCGAACCCAGATAGTGCAGTCAACCGGCGAGGATACGAGCAGTTCCTTTATGGCAATTTTCGATGATCGCAGCTTGGGCATTGTCGATGAGGCACAGTCGGTTTGGGGCACGTATTTACACGGCATTTTTGACAACGGGCCTTGGCGGCGGGTTTGGCTGAACCGACTGCGTCAGCAACGCGGGCTCAAGTCTTTACCTACGGGCATTGCCAACTATCGCGAGCAGCGCGACAGTATGCTCAACAGTTTGGCGTCTACCATTGAAGAGTATGTTGATCTCAGTCCAGTTTTATCGTAATGACTGGGCAAGATTAAATCAGGTTTCAATGTTTATCAGGTAAGTGGGTGACGCTCAGCGCAGTGGTTGTTTTGTCGTTGGCTGGCTTAGTTTCTGGTATACTGGCTGGCTTTTTGGGGATTGGTGGGGGAACACTGCTAGTGCCTATTTTGGTGAAGTTTGGGTTTATGCCGGTGCAGGCAACCGCGACCAGCAGCTTGGCAATTTTGGTGACCTCTGGTGCGGGCAGCTTGCAGAATTGGCGGATGGGTTTTCTCAATTTTGAGCAGATTGTGCTGCTAGGGGCTCCGGCGGTACTGACGGCAATATTGGGGGCAGTTTTAGGCGATCGCCTCCCGCCTGCTTTACTCCTCACTGGCTTTGGCCTATTGCTATTGAGCAACCTATACCTCGTTTCACTCAAAAAACGAGTGGTTCTTAGTGCGCAGCTTAGAGATCCTCGCATGGGCACTGGCCCCGCCATTAACCCGATGCTGGCCAGAATCATTACCGGGGTAATAGCGGGCTTTATGACCGGACTATTTGGCGTAGGCGGTGGGGTGATTCTGGTGCCCTTACAGATTTTGCTGCTAGGCGAAAGTATCAAATCAGCTGTGCGCACTAGCTTAGGCGTGATTGTGATTACCTCAGTTGCGGCCTGCACAGGCCATGCGCTCAATCAAAATATTGACTGGGTGGCCGGTCTGATTTTGGGATTGGGGGGATTAATCGGGGTTCAGATCAGTACCCGATTTTTACCTAAGCTCAGCGATAAAACAGTGACGCAGCTTTTCCGGATCATGCTGTTGCTGCTTTCTGGCTATATCTTCTGGCAGGCTTGGCAGCTTTGGCAAGCCTAGGCAGTAGGGCAGCCTCATCAGAGAAATGGGGGCCTCAAAATTAAGCCAATAAAGCTTAAGCCAGCATAGCTTTGGCTAAAGCTATGTCAAAATAACGGGCTCCGTGCGCGTTACCGGCAATGACTTGAAAGGGTGCATCGGGTTCGCCCAAGTCGCTAATAACTAGCTCAGCTTTAGCAAAGTCCTGCTGACGGGTGTAGTCGTTGACAGTGACGATGGTTTTGAGCCCGCTTTGCGTTGCTGATAGCAGCCCGTTATTGGTATCTTCAAAGCCCAGGCAGCTTTCAGGGGGTAGCTTCAGGTGCGCTAGGGCGTATTCAAAAATGTCAGGAGCGGGTTTTTTCTTAGGGACCATATCGCCTGCGGCAATTACGTCAAACCAGTGTAGGCTATCGGCTCCTAAGGTGTTTTCAAGCAGGGCCTGAACATTGGCAGGCGTGGTGGTCGTGGCAATCGCCAATCTGATGCCGCTGGCTCTAGCTTCGTTTAGTAGCCGCGCTACGCCGGGGCGCAAAGGAATTTTGCCAGCCGCTGCATACTGTTTGTAATAGGTAGTTTTGGTAGCGTGCAAGTGCTTAATAAATTCGGTGAGATCGGCAAATCCGTTAGGCAGTACAAAATTGGGGTGAGACTGCTGGATGTAGGCGAGAATGCGCTCTTTGCCGCCAGAAACTTCTAACAGATCGCCGTACAGCGATACTGACCAGTGCCAGTCGAGCCCAGCATCGGCAAAGGCTTGGTTAAAAGCAGGCCGGTGTCCGTCCCGTTCAGTTTCGGCCAGGGTACCATCGACATCGAAAATTAGGGCTTTTAGCTGAGCGGTTGAAGAAGCCACGCGATCGCTCCCAAAAAAATAGCGTCAAAATTAAAAAGTTCGGTCTGATCCTACCGCTAAAAGGGGCCGGTATCTTTCCATCCACTTTCCATCCATTAGAGCGCAGCCTTCGTCGCTATACCTTGGTAAAAATAGCCGATGACTTTAGGCAGCTTAGGCGCATAAAATTCTTTGACCTCAACGTGCTCAAACACCTCATTGACCCAATCGGCAATCGGGCGATTGAGATGGCATCCATCGGCGACAATGCGCTGCACAGGGGTGAGCCGATTTTGCCAGGTTTGAATGCCCGGATCGGTGCTCAGCCCATGCTCAATAAAGAAGAAACGGCCACCGGGCTTGAGGACTCGGTAGGCTTCGCGTAGGGCTTTGGGGGCGTTGG
>JBGTNW010000323.1:0-6873 GCA_041742865.1 Phormidesmis sp.
GGCATTGAGCCGAACCGAGCTCGGCTGCTCCTAGAGGCTTTGGGCGATCGCGCCCTCCTCATTCCGACAGTCATTGAGCACCGCCTTTACTTCAGCCCACATCCGCTGGCTATACTGTACGGGTTTAGGGCTTGATCTATGACCCTTCAGCCTCATCCTGATTCACGCAGCATCGCCGTTTCCTGCGCTGTGCTGACCGTAAGCGACACGCGCACCCCGACTACCGACAGCAGCGGTCAGCTCATGCAGACGCAGCTGATTGCAGCGGGCCACAAAATTGGATTCTATGACATTGTTGCAGATGAGCCTGAGCAAATTTCGCTATTAGTGCAAGCTCTCGCGAGGCGGGACGACATTCAAGCGATCTTGCTCAACGGCGGCACAGGCATTGCACCGCGCGATACCACTTACGATGCGATCGCCTTTCTGCTGCAAAAAGAACTCCCGGGCTTTGGAGAACTCTTTCGTCAGCTCAGCTACGCCGAAATCGGGTCGCGGGCAATGGCCTCACGCGCGATCGCCGGTATTCATGCGGGCCCTAGCGCTCACCATGACCGCAAAAGCACCCTAATTTTCTCAGTTCCTGGCGCTAGCGCTGCCGTTCGGCTAGCGATGGAATCGCTGATTATTCCAGAATTGGTGCATCTCACGACCCTGCTTCAGTAAACGGTTCTGAACGATTCTGGTGATTATCAGTAGCGTCAGCCGCCTTTGTTGAGCCGGTAAACCATACCGGCTCAAACGACCGCCCCGTCAAAAGTTCGGTGCGTAATCTACACCTGACACAAAAAAGGCTGCCAACGATGATAGATGTATTGGCCCCAGGAACTTTTCCCCCATGAAAAAACAAAGCAAGCAAACCCAATCATCTGCTCACAAACAACACTTTTCGACAGCGCTGTACGACCTTTATCGCAAAGCGCTCAGGCATACCAAGTACCGCTGGCTAGTAATTTTGGGAACGTCGTTGTATTTGCTCAGTCCTTTGGATATCTCTCCAGATGTTTTCCCCGTTTTGGGATGGATTGACGATGGCTTAGTGGTGGGCTTGCTAGTTAGCGAGATGGGCCAAATGATGGCAGAACAGCTTAAGCGCAAGCGGTCTTCTGTAGGTGATCCTTTGAGTAACGCTTTTCGCACCGAGCCGTTTAACGCTAATCCCAATGACGAGGCGAAAACCATTACCGTTGAGGCTGTCCCTGTCGCCTAAGGGTAAGCGGGCAGCAAGTTTTCAGACTTTTTCTCGGGCTTTTTCTCAGATTCTTTGTTCAACTATCCTCTTTTATCTAGGAGTTCTCTCATGACTTACACAAATCAGACCGACATTAAGAAGACCGATGGCACTAAGACTAATGGTACTGAAACTAACGGCCAAGCTGATTTTGCCACTGCTGACTTTACGACGACTGCTGAACAGCTTAAAGCACTGCAAAAAGAGAGTGGTGTGCGATCGCAGCGAATTTTCAAAATCTTACGGGCTGCTTTTACCAAAACCGCCGCTGAAGTGGCCGCCGAGCTGAAAGATGGCCGCACTGTGATCAGCCCTTTAGCCAAAGAAGTCAGCGCTAAAACCGTGGCAACCGTCAAGGAAAAAAGCCAGCAGGCGGCTGGTACCGTCAATCAAACTTGGCAGCAAGAAGCCGAAACTAAGGATTTGACTGAGCGATTGGTGAAAGTGGTGCGATCGCTGGCTAACACCTTCAAGCAAACCTTCTTTCCTCAGGCTAAACAACAGGCTAGGCAGCAAGCCGATCAGCTCCTTGAGCGGCTCCGTAATCGTTACGCAGCGTCTTCTCAAACGGCTTCTGAATCTACTGCTGCTGCATCTACTGCTGCATCGCCAAGCACTCCCACTGTGGTCGATGTGACCTCTACTGTCATAGAAAAAAACTCGTGATGGCAGAAAACTCGTGATGGCAGAAAGATAGGGCACTCATTCAATCAGCTGTGCAAAATTGAACAGATTTTGGGATGATTGCGCACTGTATCAAAGTTGGTATCGTTGCGGGCCATGAGGCTGTAAATGGTGGGATTAAGCTGAATGGCCTGACGCAGATGAATGGCGGCAGATGCAGGATTGTCGAGCAAAGCGTAGGTAGCCGCTAGGCCATACCACGCGTTGGGATTGGGTACCTGATGCTGCAACGACTTCCAAAAGCTTTCAAGGGCGTCTTGATGCTTGAACAAACGGTTCAGCAAGGTGCCTCGATAGTTCCAAGCGTAATGACAGTTTGCCTTGAGCTGAGTGACTTTTTCTAGGCTGCCAATGGCCGGTTGAATCTGCTCTAAGGCTGCTTGGGCAAGGGCTCGGTTATACCAAGTATGGTATTTACCCCGATCAATGCTGACCGAATTATCAAAGCTTTCTAGGGCCCGCTCGTACTGCTCTAATTTGAGTAGAGCGCGGCCTCGGTTGTACCAAACTTTGTCATCTTTAGGATCACAGGCTAAGGCTTGATCAAAGCTATCGACTGCCGATGGATAGAGCGCGAGTTCGGCTTTAGCGACCCCTTGCCCATGCCATGCGCGAACATTGGTTGGATCGAGCTGTAAAACGGTGCGAAAGTCTTGAATAGCAGCCTCATAAGCCTTCTTTTGCATCAGCGTTTGCGCTCTGTACAAAAAGGTCTTCGGATTGCGAGCATCTTGAGCGATCGCGCGATCAAATTTCTCTAGGGCGCTTTCGTAATTGCCAGTGTTCCGCAGTGAAAAGCCTTGACTTACCAAAGCCTTTATCTCCTGCAGAACACTCAAATCGTGGCGATCAGCGCCATCAGCTTTATTAAGAAAAGTAGAAGTAGTAACCACTGTCTTTCAAAATTGTAGTGACATGAGCCTGTTTGCAGCCTAATCGCACCCGTTTGGGCTGCGCCCGAGCCTTCTCCTTAGCTTTCCCCTTTAACCTGCCGCCTTCGCCTTCTCAGTCCGCCGCATTCGTCAGTCTCTTACGAGAAAGCCATCCACCCTTTAAGATTATTGAGATGTCATTTCTGGTCGTGTTTCTTATGCCTGAAGCTGCCGCTAATGCTGCCGATTTAAATGCTCATCCAAACGTACGCCTCGAAAAAGATTCAATGGGAGAACTCGCCATCCCATCGCAAACTTATTACGGCATTCAGACTTTAAGAGCCGTTCAAAATTTCCCCATCAGCGGGCTGCGGCCCTTGGCTACTTATGTCGATGCTTGCCTGCTGATTAAAAAGGCGACTGCGATTGCAAATGGTGAACTCGGCTGCATTCCGGCAGAGATCAGCGCAGCTATTGTCACCGCTACTGATGAAATTCTCAACGGCGCGCTGCGCGATCAGTTTGTGGTGGATGTGTATCAAGCGGGGGCAGGTACCTCACATCATATGAACGTGAATGAGGTGTTGGCCAATCGCGCCCTAGAAATACTCGGAGCCGCTAAGGGCAACTATGCGCAAGTGAGCCCAAACGACCATGTGAACTACGGCCAATCAACCAATGATGTGATTCCGACGGCGATTCGAGTCGGCGGCATTTTGGCTTTAGAGCATTCGCTGTATCCAGCTTTAGCGGGGGCAATCGCCACCCTCCAAGCCAAAGCCACCGAGTTTAAATCGGTTGTCCGCTCAGGCCGCACCCACCTGCAGGACGCTGTTCCGGTGCGCCTCGGCGAGAACTTTCGGGCTTGGGAGCACATTCTGATTGGACACCAACAGCGCATTCAAACAGCTGCCGCAGAGCTAGCTAGTTTGGGGCTCGGCGGCAGTGCTACTGGCACCGGCCTCAATACTCACCCCCGCTATCGCTTTCGCGTGGCTGAACTCCTGAGTGACTACCTTCAGCAGCCAGTCACTAGCGGCCCACATCTGATGGCAGCGATGCAGAGCATGGCTCCTTTTGTCGCCGTTAGCAGCAGCTTGCGAAACCTTGCGCAGGATCTGGTGAAAATCTCTCATGATCTGCGCTTATTAGATTCCGGGCCAAAAACCGGACTTAAAGAAATTCAGCTCCCGCCTGTACAGCCCGGATCTTCGATTATGCCGGGTAAGTATAATCCGGTGATGGCTGAGATGACCTCAATGGTGTGCTTTCAGGTCATGGGCTATGACAGCGCGATCGCCCTTGCCGCTCAAGCCGGTCAGCTAGAGCTAAATGTGATGATGCCGCTGATTGCCTACAACCTTATCCATAGCATTGAGATTCTAGGGAATACCGTTGCAGCCTTAGATACCAAATGTTTGCAAGGTATTACCGCTTTTCCTGAGCGCTGCTTGGACTATGCAGAAGGCAGCTTAGCACTCGTGACAGCACTCAATCCGCACATTGGGTATTTGAGTGCAGCGGCGATCGCCAAAGCCTCACTCGAAACCGGCAAATCTTTGCGCCAGCTAGTGCTAGAAGATAACCTCATGGACGAAACCACCTTAAACGAAGTACTAGACTTACAAAAGATGAGCCAGATGCCTCCAGAAAAAATCTGACAGCTTTAGGTTTTTTATTTGCCCACAGCATTTACCGACACCACGTCCAAGTTGAAACCTTGAGTTTTCCTAGTGGAAAAGCTACAGGTCTGGGCGTGGACAAGGTTGATATTTGAGTCAGAGCGAAGCTTAACCATCGGTAGAGTCTATGAGCACCCTGCCGGTGCTAAAAAATCGTTAAGCGTAAAGTAACTTTACGCCCCTCAAACTCCAATCAAATCAGGTAGCCAATAATTATGAGCGACTATACTCCTGTTAGCTGTGGCCTCCAAGACCAGTTGGAAGCGATCGCCACCCTTCAACGCACTGCCAAAATCACTTATCAAAGTGACACTGGCACCACTGCTACAGCCGAAAGCAAGGTAGTAGATATTTATGCCAGTCAGGGTGCAGATTACTGCAAGCTGGAAAACGGTACCATTATCCGCCTAGACAAATTAGAAACTATTCACGCGGGAGGTGGACAGATTTTGTAAGATTTTCAAGAAAAAAGTTAGGAAGCTGCTTGGGAGTTGCCGATGCGTGAATCGTAGTTAGCGCTATTGACAACTCTGCTATTACCCCACTTACGGTTTGTGGGTATGTTCGTATGCCAGGACGGGGATTTGAACCCCGGACACGAGGATTTTCAATCCACTGCTCTACCAACTGAGCTATCCCGGCTTGCGTTTTTTGCGCTTAACCAAAGTAGCAAACTAGGGGGACGCTCGCAAGAAAGTTTTTAAAGGCATCAGTCAAATAAAAAACTAAGCACTGATAAGCACTCAGTTGACTCATGCCTGGCAGTGCTGGAAAAAATTAGATCGAATAGATTGAAAAATTAGATTGGGCGTAAACGAGCGACTTTAACCGTAAAAGCGCCCGTACCTTCACCCGCATAAGAGCGAACGCGGACGGTGTACTTGCCAGCTTCGCTAATCCGGGCAAAGAGTAAAGAGTTAGTGCTGCCATCGGGGCCGTCGTCATTTTCGCTAACGGTGGCCCCATTGGCATCCATGAGAGTCACCAGCGTATCAAAGTCGCCAGAAATCACGTCGATAGTGATTTGATCGCCTGCTTCAAGCGTGATTACGTAGTCTTTGGCGAAGCCACCGAAGCCAGTGGGAATATCGGCGGTTGTCAGTGTAGCGCTGACTTCTTCACGGCCAATCACGGGCGGGTTGTAAAGCTGGGCCTCGGCGCGAGCCGTGCCTAGCGTAGCGCTAACGCTCATTGAAAATAGGGTGGCCGGAAGCAGAAGTAATCCAAATTTGGTCAATTTCATAAAAAATAATTCAGTAAATAGAACTAGACAACCAATATCAACGCTTATTGATGTCAGTCATTATGGCCTACTGTGCTCTTAGCCGTCACCTGTCGGAACCTCAGACTCGTAGTAATCGTCAGCAGCGATCGCTTCTCCTTTTGTCTGCTGGTTAATGCAGCCCGGTCTTTTACTGAATTGGCACACTCTGGCCCAAAGCTTAGTGCGAGTACCGACAGGGCCAGAAGAAAAGAGGACGCGATCGCCGCCGGGACTGCCGACCATGATTTTCACGCTGCAAATTGGACAAGTTTGAGTGGTAGGGTCTGCCATAACGAGTCAAGGGTAAAAGACATTCTTGAGAAAGCCTGCTTAACGTTTTGTCAGGCCATGTCAGGCCAGTTTTAGTAGGCTAATGTGGTCAGGCTAATGATGAATTAAGCCTATCAAAACGACGGTTCACCCTTGCTTTAAGATCTTTAAAACAAAACATTTCATTTCTCTACCTTTTTCCTACCGGCGGTTCAGATCGCTTGTTATGTATGTCTCAACCAATACCCTCTTCACTTCCAGAATCGGCTTCGCTGAAGCGGCTTCGCCAAATCAGCCACGTTCTTGACAAAGCCATTGGTATTCCTGGATCTGATATCCGCATTGGGCTCGATCCGATTTTGGGTTTACTGCCCGGTGGTGGCGATGTGCTCACCGGGCTGATGAGCATTTACATCGTCTATGAAGGGGCCAAAATGGGCTTGCCTGCGGCGACGCTGGCTCGGATGGGTTTCAACATTGTGCTAGATACGCTTTCGGGCACGGTACCGGTGCTAGGCGATTTATTTGATGTGGCTTGGAAAGCCAATAGTCAAAATGTGCTGCTGCTGGAAGAGCATCTTGCCAACCCAGCGCCTAGCCGTGCGGCAGATCGCCTGTTTGCAGGCGTGGTCATTGTGGCCCTATTGGCGCTGGTGATGGGGATGGCGGCACTGTCGTTTTGGATTGTCAAAAGTCTGCTGAGTTTGGGAATGCAAATGGGCCGGTGAGATTTTACATGTAGCACCTGACATGTAGCACCTGATAGTGGCTGAAATCTGGCTTATCGAGGCGCAAGCGGCTATGGCATAATGGTTCGACTTACGGGATTTTAGATGGTAGCGAAGCAGTTCACGGCGGATATTGTTGGCC
>JBGTNW010000324.1:0-3025 GCA_041742865.1 Phormidesmis sp.
AAAGTCCCATGGTTTGAAACAGCTGCATCTGCGCTTTAGGACTCAAGCCGCCTAAAGCTTGCGCATACCAGCGATCAGGCCAGCGATCACCCAGCAAATCCAGCTCATTAGGCAGATCTTGAGACGTGAGCACAAAACGACTGCTGCAACTATCAGCGGTTAGGATAGCTTGAAAAAAATCTAGCCAAAGGCGATGTTGAAAGCGGCTAAGACAGGTGTCTGGTTCGGTTTCTAGCAAATGCTCGATGTCATCAATAATGAGCAGATATCGGTGTTGCTTTAAATGCTCAATGAGGGTGTGAAAGCTGAGATGGATGGGATGGGGCGGCGCAGCTTTTTGGAAAAGCGTGTGCGTTAGTTTGGCTAGCGTTAGGGGCTCGGCGCGATCGCAGCGCAGATTCAGGCAGGTATAGCCTTCATTCGCCAACGACTGGGCGAGATGACGGGCCAGCGCTGTTTTACCGATGCCAGTGAGGCCAGTGAGCAAAAGCAACCGAGTCGTGCCCGTCAATTGAGCCCGTAGCTTGCGCTCAAGCGCGGCTCTACCAACCCAGCTATCGGTGACTGAGGTCTGTGCGGGTGGCTCAGCAGCCGTTGGGCTCGGCTCAATGATGCCATTACTATCGAGATGGATCGCTTGGCAAATGGCCTGAAAGCTGTCTTGTCCAATCGGCACGCCCCGCCAAAATCGCTTCAGGGTCGCCGCGCTGACACAGGCGGTATCTAACAAGATAGGGCTGTTTTTTTGCCAGCCTCTTTGGGCTAATGCCTGCTTAACTTGTTCAAGCCCTTGGGGGGAAGCTTTAGCCGTTTTGCTAACAGGCATTTTTTGAGCGGTGGAGTGAGCCAATTGGGTATGCCAGCGCCGGGATAATACGCCTTAGCGCTGCGCTTTTAATAAGGTGCCCAAAACGTCACGACGGCAATAAAAAGTCAGGCAGCCAATCGCGAATGGTCTCCCAAATTTGAGTGGGGCCAATGCCAAAGACCAACCACAGGCCCAAGAGAAAAAGAGCGACTAGGAAAGCGGTTCGGATAGTGGTTTTAACAACGCCCACTAGCCAAAAAAATACAAGAGCAGCGATCGCAAAGGCTCCTAACGTCAGTGCTAATTCCATTGTTGTACTCCTTTTGTCACTATCAGTATTTCAGCGATCAATTTCAGCGGTCACGTTAAGCCAGCGCGGCACTCAACTCTGTTGCAACTACCCTAGCCCACTGATCTACCGCTAAAATGTCTTCCAAATTAGGGGTTGGATTGAGATCTCCTTGGTGGCGATCGCACACTTTCTCAATTACCTTTGCAATCTCTAAATAATGAATTTTCTCAGCCAAAAACAGCGCCACCGCTTGCTCGTTTGCCGCATTGAGCACCGCCGTCATCGTCCCCCCGGCGCGGCCCGCCGCATAGGCCAAATCCATACAAGGATACTTGTGATGATCCGGTTCGCGGAAGGTGAGATCGCCCGCTTTAACCAAATCTAGCGGCTCCCAATCGGTGTAAATGCGCTCCGGCCAAGACAGCGCATACAGCAACGGCAAGCGCATATCAGGCCAGCCCATCTGTGCCAGCATAGACGTATCTTGCAGCTCAATCAGCGAGTGAATGATGCTCTCCGGATGAATCACAATATCAATGTTGTCGTAATCCATCCCAAAGAGATAATGCGCTTCAATCACCTCTAGCCCTTTGTTCATCAGCGTCGCTGAATCCACCGTAATCTTGCGCCCCATCGACCAGTTCGGATGCTTGATCGCATCGGCCATCGTCACCTTAACCAGATCGGCGGTTGGCCAATCGCGAAACGCCCCCCCTGAAGCCGTCAGCAAAATTCTCCTTAGCCCAGTGGCGCTGATGCCTTGCAAACATTGGAAAATGGCTGAATGCTCCGAATCAGCCGGAAGCAGTTTTACCCCATGCTTAGCCACTAGCGGCAGCACGACTGGCCCGCCTGCGATCAGTGTTTCTTTATTCGCTAAGGCAATGTCTTTCCCAGCAGCGATCGCCGCCAGCGTCGGCAGCAGCCCCGCGCAGCCCACAATGCCGGTCACGACCGCTTCTGCATCTCCATACCGGGCCACTTCAACCACGCCTGCTTCGCCTGCCAAAATAATCGGCTGTGGGTCTAAGTCCGAGAGGGCCGCTGTCAGCTCACCGACTTTATGCTCATCACAGATCGCCACAATTTCGGGTCTAAACTGAATTACCTGTTTCGCCAGCAGATCTACATTGCTCCCGGCGGCGATGCCTACTAGCCGAAACTGATCGCCGTGATGCGCCACAATATCGAGTGTTTGCGTGCCAATGGAACCGGTCGAACCGAGCAAAGTGATAGCTTTCACAGGAGAGATACCCACCGTAAGGTTTTCTTCAGAATCGCGTTTAGATTCACTATAAGTTCTCGTTGGTGACGCTACCAAATCTATTTCCAAATCTAGCTTGAGATCGGTAGATCAGGATTTATGTCCCGACCTTAGAGGGTAGGCGGCATAATAAAGTGATTGTCACTGACGCTTTGGAGCCGTCCCTATGGACGCATTTTCGCTGTTTCCGCCTGACTGGATCAAAACTGCTGTCCATGCTCAGCCATTTGGCTGTCCGGTGTGTGAAAAAGGAAGCCGCGAGGCTCAGAGGGTTTGGCTCAATCGCCGTGCACCGGTGTTTACTGACGCGCGCAAGCGCAAGTATCAAGAGTTTTATCAGTGTGAGTGCAATACTGTTTGGTGGGCCTGGAGTTCGGATCGACCCCCGCTGGAGCAGGGAAAAGCAGACTCAGAGCTGCGTGATCACAACGAGGATTGGCCCGAAAATTGGCCCGAAAATTAGCCCAAAGCGCATTTGATTCGAGGATGGCAGACCGATGACCGATGTGGTGGTGTTGGGCAGTCTCAATATGGACTTGGTGGCTGAAGTTGATCGGCTGCCACAGCCCGGTGAGACCCTAACGGGGCGAAAATTTGTGACGGTGCCGGGCGGCAAAGGGGCTAATCAAGCGGTCGCGGTCGCTCGGTTAGGGATGGCGAC
>JBGTNW010000325.1:0-42893 GCA_041742865.1 Phormidesmis sp.
GAATTTTGCGGCTTACTGTCAGGAGAAAGCTGGTCGCTAGAGCTAACAGCGGCTGAATTTGCCGACTTTTGCCGAGGCGTGCAAAAGCTGCAAGCAACAATGGCAGCAATGGCCAGTGAGCTCATGGAAGAGGAGCGGCTGATCTGCGAGCAAGAAACAGCCGAGCTATGGCTAGAAGCCGAAGGTTTTCCGGCGGCGTATAGCCTACGGTTTATATTGCGCAGTGGACGACGCGGTGAAGGGGCTTGGCCTGCTGCAATCGTGCCTGAGCTACTAGCAGCATTAGCAGCGCCCCCTTTTGGGCAGTGGCGCGAGTAAAGCGGCGTTTTTGATGGCGGCCTGATGATATAGCATTTCTCACTTGCCTATTCCTCACTTACCTATTTCTCACCGGGCTAGAGTACAGAGATTTCTGTGTAACCTTTACGGCACAATAGGCCCAGTAAGTTGCGGTGTACGAATGCATCCGCACGCTGCTAGAATTGCGAGCCTAACCGGCAACTTTACCGGCAAAGTTTATAAATAGAGCAAGGTTTGCTATTTTAACTAAGACCTCGCGGTAAAACCCTGAGGGTCTAAATAGCAGCAGCGGATTATTCTGCTAGCACCTATTAAAAATTGCTGTTGAAAATTGCGTATTCGTTACTTAGGGAGCTGAGTTTACAGTGAAAGTAAGAGTAATTAGCGACACGCTGTTCAAGCTTAGCCCCAAGCTATCTGCCGAACTCTTGAATTCAGAAAAGGTCTTTGTCAGAAATCGAACTGAGTTTGAAATTATTTCTTATACAGAAGCTGAGGGTAACCACACGCGCTTGGTACTCGCCAATCAAACCCTAGGTAATAATCAACGAATTTGGTACGCCTACAATCCGGATATTGAAATTCAAGCCTCGCCTGTTCAACTGACGGTGATTAGCGACACGCTGTTTAAGCAACAGCCAATTTTGTCATCGCAGCTAGCCGACGCAGATAAAGTCTTTGTCAAAAACGGCACTCAGTTTGATTTGCAGTCTTATTTGCCAGCTGCGGGCAATCATCTTAGAGTTTCTTTAGCAAACAGATTTTTAGGCCCCTATAATCGCAATACTTGGTACGCCTTTCAGCCAGATGTGCGAGTCAGCGGCTCTGCGGTCGTTCTCAAAGTCATCAGTGACACACTCTTTAAACTTAGGCCGGTTTTGTCTGGTCAGCTTTCGAGCAGTGAAAAGATATTTGTAAAAAATGGCACCGAGTTTGCGCTGTTAGAAAATGAAAAAGTAGCCGGCAATCATGTGCGCGTGGTGCTTGCTAATGCTGGACTCGGCCCTAGTAATCTCAAACAGTGGTATGCCTATGCCCCTGACATTGTGATTGAAGGCAACCCCGCTGGCAACAACCCTGGCCAAGGCTCTTCAGAGCAGCCCCAGCCGGTTCCACCGCCTGCACCGCCAACGCCTCCCGCACCACCAGCACCGCCCAAGCCACCTGTTGTTGTCGTCGTGCCCACGCCCACGCCACCGCAACCACAACCTACAGGCCCTTTTCGACTGCCGGGCTTTAGCAGCACCTTTTACCTGTCAGAGCCGATTGTGCCCAATGGCAACTTTACTTGGGCTGAAGCAACCAAAAACGGCAGTCGCATTCCAGTAAGTCGCGATATTACCTATGGCATTATTCGGATTGCGAGAGTGATGGAAGAAGTGCGATCGCGCATGGGAAATCGCCCTATCCGAGTCAACTCTTGGTACCGCGATCCGGCTTCTAATAAGGCCGCAGGCGGAGCTAGATTTTCTCGTCACATGTCAGGCGATGCGGTTGATTTTGTCGTCATTGGCATTCACGCCACCAGTGTATACAGCGAACTCAACCGCTGGTGGGGCTCACGCGGCGGGCTAGCGAGTTCTTCTATCTTCACCCATATTGATGGGCGGGGCTATTACGCCCGCTGGAGCTATGGATATTAAAAACGTTGCTCGAAACCAAGCAGCAGCTATTTCCAACAGCTATTTCTGAGTCTTTGCAGCCTTAGAAATAGCTGTTCAATTCCGCTCCGCTTTATCCCATTCTATTCAATTTCATAAGATAGCGAGATGCTGCTATCTACAGAAACTTCAGCAGGCTGTGAGGGATCGTAAGACTGGGTGCCGTATAAGGTCGCATAGCGAAGAGTTTCGTCAAGGTCAGCTGGGCAGGCCGTCGAAAACGGGGCTGCATATCGCCAGGTTGTGTTGCCAGTCACGGCCAGAATGTCGCCGATCTGAACGTTGGCGACGCTGGCGAGCGCTGTCGCCTGTTCGATGGCATTGGCCATCGCAGCTTGACGAGCTGTTGTTTCAGCCGCTTGGCAGTTTTGGGCGGTGTAGACGATGCCAGAGGTATTAAAGAGAAACCGATTATCTCTAGTAGAAGCGGTATTGGCCACGGATATAAGCGTATTGAGGCGCTCACGAGTGGGGCGATTCACTCTAATGATCATGCGTATTGCTTGAGGGCTGTAGGCTTCAGGCGCAAAACTAATGTCGCTAGCCGCAACGCCTGCGCTAATCAGCGCGTCGGTAATGGGTTTTAGGTCAGCTTCTTTGATTGTGGGGGGTAAAGGCGGGGGCGCGTTGGGATCGCTAGGAGCTTCGGGATAGTAATTGAGCATATAAGATAGAAGAATGGCAGCTTTGTCGGCAGGCGTTGAGGCAGTGCCGGTGCCAGTGACAGAGAGCAGCGCTGCATTGATCGGGACGAATTGGGCAAGCTGCGCGAACTGGGGCGATCGCGCCCTCGGCAGTTCAGTGATTGGCAAGTCAGAAGCGGCCTGAGCGTCTGCGGCCCTAATATCTGCGGCCTGACTAACTTGGGGAACGATAATCGCTGAAGTTGTGGCGATCGCACAAACCAGCACCGTCTTCAACAAGCGAAAATTCAGCATAATAAAGCTTACTAGCCGGTTGCTAGCATTAAAACAGCTATTATCTTCGATAAGATAGCCGATTGGTGAAACGCGAAGATTCGTAAAGCAACAGATTATAAAATCCCTTAAATGGCGCTATTGAGACGAGTTTAGCGACCAGTATTCTTGGGCGATCTGCCACTCTTCTTGGGTATGAATCACCAGTACGGAACAAAGAGAATTAGGGGTAGAGATAATGCGATCGCCCTGATCCTCCAGATCTCTTGCTTGTAAAAACTCAATTCCTAAAAAAGCGAGCGATTCCCCAACCCTTTGATGAATCAGCGACGCATTTGCACCCATGCCGCCTGAAAATACCAGCGCATCTAACCCATTTAGGCTAGCTGTCATCGCGGCAATGCTCGCCGTTAGGTGATAAATAAACATATCTACTGCGAGCTTGGCGTTAGCATTACCCTGCTGAATAGCCGACTGAAGCTGTCGCATATCGCCAGATAGCCCCGAAACCCCTTTTAATCCAGAGGCTTTGTTAAGCTGATGATCGAGCTGCTCGTAGGTATAGCCTTGCTCTCTCATTAAATAAAGCAAAATGCCCGGATCAATGCTGCCTGAGCGAGTGCCCATCATTAAGCCTTCCATTGGGGTAAAGCCCATGCTGGTATCTACGCTATGCCCATTGCGCACCGCCGATAAAGAACAGCCATTGCCCAAGTGAGCAATTACCAGGCGTAAATCTGGTAATGGACGATTTAGTAATTGCGCCGCCCGATAAGCGCAGTATTGATGGCTAATGCCGTGGAAGCCGTAGCGGCGAATGCCCAGATCTGTCCAGGCTTGAGGAATGGGATAAAGCGCAGCAACGTCTGGAATCTGGTGGTGGAAGGCGGTGTCAAAGACGGCGTATTGGGGGATATCTCCTAAAAGTTTGTCAACCGTTTGGATGCCTTCCAGATTAGCGGGGTTGTGCGAGGGCGCTAAGGGAATGAGATCGGCGATCGCTCCTCTCACCCCCTCATCGATCCAGACACTGTGCTGATAGTCTTGCCCGCCATGAACTACTCGGTGCCCAACAACATCAATCTCTTTTAGTTTACGCAGCACAGCGGTTTCACCTTGATGAAGCGTGTGCAGCATTCGAGCAACTGCTTCAGCGCGATCGCCCTCTGGCAACTCATGCTTCACCGTCTCACCGTTTCCCTTTGCCGTTAGCAATGGAGGAGACTGTTGCCAATCAATCTGCGCTTCCCATAGAGGGGCTTGAGGTGGAGCTTGAGATGGCCCTTGAGATGATTGATCTGCGGCCAGGGGCGAATCACCTAGCTGATACAGGTGGCTTTTGTGGCTGCTAGAGCCAGCGTTAAGCACAAGAATATTCATATAGCAGCAGTTTATTAGGCGTTTACTAGCCTTCTCTAGCCTTCTCTAGCCTTCTCTATCACGCAGATCTGGCGGCATATAGGCGCGATCGCCCATCCGCTCTAGCAGTGGCCCGTATTTGCCGAATTTCACAACGCTTAAAGAAGCCGCCGGGTAGTCAAGGCGATCGCGATAGCGCCCCAAATCAATCCCTAACAAACTACACAATACAATTCGCAGCGTCGTGCGGTGAGAGACAACCAACACATTTCCGTCTAGGTGTTTCTCTTCTATTTCTGCAATCACCGACATGGAGCGATTGCGCACCTCAACTGCGGTCTCACCGTCTTGAGGCGAATTCCAAGCAGGCTCGGTCATCCAGTCTACATAATTGTCATGAAAGGTGGTGTCAACTTCCTCCTTGGTTTTGCCTTCCCATTTGCCATAGTTACACTCTCGCAGACCATCTCGTAATTCTATTGATAGCCCGGTTGCCGCTGCAATGGGCGCAGCGGTTGCTTGAGTGCGCTTCATCGGGCTACAGTAAATCGCGGCCCAATCTATGCGTTTGTATTCATCGGCAAATGCCTGTGCCATCGCCTGTCCGGCCACGGTGAGATCGACATCTAGCACGCCGCAGTAGCCTCTGTTGATGCTAAAGGTCGTCTCGCCATGGCGCAGTAAATAAAGTCGTAAACTCATACCAGTGAATTAATCGGTGAATTGATTTCTGATGAGTTGCGGGTTAATACGGCCATTTCCAGTTCACCAGTTCGTCTTTATCTTTGCCATGTTCAAAGGCATAGTTGAGGCTTTCAGTAATTGCATCTTTCATTCTCTCTTTAGCATGAGCCGCTGCTGAACCCAGTTTAGGCACCCGATCAATCACATCAATCACCAAATTAAAGCGGTCAATTTGATTGCGAATGGCCAACTCTAAGGGTGTGTTAATGTTGCCTTCTTCTTTGTAGCCACGGACATGGATGCGCTCTTGGTTACTCCGGGCGTAGGTGAGCTTGTGGATCAGCCAAGGATAGCCGTGAAAATTAAAGATCACGGGCATATCAGGCGTAAAGAGCGTGTCAAAATCTCGATCAGATAAGCCGTGGGCGTGATCTTTAGGATGCATCAGCTTATAGAGATCGACTACGTTGATAAAGCGTACTTTTAGCGTTGGAAATTCTTCTCGCAGCATCGCTGTAGCTGCGAGTGATTCCATCGTCGGCACATCGCCACAGCAGGCCATCACAACATCAGGCTCGTCAGGTTCTATACCCTGATCGTCATTGCTAGCCCAGTCCCAAATGCCAATGCCCTTAGTGCAGTGTTTGATCGCTTGGTCCATGGTTAGATATTGCAGATGACTCTGCTTGTCGGCCACAATCACGTTCACATAGTCTTTGCTGCGCAGACAGTGATTGGTGACCGATAGCAAGCAGTTGGCATCGGGGGGCAAATATATCCGAGTTACGTCGGGGCTTTTGTTGGTGACTACATCAATAAAGCCCGGATCTTGGTGACTAAAGCCGTTGTGATCTTGCCGCCAAACGACAGATGAGAGCAAAATGTTGAGCGAGGAAATGGGCGATCGCCAAGCCACATTTTTTTTAGAGATATCCAACCACTTGGCGTGCTGGTTAAACATCGAGTCAATGATATGAACAAAAGCTTCGTAGGTATTCAGCAGACCGTGGCGACCCGTGAGCAAATACCCTTCGAGCCAGCCTTCGAGCGTGTGCTCACTGAGCATTTCCATCACTCGCCCGTCAGGCGAAAGCTGAGTGCCGTCGAGATCGTCTGGCAAGTAATCGGCCATCCAGGTTTTTTTGGTGACTTCGTAGACGTTATCGAGTCGGTTTGAGGCGGTTTCGTCAGGGCCGAACAAGCGAAAATTGTGCATGTTATTGGCCATCACATCGCGCAAAAATTTACCCATGACGCGGGTGGTTTCGGCGACGACTGTACCGGGCTTATCTAGCACGACGGCATATTGACGAAAGTCAGGCAGTTTCAGAGTTTTGCGCAGCCGCCCGCCGTTCGTGTGCGGGTTGGCGCTCATGCGGCGATTGCCCTTCGGCGCAATCTCTTTAAGCTCAGCCAAGAGCGTGCCATTCTCGTCAAATAGCTCTTGCGGTCGGTAGCTGCGCATCCAGGTTTCAAGCACCTGCAAATGGCCTTCGGGTCTTAGGTTGCTCATCGGCACTTGGTGCGATCGCCACATTCCTTCCACCTTATGCCCATTCAATTCTTTGGGGCCGGTCCATCCTTTCGGCGAGCGCAGCACAATCATCGGCCAGCGCGGTCTTTCCGGTCGTTCTTCACGGGAACTTTCACCCCCACTTCTCGCCTTCGCTTGAATCGAGCGAATTTGACTAATGCACTCCTCCATCACACCTGCCATTTTTTGGTGCATCTCAGTCGGATCTTCGCCTTCCACAAAATAAGGCGTATAGCCATAGCCCCAAAACAGGGCCTCTAGCTCTTCATGAGAAATCCGCGAGAGAATCGTCGGATTCGCAATCTTGTAGCCATTCAGGTGCAAAATGGGCAGCACCGCCCCATCGCGTCTCGGGTTCAAAAATTTATTAGAATGCCAAGCCGTCGCGAGGGGCCCCGTTTCGGCCTCACCATCGCCGATGGCCACAGCTGCAATCAAATCGGGCGTATCAAACACAGCGCCGTAGGCGTGAGCCAAGCTGTAGCCTAGCTCCCCGCCTTCATGAATTGAGCCCGGCGTTTCAGGCGTGCAGTGACTGCCAATGTGTCCCGGAAAAGAAAATTGCTTAAAAAACTTTTGCAGCCCGGCTTCGTCTTCGCTTTTGTCAGGATACAGCTCAGAATAAGTCCCTTCTAAGTACACTGGGGCTAGCACACCGGGTGCTCCATGCCCTGGGCCCGCAAGAAAAATAGCGTTTAGATCATACTTTGTGATCAAACGGTTGAGATGAATGTACATAAAGCTCAGGCCAGGACTCGTGCCCCAATGGCCAAGCAGGCGAGGTTTAGTATGTTCTAGCGTCAGCGGCGCTTTGAGCAAAGGATTATCTTTGAGATAGATCATGCCGACGGCCAAATAATTGCAGGCACGCCAGAAAGCGTCTATCTTGCGGATTTCTTCGTCAGCTAAAGGGGTGCTTGGAATCTGTTGTTGATGGGCTGAGTGTTTTTGGATTGAGGCTATCAAGGCGATCGCTCCTGAAATATTAATTTGACGTGACTAACGGCTTACTGGACTTCTCCGCTGGCTCAGTCACTGGCCTAGCCACTGACCTAGCCACTGACCTTATCCACTGGCCCATTCCGGCTAAATCAGCCCAGGATATGGAGTTTGCCCCTCAACTAGGCCCCCTTCAGGCGCTAAGCTTAAAGACGCTAGACAGCTATGCTTGTAATAGTAGTTGATTGCTTCAAAAAGCGGTGTCAGGCACACAACAGATCTATACTTGCGAGGGAAATCATCCTAGCTCAATGAATGCAGCGCCACCACCTCATGACAGCCCCACCCGAAACGCAGTAGCCCTGGCGTCGGCCTCTACGCTCAAGCCCATTTACTTAATCAGTGGCCTTGGAGCCGATGAGCGTATTTTTCAGTGGTTGCGTTATGACGGCTATCGGCCTATTCACCTTCACTGGCTACCGCCGGAGCGAAGAGAATCTATCGAACACTATGCTCATCGCCTTGCCCAAGAGATTAAAGACAAACGGCCCATCATTGTTGGGCTCTCTTTTGGCGGCATCGTCGCGATTGAGATCGCAAAACAGATGGAGACTGAAAAAATAGTTTTGCTCTCTAGCGTCAAGCAATCCTCAGAAATCCCGATTTACTTTAAGCTCTTTCGGGCCTTGCCGATTCATCGGATTTTTCCCTTCAAAAGTCTGTTGTGGGCGTTCTATTGGCTAGCTTACTGGCTATTTTCGCCAGAAGGAACAGAACAAAAGCAGCTGCTAAAAACAGTTTTGGTAGAGACCAATCCGCATTTTTTAAAGTGGGCGTTGCACAAAGTTGTTGTCTGGCAAAATAAAGAAGCGCTGAGTAATCTGGTGCAGATTCACGGGAAGCGCGATCGCATCTTTCCGTTTCGCTTGGTCTCTCCTGACTATGCCCTTGAGGGCTGCGGTCACCTCATGGTGATGAATCAAGCCCAAGAGATTTCTGATTTGCTCAAGCAGCTCGTCAGTGAAACGCAAGCAGATCCTCAGGCGCATTCTTAGGCATCTACCGACAGTGGATCAGACTTCACGGTCTCTAACATTTCCTGCTTGGCCTTGGCTAGATTGTCGCCTTGCACATCTACCCGGTAGCGCAGCGGCGAAAGATACACCTGAATGCCTTTAGCCAAGCAGCGATTAGACAATGCTGTCAGAGCATCTTCTGGATTGAGAGAACAGCTTGGTGAAAAGCTCTTAGGTGATGCGTGGTCGGTTTCAGTAGCGATCGCCTTCAAAGTCCCATCGAAGCCTAAAAAAGCAATCCGATAAATTAGCTCACGGCTGTACTCTCCTTGAAAGTAACCGCCATGGACATCGCATTTACCGCGCATCCAGGCAATCATGAGCAACAAATAATCAAAGAAAAGAAGATTTTCCTTACGCTTAGCCAGTGTCAATACGCCTGATTGTTTTTTAGATCGCAGGTATTGACCGCAAGGTTCTATTTTCAACCGCGTATCTTTGTAATCAGTACAGTCAAAAAAGGTAAAAAAGTCAGCAATGGTCGCCACCTCATCTTTACTTCTATCGAATAGACTTTTTAAAGATACGTAATCTTTCTTTTTAGACTTTTTTTGAAAGAAAATACCGCGCAGCCACTCTTGTACACGAGGAACACTTCGAGTAATAAATAGGCATTGGAGAATATCCAACTTGTCTTGAGAGATGGCCTTTCCCAACGCCATCTCTTTTGGATAGTACTGCCGTAGCGTTCCTAAGTTGATTACGCCTGTTCTTTTAGAAACTTGCGGCAAAGCCCGTGGAGAAACCAGCGGATCGCTGCTCTGGACTCCATTTACCAAAGCAATACTGCCCAACCGGTGACCGTGATGATCGTGAGCACTCGGAAAAAAGATATAGTTGGCAGTCATTGAAGCAAGGCGCAGCGCTAAATCTCCTTCATTGCTAAATAAATAAGCCTCATCAAAGCGTCGCAGCGAAGAAGCAAGGCCATTCGCCCGACTAGAGACAATCGAGAGCACCGGAATATCTGGCGAAGCTAATACCAAGCGCGACAAACTTAAGGTACTACCAATATCAGGCACCGGCTGTTGAGCAATTGAGCGCTGATCAAACACATCCGATAGCACGCGCACCGTATTGGTAATCACTAAGCTACCCATACTATGGCCCAAAAAGTTGAGCTTTATTTTTTGCGGTGAGGCGCTAGAGGGCGTGGCAGATTCTTTGATTTCTATTGATGAATCTGCCAGTGAATGAGGCGGTGAATCAGTCAGCGCACTACCTTGCAAATTAGCCAGTGCATAATCGATCTGCCGAATCAGTTCTGTTAAATCTGGGACGGCAAAGTTCATTGCCCGATAGACATCACGAAAATAAACAAACATTCGCAACAGCAACAGCGTCATCATCGAAAACGCAAGTAAAAATATCAGCGATAGCGCCACTCTATCGATCATGATAAATAGCGGATGAATCGCAGTGTTAGCAGCCCAGTTAATAACCGGTTGAATCCAGCTGGAAGCCATCAAATCTTTTACGGGCTTGATCGCGGCGACTGTAGCCAGCGCTTTGCCCCACGGGCCTGTCACTATCGGCCAAGCAACAAAGCGCAGCACCAGCGCCATGCTCAAGATTAAAATCCAGCGAGGAATATCCGGCAGCGCGATAACATTTTTCCAAAAGCTAATAGCCGATAGTGACATCCGCTCTGAAGACCATCGGTAGCCGACAAAAACAATGTTGCGGCGCTGTCGAATCACCGGATCATCATTAGCAATATAGCGGTATAGATTGTTGTACCAGTCGAGCACCGTAGTTTCGAGCATGTTGTAGCCATGCACTGCAATGACTAGCTCCGGCGCATAGCGAATGCTTGGATCGCAGTGAATGCGGTGAAGATCTTGGGCGATCGACTCAATCCACGCCTTCGCATCCTCCGGCTTGGCATAGGCGCTCAGCGCTTGCCTGTCTTGATCGCTGAGGTTGTCTGTATTGTAGGGCGCAGTACTTTTTACAAAGTAGCCTGGAAAGGCAGTTTCTGCTTCCAGGTGCGGTTCGTAGTTAACGTCATAGGTGCGATCGCCCGCCACCGTCCGGCCAACCACAAACCGACCAATAATATAAGGTGCAATCTTCATAATAAAAATGCTGCTATCAAAAGCCAATAGCGCCGTAGATCAGCGCATCATCATTACTATAGCTATCAGAGTTAATTCAGCACTTTCTGCTGTAGAACGCGCCTCAGCCTTAAAGATTTAAAGCAAATTGTCCCAGCTAAATCATGAATTTAGCCAGGACAAATAAGCGTTCAACTAATCAAGCGGGCAATCAGGACAAACGCTGCTTTAAAGCTAGCTCAGCGATTCTCCTCAATCTTTTCAATGACATCCTACGTGGGCTGCGGAATGGTCACATCTAGCGGCGTCACCTCAACGCCTAGTACCTCCAATCCAGGCATCATTTCAGCGACATTGCCCACCACTACTGTAATCAGCTTCTCCGGGATGAGCGTCGCTTGAGCTGCCGCTAACACCTGTTGCGCCGTTGCACTCTCCACCTGATCGCGAAACTGAAAGACAAAATCCGACGGATAGCCATAATACTCATAGCGAATCAAGCGAGAAAGCGTCTGAGTCGGCGTCTGAAAATTAAATACAAAGCTGTTGAGTACCGAGTCTTTAGCAAACGCTAGCTCCGTCTCTGTAATGGGCTCAGCGCGAACCTTCTCCAGCTCTCTATACATCGACTCAATAAAGGGCACCGTCGCTTCAGAACGGGTCTGTCCACCCCCAATGAATAGACCGTTATAGTCATAGCGAGGGCTCCAATAAGCGTACACACTATACGCTAAGCCCTGCCGCGAACGAATCTGATTAAACAGCCGTCCGCCAAAGCCATTAAGCACCTCATTTAGCACCGCCATCGGCGCATGGTAAGGGCTGCGCAGCTCTTCGCCCATATGGCCAATGTGAATATAGCTCTGGGTGAGCTGCGGCTGATTCACTACAAATAGACCCGCTGTGGCTTGCTCACCGGCTGGCGGCAGCGGCAGCTCCCGCGTTTGATCACCTTTCCAAGTGCCTAGCGTACTAGCAATCAGCGCTTTCATTTGCTCAGGATCAAAATCACCTGAAATCCCTAAAATCGTGTTTTTAGGCGTCAGCGTCGTCTGGTAAAAGCTCACCACATCGTCGCGGCTGATACTGTCTAAGTTGGCATATTCAACCGTGCGCGCATACGGGCTTTGCACTCCATACACGAGCTTCTGAAACTCTCGCGAGACAATATCTGAAGGACTATCATTGCGCCGAGCAATGCCGCCTGCCGTCCGACTCTTAATCAGCGCGATCTGAGTTGGATCAAATGCAGGCTGCGTAATCACCTCAGTAAATAGCCCAAACACCTCCTCTAGGTTTTCTGTCAGCGAAGAAAAGCTAGCGCTACCTGTTGTCTGAGCAATACTCGACTCGACCGAAGCCGCTCGCTGCTCTAGCCGTTCATTTAGCTCATCGGGTGTGTGCGTCAGCGTACCGCCTAAGCGCATCGCCTCACCCGTAATGTCTGCTAACCCAGTTTTTTCAGGCGGCACCAAATAGCCACCCGTGCGAAACGTGGCCGATCCGCCGACCAAAGGCAAATTATGATCTTCCATGAGATAGACCACTAAGCCATTCTCCAGCTCATAGCGTTCGTAATCTGGAATTTGGATCTCACCCAACGGTGGAAACACCAACTCTTCGTAGGGCTTAGCTTCAATGGCTTGAGCAGGCTTAGGCCAAGCCACCGTCAGCAACAATGAAAAGGTGGCTACTGCTAAACACACAAAGGGAAAAAGTCGCTTGCGCCGTAAAATCAAACCCATGAATTTCCTTGAATGACTCGCTGAAATGACGTTATTGAATAGCCAGTTGAATGGCTTTGCCTTAGATAATTATTCGAGATAATGATTCAAGATAGTTATGATTGGGTGCAATTTTACTGACCTGCTGCGGGTGGGGTATTCGCTTCAGGGGCAGCACCACCCGCTGAAATTAGCTTGCCTACCGTTCGATTTTCTGGGCGAAAAGTCGCTTGCGCAACCCGCTGTACATCGGCTGCATTCACGGCTTCAATTTCCTGTAACTCCTTAAATACGTTGCGCCAATCGCCTGTTTTAGCTTCGTACTCGCTGAGTAAGCTAGCCATCCCTGCATTAGAATTTAGCTGACTAAGAAGCCCTGCTCTAGATTGAGTCTTAACGCGATCTAACGTTGCCGTATCTACCGGCTCAGTCTGCAAGCGCCGTAGCTCAGCTTCTAGCCCAACTGCCAATTCTTCAACAGTATGGCCCGGAGCCGTGAGGCCGTATAGCAGCAATATAGTCGGCTGGCGATCGCCCGGAAAGCCATTGGCGCTGCCGACATCTAGGGCAATTTGAGGCTCTACTAAAGCTTTGTACAGCCGAGCAGTACGGCCTCTCGTCAGAATGCTGTCGATCATGGCGTACACCACATGATCAGGATCGGTGATCCCAGGGCGATGGTAGCCCTCTAGATACCAAGGCTGAGAAACTAGCTCTAGCGTAAAGCTGCGGGGCTCTGTTTGCGGCGCTTCGCTGACGACGAGCGGCTCTGGCTGAGTTCGTGACTGATACCGGCCAAAATAAACTTCGGCCCACTGCTTGACCTGAGTGGGATCAACATCGCCTACTACGGCTGCAATCAGGTTGCTTGGGCCGTAGTAAGCGTCAAAGAAAGCTTGAACATCAGCGCGGGTGGCTTTGCGTAAATCTTCCTGATAGCCAATCACCGGACGACGGTAGGGATTAGTTGTAAAAGCGACTTCTGAAAAGCGCTCTACCATTTGACCGATAGGAGAATTATCCACGCGCATTCGGCGCTCTTCGAGAATGACTTCTTTTTCTTTGTAAAATTCGCGAAAAACAGGGTCTAGGAAGCGCTCGGATTCCAGTGAAAACCAAAGCTCTAGCTTGTTAAAAGGCAAACTGTAAAAATAGCGGGTAGCATCGGCGGAGGTGGTGGCATTTAGGCCAGTGCCGCCTGTTTGTTCAATAATCTGGCCAAATTTGTTTTGCTCTACATAGGTATCCGCTTCTGCCTGCAAGGTTTGAAACTGTGCAGTCAGTTCAGCAACTTTAGCCTGATCGTCTGCGGCTTCAGCGGCCAGGAGCTGATCGAACACTAGATCAAGCTGCTCAAGGACTTTTTTTTCGGCTGGATAGTCGCGAGTGCCGATGCGGCTGGTGCCTTTAAAAGCTAAATGCTCGAGGTAGTGGGCAACCCCGGTCTTACCATCGACTTCATAAGCAGCGCCGACGTTGGCATACATCATTACCGAAGCGACCGGGGCGTCGTGCTTTTCTAAGACAATGAATTTCATGCCGTTATCTAGCGTGAACTCAGTGACCGCTTCAGCAACTTTATCGAGGTAGGGCTGAATAGTGTTGCTAGTCGGCGCTGTTGGGGCGCTGTTTTTTTGGCGTTGAAGGGCTAGGGCGGGTGAGGCGATCGCTCCCCAACCCAACCCAATCGCCAGGACAATAGCTATGCCCCTTACAACGACCCGCCGGATTGAATAGAAAGAGCTAGGCAAAGCAATCAGGAATCGACCAAAACCCATAAATTTAAACTATTTCTGCAAAACACTGTTTAACAGCATAGTTTTTTTTACCAAAATCAGGGAGCTTTATAACGGCGTGCGGATGCATTTGTCCGCCTCGACTCACTTGGCTTGTTATGCCGTAAAGATTACACAGAGATCTCTATACTTTAACCACTTTAGCCAAGTGAGAAACGCTATAGAATAACAACTATCTAGGTCTGTAAATTAGAAAATGTAGCTAAGGGGCTAGGAAGAGGCTAGGAAGAGGCTAGGAAGAGAGCCATTGCCATTCATAGCAACGGATGTCGGCGGCTAAGCCCTGGAAAATCTTAATTTTTTATAATTATTTTTTTAAAATGTTGTAGCTACCTAGAAGATTTTGATGAACTTCTCTCTGCTTCCTGACAATTTTGTGCTTTGGCTACAGCGACTGCTGGCGGCTATTTTTCTAGGTGGGCAGGTGATTATTCACATCATCTCTAAGCCCATTCACCGCCGTAATACGATCGAGCAAATGGCCGCTGTAGGCCCTGAATCATTGCTGATTGCCTTAGTAACGGCTGTTTTTGTCGCGATGGTTTTTACCATTCAAGTCGCCCGCGAATTTATTAGCTTTGGCGCGAGTACGGCCATTGGCGGCCTTCTAGCGCTCACGCTCGCGCGCGAGTTAGCGCCGGTACTGACCGCTGTCGTCATTGCTGGCCGAGTGGGTTCAGCTTTTGCAGCGGAAATCGGCACCATGCGCGTCACCGAACAAATTGACGCGCTGCAAATGCTCAAAAGTGACCCAATAGATTATTTGGTCATTCCTCGGGTGATTGCCTGCGCCCTCATGCTGCCCTTGCTGTGCGTGCTTTCTTTTATGACGGGGATGGCCGGTGGGCTGGTGGTAGCGACTAATCTATACGGCCTTTCCACCGCCGTCTTTATCAATTCAGCCCAAAGCTTTCTCACTCCCTGGGATTTGGTCAGCGCTTTAATTAAGTCGGTTATTTTTGGCACGCTGATCGCGGTTATCGGCTCTAGCTGGGGGCTGACCACCACAGGGGGTGCCAAGGGGGTTGGTCAATCAACCACAACCGCCGTGGTAACCTCACTACTGGCTATTTTCGTGGCCAATTTCTTTCTATCTTGGGTCATGTTTCAAGGCACTGGCAGTGCTTTTTTAGGTAATTAAATTTTCTTTGCAGCTAATTTTCATTTACGGCTAGCCTCCCTAACGGTTAAACCCCTCTAACGGTTAATATTGATGACTTCTATGACGACGGACACCATAACACTTACGCCTAGCTACCGCCTGCCATCGGCAATCATTGCCATCTCTTTGCTAATCACGATTTTACCCATTAAGACAGGTGGCATTGGCATTGTTTTGGCCTTGTTAGGGCTTTTTTTGCTGTATCAAACTGCTACCATTCGGCTGGTATTTACAGCCACTGCGCTGGAAGTTCGACGCAATGACAGCCTGCTAAAAACGTTTCCCTATGCTGAATGGGAAAGTTGGCGGATTTTCTACTTGCCCCTACCGATTTTGTTTTACTTCAAGGAGGTCAATAGCATTCACTTTTTGCCAGTGCTGTTTGATTCGACTGAGCTACAGGAGTGTTTGGCGGCTCATGTCACTCATTGCGCTGTCTAGATTGGCTATTAACTGATTTTCTGAGCGCTAACTGCCGAACGTCTTGGGTTCTGTGCCCGCTAGCAGGCGAGAAATGTTGCTGCGGTGACGAAAAATGACGTATGAAGCGCCAATCAGTGTCAGCGCCAGATAGGCGAGTGGCTGCTGGGTAAGAGCCATGAGGGCGATCGCTGCAACTGCCGCCGCCATCGAACCCACTGAAACCGTGCGCGAGATCGCCAGCACGATACCAAACACAGCGGCCACCCCCAGGCCAACTGGCCAAGCCAGCGCCAGCAATACACCAAGCCCAGTAGCTGCCGATTTACCACCAGAAAACCCTAGCCATAATGACTTACTGTGGCCAATCACCACTAGCAGCCCGGCTCCCATACACAGCCAGGCGGCTGCGGACTGTAATTCTGCGGCCCTGCCAATCAGCGGAGATGATACCAGCCAAAGCATCAGCCAAACAGCCAACAGACCTTTGAGTAAGTCGATTGCCAGCACACTCACACCAGCCCCTTTGCCAATCACTCGAAACACATTGGTCGCACCGGTATTGCCCGATCCGTGTTCACGAATATCAATCCCTTTGAGCGCCTTGGCGAGCAAAAATCCCGTCGGGATAGAGCCTAATAAATAGGCTGATAGCAGCCCTAGAACCGAAATCGCGATCGCTGCTCCAGACATTACTCATCCCCTCTTTGCCGCTTGTCAGACTGGCTTGTCCAACTTCCGCTCGTCACATTTAATAATAATCGTAATCTGTAGACGGATTTTGCGGGTCAGGCGCAAATCCAAGCCACAGCGGATACTGAAGCAGCGCCAAGCTTACCTTCTCCTCAGCTTCGTCCATAATCAAAAACGGAATTCGGCCATTGTCTAAGAGTCGTTCCGCCCGCTGTGCCATCGGCTCAGATGCCTCAAATAGCATCACCCCCCGATCAGTGCCAAAGTCAGCTCGAGCAATGCCCAAACAGTCTTGCAGCCAGCGTCGCCATTCGCCGAGTCGTTCCGGCGTCGTCGCTAATACGAGTACACACAGGCGCTGGTTATAAATGGCGTGTAGGCAAGAAATCGTTGCTGAGGCCACTAGCACATTTTGCAAGCGGCTCCCCATGCTTTTGATTGATCCCCGTCCGCTTTGGGTAAAAAACCAGTTTAAGGCACGCTCAGCGTGAATCGGTTCAAACGTGCGGCGCAATTGCCAGGAGGGGCCATAGTAGTCAGGGCGGGTGCGATATTGATCGAGCAGGCTGTGAATGCGATCGCGCTGCTGGGCAAATCGTTGAGCCGCCAGCGGCACCTCACTAAGTTCTGCGGTGTCCCTATTAACGGGTGCGACTGGTTCCATTGGCGTTGCCGCAGGCTCCGCGCGAGGGGCAAGATTCAGATCTTCAGCAGCTGTCACCAAATCTTGCAAACTGCCAACCAAATAGTCCTTAAAGCCCTGCACTCGCACCGCAATCTCTTGAGAAGATCCGGCAAAGCTAGCGCGCATTTCTACTGCTAGCCGCTCCTTACGACGCTCTAGCTGATCAATTTCTCGCAGCAGATCTTGCCGCTTGCTTTCTAGCTCTTTAAGCCCTTGACGCACGAGCTGATCGACATCCGCTTGCCTTGACGAGCTTCCAGAGGATCCTCCGCGCGTTGAGTCACTAGCTGTAGGCGTGGGCAGATTATTATCTTCAGGGGGCATAGGCTTAAAGGGGGCATAGGCCCAAAGTCACTGAACCTCGAATTCTTTTTATCTTTCGTGGGCTTTTGGGATAGATATCAGTAAATCTAAGGCGTATAAAAAATCTAAGGCGTATCTCGCTGGCTGCCCTTACTGGGTTCAGCGGCTTTACCTAGCTCCCGCGAACGAGAGCTAGCGGTGCGTACGGCCTCTATCAAAGCTGAGCGTAACCCTAACTCCTCTAAGCAAGCAATTCCTGCAATCGTCGTACCACCAGGACTAGCTACCCGATCTTTGAGTTCTGCTGGGTGCATACCGGTTTTTTGAATGAGCTGAGCTGTCCCGAGAACCGTCTGCAATGCGAGCTGACTAGCGATCGCCCTTGGCAGCCCCGCAGCAACACCCCCATCCGCTAGCGCCTCAATCACAATCGAAACATACCCTGGCCCAGAACCTGAAAGCCCAGTCACCGCGTCCATCATGCTCTCAGGCACCTGAACTACTTGTCCCACTGCCGAAAATATTTCATAGGCTAAATCGCTGTGACTTTCCACCGCTCGGCTACCCATCGTCATCGCAGTCATCCCCATGCCGACAGTGACAGGCGTATTGGGCATGGCCCTAACCACTGGCCAACCCGGCGCAGCCGCCTCCAGCTCAGCCAAAGGCACCCCTGCCAAAATGGATAACAACAAAGGGGGTGGATCGCAGTGAATCCCCTCAAAGTCATGAGCGACTAGCTTAAAAATCTGAGGCTTAATCGCCAGGAGAATCACCCGGCTCACCTCAATCACCTTGCGATTGTCATTAGTAGTCTGAATCGCGTATTGCTCAGACAGTACCTGACGGCGCTCCGGCGAAGGTTCACTTAATAATATTTCATCAGGGGTATATAGCCCCTGGGAAAGAAGGCGGGATAATAGCGCTTCGCCCATTACCCCACCGCCAATCATGCCAAGTCTAACAGGCACAAGATCACAGCTCTAGTAATTTTCTCCCACAGCATACCGCGAATAGTCCTTAGAAAATGAAGGGTGCGCCTATCCTAAGGACATTTTCAAACAGCGTTAGAAGAATCAATACGCGCTAACAATCTGTCTAAGCCCGTTTAGCCTGTTTAAGCCATTAAGCCTAAGCCATCCGTGCGATTTGCTCAGTCGCCCAAGCAGGGGTTGGCGCAGCCTGACGGGGCGCACTCACAGGCTCTTGAGTCATGAAGCCATCGCTGTTTTCAGACGGCATACTCACCTGTACACAGTTCGGAGTAAAGAGGAAAATGCTCTCGCCGATGCGCTCCTGGTGGCCGTCCATTGCATAGGTACCGCCCGCCACAAAATCAACCGCGCGCTGCGCTTGATCTGGATCCATAATGGTCAAATTGAGCACCACCGACTTGCGTTCACGCAGCGCTTGGATTGCCTGAGGCATTTCTTCAAATGTACGCGGCTCCATTACCAACACTTCAGACATTCCGTTCATAGCACCCGGCATACCAATCACATTATTCATCGATACCATTCCAGAATCAGTTGACAACACACGCTCACGGATGCGACGCCGAGCAGGGCGAGGCTCTTCTTCAGGCAATGGAGGCGCAATCATCGCCTCGGGCTCATTGCTATCTTCTTCGTAGAGGCTTTGGTACTCTTCACCGTCTACTTCTTCATATTCGTACTCATAGTCAGCCGGATCGTTCAACCCGACAAAATCCTTGATTCTTCCGAAAAGACCGCTCATAATTTGGGCTCCATCACGACATTAAACGACTTGGCAAACTGCTGGGTGGATATGTACTGTTACAGAGCTGTAGCGGTACATACAGGCCATCGCAGAATTATGGCAATAAATAAAAGTAGGCTGTTTGAAGGATAAATCAAACATTTTCTCTGAACGGAACTCAAATCTTTTTGCTCGCTATCCAAATCATGATGGCCGGGGGCTGCACTGAAGGATAAAAATATTTGATATGAGCAGTCCGTCTAAGTAGTTTTGTATAGTAGCAGGGAGATGCCCTCAAAGCTATTTCTGAATCCAGAAACTTTCTAGATCTTGATCGCTTGGGCTCAATAGCCCTACCTTCAAAGGCTTATTTTCTAGCGATACGTAAGGGCGCAGGGGCGGCGGCGCTTAGATCCTATAGAAACCGTTGAAAACTATTGAATAAACTACTCAAGGTCATTCAGCTCTTAAACCAGGTTTGCTACCTAGGTTAGAAACTGAAGCCACAAGCATTACGCCACGCTTTAGAAGATATGTCAAGGCTTTTTCGTAAATTTTGGGGCCATTTTTTTCGGTGATTTGACGGATTGCTCAAATTCAAACTGACTTGGCTTCAAACTGCCTTAGTCGTGATGACGCAATGATGATCGCTCTCTAATGATGCGCTTAGCTGGGCTGATCTAGCAGTCAAGAAAACATCTGTATGGCGTATTTGATACCGACGACTGCTGATTCAAAAGCTAGGGGCCAAAAGCAGGCAATGTCTAAATTAGTAGAATTAGCGCCGCTGTCCGAATAAGCCACTGCCAATGCGGACAAGCGTCGCGCCTGCGGCGATCGCTACGTCAAAATCTCCCGACATTCCCATCGATAGCTCATTCATCTGAACGGTCTCCCAGCCTTGCTGCTGGGCAACGTGACTGAGCTGCTGAGCGAGGTCACGGCCGCGCTCAAAAACGGCCTGAGTTTGTGAAGCACCCAGCCCATAAGGCGTGATCGCCATCAGCCCCACAATCTCAAGGTGGATGAGCTGTGAAAGCGCCGGGAGTGCTGCAAGCAATTCATCAGGCTCAAATCCAGATTTATTAGGATCAGGCGCTAGCTTTACCTGCAAGCAGCAAGTTGGGCAGCGGTTTAGTTCTTGAGCCTGCTGATTAAGTCGCTGAGCTAGCTTCAAGCTGTCTACCGAATGAATCCAATCAAAATTTGCTAAGACTTTACGGCTTTTATTCGACTGCACGCGGCCAATAAAATGCCAGGTAATTCCCGTGAGATCGCGGAGTGCTAGCTGCTTGTCGGTGCCTTCTTGCACCTTATTCTCAGCAAAATCTCGGATGCCGGCAGCATAGGCCGCGCGCACAACGTCTGCTGAAAAAGTTTTGGTCACAGCGACTAGGCGAACGGGGCGCTGCTGATTGCACCGAGCAGTGCTTTGAGCGATTTGATACTCAATTTTTTGCAAACGAGCGGCAATGTCATTGGCTAGACTGGCTGTCATCACACTCGCTATGTTCCTTAAATTGATGTCTACCGAACGTCTATTAGCCGTCTACTGGCCTATCTCTTGGCCTATCTCTTGGCCTAGGCTCACTTTAAAAGGCTTGCTTATAGGTTTTTTGAAGCTGGTCGTATTCTCCTTGTTGCCCCGTTCGGCGAATGACGCGCAGCCGCTGTTCTATGATCTGCTTGGCTTCAATACGCCCGGTCGGCTCAAAGGCCAACCCATTAGGATCGTTTTTGACCAGGAAAAAGAGTCGGTGGGCATAGAGGGTAGCAAAAAGTTCTTGGCCCTCGCCGACGAGGCATATTCTGAAGAGCAAGCCAAAATTGGGATGGTTTAGATAGGTTTCGGTGCTCATTCAAACTGTGGGTATGAGAGTTTCGGGAAGCGTGTTTTTAAAGAGGTTTGAAGAAAAATAATTTTCATAGCGTCAGGGCCTTGGCCCGCTGCTTTTATTATTGCCTTTTGGCCAAGCTGATTGACTAGTTTCAAGCTGATCAGTTTGCAGGGCCTATATGGGTGCAGTTTACCGTAATAGCGTTACAGGCCCAAGGCGAGTAGCTGCGCTTTGGCCTTTTGGAGAGATTCTTGCCATTCGCGTTCGGGGTCGCTGTCGGCGACGATACCAGCACCGACTTGCCCCCAGACGGTGCCCCAGACAGGGTTAGTGGGCGTAGGAGCGGAGATTAAGAGGGTACGGATGAGGATGTTGAGATCCAAGTGGCCGCGCTGATCGAGATAACCACAGGAGCCGTAAAAGAGGCTGCGACGGACGGGCTCTAGCGATTCGATAATTTCCATACAGCGGACTTTGGGGCAGCCAGTAATAGTGCCGCCAGGGAACATGGCCGCAATTAGCTGGGCGGCACTTTGATGGGGCTGTAGTTTGCCAACGACATTGCTGACGAGGTGCATAACGTGGCTGTAGCGCTCGATGGTCATGAGTTCAGAAACTTGCACAGAGCCCCATTGGCAAACGCGCCCCAGATCGTTGCGCTCTAGATCAACCAGCATGATGTGCTCGGCTTGCTCTTTGCGATCGCTGCTCAGCGCTTGAGCGCTTGCTTTATCAGCTAAGACGGTTTTACCTCTAGGCCGAGTTCCGGCAATGGGTCTAGTTTGAGCCATGCCATTTTGAAGCTGCACTAGGCGTTCAGGCGAACAGCTTACAACGCTTCCCCAAGGCGTCTGCCAGTAGCTAGCAAAGGGCGAGGGGTTAATGCGGTGCAAGGCTTCATAGATTTCCCAGCTGGATGTTCGGGTCTGAGCTTGAAACCGGAGAGAGTGGTTGACTTGAAACACATCGCCTGCTCGGATGTGCGCTTTCGCCTGCTGCACGGCCTGATGAAAATGGGCTTGGCTGGTTTCAAAGGTTAAACCTTGGGTCAGTCTCTGATCTTTTTTATCTGTATATTTTCTATCTGTATATTCTGTACATATAGAGGCATTGATTTCGCCATCTGCGATTTGATCGCTACAGATAGCGGTGAGTGCTGAGGTTCTATCCGTCATCATATCAAGCGCAGCAGGCGTTTCGGCGGCTAGCCAGAGCTGTTGCAGGTGATGATCAAGGACAGCAAATTCAGCCGGTTCGTACCAAAAGGCCACTGGAAAAGGTAGGGTATCAGCCCTGAGCCAAGGCAGCTTTTCAATTTCCCAGGCCGTGTCATAGCCAAGCCAGCCTAGCCAACCGCCAATAAAAGGTAAATGAGAGGGGATCGCATCTGAGATAGCGGCGCGATCCCCTCTCTGCTGCAAGCGCTGAAGCAACGGAAAAATTTGGCCAATTTTAGGTGTCCACAGTTGGGCCTGACCCTTGACGATTCGCGGCGGGCCTGCACAAATGGAGTAGCGGGCGATCGCTGCTGCCTGAGCAGGCAGTGAGTTAGCCGGTAATGGATAAGGGCTTTCGAGTAAAGTGGCGATCCCCGCAATTCCGGTTAGCGCTGTTTGCGGCTGAAATAAGGCGGCGAATAGCGCTGATCCGGATCGTTTCTGGAGGGGGTGCGATCGCCAAAAATACCGCTTGCAGGGACTCACCTCAGCCATGTGGCCAGCGATTTGATTAGCCCCGTTCAAGTGATTCCTCCATACACAATCCGGCTCCACCAAAATAATCCGAGCGTGCCCAGCACGAGCCAATCCCACCACTGTAGGCGCAGTTGATGCCACACGACGCGGTGCTGATTAGGGCTCGTAAAGCCACGAACCTGCATGGCGCTGGCAATTTGCTCAGCCCGCAGCAGCAGGTTTTGAATCAGACGCTCAGACACCATTAGCCAGATCTTGATCGCACCCCGGATGCCTAATTTTTGCCATTTAATTGCTCTCGTACGCACTGAGCGCACGAGATTTTGAACTTCTTCTAGCACCAACGGAATGAACCTGAGCGCCAGCGTCAGCGTCAGGGCAATTTCGGTCACTGGCATCCCTGTCCAGCGCAGTGGCTGCATCAGATCTTCGATGCCTTCGGTAATTTCTTCGGGTGCGGTGGTGAGCAAAAATAGTGTAGTTGAGTAGATCAGTGTAAACAGCAAAGTGCTGACTTTGATGGCTAGGCGGAGCGATCGCTGCGTAATATGAAGGCCCAAATTAAAAGGACGCTCAGCAATCGTCACATCGACGATATCGTACCGATAGCCTGTCGCTGACAGCGTTTCTGGCAGCATTTCTGGCGGCGTCAAATCGGTGGGCCAGTCTTGCAGCATGGCAGCCGTAGGCAATCGGGGCTGCTGGGTAATGGCGATGCCATCAGGCATCACGAGCAAAAGCGCCGTCACTAAAACGCCGATGAGCAGCAGCCAGCCCATTTGCTGTCGCCACACTCGCAGGGGAATGCGGGCCGTAATCGTCAGCATCACCAAAAAAACAACGATAGCAATTCGGTAGAAAGGACTAGCCAATACCGGGGCAAGCAATAAGCTCAGCAGCCAAGCGACTTTTACCCTGGCATCAATGCGGTGAAGCCAAGTGACGGGCTGCTCTAGATAGAGGCCGATGGGGAGCGATCGCAGTAAATCCATGACTATACGTGGCCACTCTAATTGGCGCGAGATACCTTAGTCGCCCGGTTTGCACCCGCTGCCCGCTCAATATCGCGCATACTCTTACCGCGCCACAGCAGTCGAATGGGGGTGCCGTCGTAGCCTAGATTTTTGCGAAACTGCTTTTCAATATAGCGGCGATAGCTCTCGCCAAAGAGCTTGGGATCGTTGACAAACAAAGCAAATGAAGGCGGTTGAGATCGCACCTGTGTGCCGTAATAAATTCGGCCCTGACGGCCCTGACGGGTCGTGGGCGGCGTATGCCAGCTCACCGAATCTTCCAGCACTTCATTCACCACCGAAGTCGTCACCCGGCGGCGATGCTGCTCTACCGAAGCGTCCACCGCATCTAAAATTTTCGGCAGTCGCTGACCGGTGAGCGCACTGACATACAGCCGCTGCGCCCAGCCCAAAAAGTGCAGCTTTGACTCAATGGTTTTGTCGAACTCGTAGATGGTGTGAGAATCTTTGTCAATCGCATCCCATTTATTCACCACAATCACGCAGGCGCGGCCCTCTTCTTCAATCAGCCCCGCTAGCTTTTGATCTTGCTCCGTCACCCCGTCTAGCGCATCGATCACTAGCAGCACCACATCCGAGCGCTTAATCGCTTTAAAAGCGCGATTAATCCCAAAAAATTCAGGCCCAAACTCTACATTCTTTTTCTTGCGAATGCCCGCTGTATCAATCAGCCGATAGCGCTTGTCATCTCTGGTCACCACCATGTCAATCGCATCGCGCGTCGTACCCGAAATGGGGCTCACAATCGAGCGCGCCTGACCGACAAAGGCATTGAGCATACTGGATTTGCCCACATTGGGCCGACCGATAATCGCCACCCGATATTCTTCAATTTCTTCTAGCTCATCGGTTGCCGGAAGATGTGTCACTAGCGCGTCTAACAGCTCGCCTGAGCCGCTACCGTGAATGGCTGATACTGCGTAGGGTTCTCCTAAGCCCAGCTCCCAAAACTGCGCGGCTTGCACGACGCCCTCTTCAGGCGATTCACACTTATTCACAGCTAGCAAAACCGGCACGCCCTGAGTACGTAACCAAGTGGCAATTTCCTGATCGCCTTCGGTCGGGCCAAACTGACCATCGACGACAAAAATGGCCGCCGAGGCTTCTACCAGCGCGGCCATGGCCTGCTCACGAATAAACGGCAAAAATTCGGTATCATCGTCAAATACAAGACCGCCGGTATCAACCACTAAAAAATCGCGGTCTTTCCAAAAAGCGGGTTGGTAGGTGCGATCGCGCGTCACCCCCGGCTGATCAAATACAATCGATTGCCGCCCGCCTGCTAGCCGGTTGACCAGCGCAGACTTACCCACATTAGGGCGACCAATAATGGCGACAATCGGTAAAACCATGGCGGGAAAGACTCAGAGAAAAGATTAAAAGGCCAGCGCTAATTCAGCGCGAAATAACCATTATAGTATGGGCTCTCTGAAACTCAGCGAATAAACAGGCTCGGATGCTCAACAGGCTTGCACTAGGGAAGGAAAACCCACCTGTGAACGGGCAAAGCCAAGTTTATAACCGATAAAGGGTGAGCCTTACAAAACGGCCTTGATTTCAGCTTTCGCTTCTTTTTTGAGTCCGGCCGAAATTCGGAATAGCTCTTGCCCTGTGTGCAAATAGCTATCGTCAAAGGTATAGGTGAAACGCTCTAGCTCTTCAATCCCGTCTTCTAGCTGATTGAGGCAGTAATACACATTCGCTGCGCCGCTGGCAATCCCTGCGGGGTTCGGCATCGATTTAAATTTGAGCTGGGCTTTTTCCAATGCGGCCCGGCACGTTTCGATATAAGTCTGAAAAGCCGCCATTAGCTCATCGTCAAAGGGATCGGCCGAAAGCGCTCTGATTTCGGCTTTGAGCGGCTTAATAATTTGACCAATAAGGCGATCAGTAGGGTTGTATACGCTGCGCAACCATTGCTCAATCGTGGTTTCAGGGGCGGTAGAGCGTCTGCGATAGTGGCTTTGAGCGGTTGCAGTGCGCGCGGTGCGGCTATGATTTGGGTGCGATCGCAGACGGCTATGTCCTGGCTGGCTTCTAAGCGCATCGTATCGCTGCCGTTCGCGCTCATCGCCAAGAACTTCATAGGCCGCATTAACTTGAGCGATTTTGTCATGGGTCGATTCGGCGTTTTGCCCATCGGGGTGAAACTGTTTTGCCAGCTGACGGTAGGCGTGCTTGACCTGCGATTGGGTGGCAGATGGCGAAATTCCTAGCGTTTCGTAATGGTTAATATCTGATCGAACTGAGTTTCCCATACGGGCTATTTTAAGCTGATTTTACGCCGTTGTTTTAAGTTCCCGGCTCAGGATCTTGAAACAATGGCGTGCTCAAATAGCGCTCTCCAAAGCTAGGCTGCACCATCACAATCAGCTTGTCTACATTCTCAGGCCGTCTGGCAATTTCTATGGCCGCACACAGCGCCGCGCCGCTAGAAATACCGGACAAAATGCCTTCCTCTTTGGCGAGTCGTCTGCCGTAAGCGATCGCATCCTCATCGCGCACCCTCACGACCTCATCGATCAAATCCTGATTCAGCACCTTAGGCACAAACCCAGCCCCAATACCCTGAATTTTATGCGGCCCTGGCTTTTGCCCCGACAGCACCGCGCTATTTACGGGCTCGACGGCAATCACCTGAAAGCTAGGCTTGCGCTGCTTAATCACTTCGCCTACGCCAGTAATGGTGCCGCCCGTACCGACACCAGCCACCAAAAAGTCCACCTTCCCTTCGGTATCTCGCCAAATCTCTTCAGCCGTTGTGCGTCGATGCACAGCCGGATTCGCCGGATTGTCAAACTGCTGAAGCATATAGGCATCCGGCAAGCTTTCCACCAATGCCTGCGCCCGCTGAATGCAGCCGCTCATACCTTCCATCCCTGACGTTAGCTCCAGCTTCGCGCCATACGCTCTCAGCATTGCCCGCCGCTCCGAACTCATCGTTTCTGGCATCGTCAGCACGAGGTCATAGCCCTTTGCAGCGGCCATCATTGCCAGCGCGATGCCAGTATTACCCGAGGTCGGCTCTACTAAAGTCGTTTTTCCAGGCGTAATATCGCCCGCTTTTTCGGCGGCCTCAATCATGCTAATGCCGATACGATCTTTCACCGAAGCCGATGGATTCATGCCTTCTAGCTTGACTACGATCTGAGCAACGCAGCCTTCGCTTTGCGGAATGCGTTGCAGCCTTACCATCGGCGTATGACCAATCAATTCAGTGACATTATTTGCAATGCGCATAGGATCTACCGGTAATAAGTTCTATATGTAATACATCAAATCTACCTGCTGGCGGGCATTGCGCTGATCTACCAAATCTTGCAATGTACATTTTTCTAACACTGATTCTGCGGCTTGACGCACTTCCTGCCACAAATCACACACTACTGCCGCTTCAACAGTCTGCGGTGACTTCAGCTCTTTAGCCTTAGCTTCAAAGCCTTCAATGCAGCTTACAACATCTAAAAGCGTTATTTTCCAAGGCTCACGAGTCAGCAGATAGCCCCCTTTTGCACCCCGCTGACTTTTGACAAATCCACCTCGGCGCAAGGTTGCTAAAAGCTGCTCTAAGTACCGATCAGGAATGCCTTGCTCAGATGAGATCTGACAAATTCTGATGGGTTCGCCCTTGGTATGGTGAAGGCTCAGCGCTATCAGCGCTAGCAGGGCGTACTCACTTTTGCACGATAGTTCCACAAGATTTGTAAGGCCGAGACAATGACAGCAAGTAGGCCGATTGCATCTTTTGACCCACTTCTTTTAGTATATCCCGGTTCTACGGTGGGGATTGTTTATTTATTTAAGTTTAGGTTGCTCAATATAGCGGTATGCGGATACATTCATACACCGCGATTCACTTAGCCTGTAGTGCCGTCAAGGTTTCACAGAGATCTCTCTACGCTAGCCAACGAAGAAACGCTATAGATCCAAGGCTAAGGGCTGTGGTCAAGTTCGCCGATCGCTAAATGAGATGGAGGACTCGACCGATGCCGATTTTCAAAATTCACATGCTGATAACAGACGGATCATCACTAAGCTCACTTATGCCATCAACCGTAAAGCAGTAAAGCATCCTAAGATGCAAAAGCGGGAGAACAAATGTACTCTCCCGCGTTAACAGATGTTTAATTCGATTTAGGTAATGCCAAAATTGGCCGATTCACGCCTAGCTCAGCAGCGCCTTGGCTCTAGTCACCACGTTATCGATAGTGTAGCCAAACTTCTCCATCACTACGCCGCCTGGAGCCGAAGCTCCAAAAGTATCGACAGCAATCATATCGCCTTCGTCACCGAAGTATTTAGCCCAGCCAAAGCTGCTCATGGCTTCTACGACGAGACGCTTTTTCACTGACTTAGGCAGCACGGACTCTTTATAAGCCGCGTCTTGCTCCTCGTACAGCTTCCAGCAAGGCATCGAAACCACACGGACTTTTTTGCCCTCAGCTCTGAGCTTTTCAGCCGCATCTTCGCAAAGCTCAACCTCACTACCCGTGCCAATCAAAATCAGCTCAGGAGTGCCGTCTGAATCGGACATAATGTACGCACCTTTGGCGACAGCATCAATTGAAGATCCCGGCAAGTTGCGCAGGTTCTGGCGAGAGAAGCACATCAGCGTGGGCGCTTGACGCTTGCTCACAGCAATTTTGTACGCGCCAGAAGTCTCGTTGCCATCGGCAGGACGGATAACATACAAATTAGGAATGGCGCGCAAGGAAGCGACGGTTTCCACTGGCTGGTGGGTGGGGCCATCTTCTCCTAAGCCAATAGAATCGTGGGTCATCACGTAGATGACGCCAGCTTGAGAAAGCGCCGAGAGGCGAATCGCGCCGCGCATATAGTCAGTGAAAACAAGGAAGGTGGCACAGTAAGGAATTAAGCCGCCGCCATGCAGAGCAATCCCGTTGCAAATTGCACCCATACCATGCTCACGCACCCCAAAGTGGATATTGCGATTTTCGTAAGCGCCTTTTTGATAGTCGCCCGAAATTTTCAGCTCGGTGAGGTTGGAGTGAGTGAGATCCGCCGAGCCGCCAATTAACTCAGGTAAAACAGGCGCTAGCGCGTTGAGGGTGGCTTCGGAGTTTTTACGAGTAGCGATCGCTTTGTCCCCAGGGGTATAAACCGGCAGAGCGTCCTCCCAGCCACCAGGCAGCTTACCCAAAAGCATCCGCTCAAACTCAGCGGCTTCAGCGGCATACTTGCTGCGGTAGGTCGCTAGCGCTGATTCCCACTCGGCTTCAGCACTAGCACCTTTATCAATTGCCTGACGATAACGGCCAAGCACATCTTCAGGAATTTCAAAAGAGTCATACTTCCACGCTAGGTTTTCACGAGTTGCCAAAGTTTCGTCGACGTCGAGCATTGCGCCATGAATACCGCCAGTCCCGGCACGGTTGGGTGAACCGTAGCCAATAGTGGTGGTCACCTTGATCATAGAAGGCTTGTCGGTAACTTTTTTAGCCTCAGCTATAGCTTTCTCAATCGAGTCTAAATCGGTGTTGCCATCTTCGACATGGAGCACATGCCAACCGTAAGCTTCAAAGCGTTTGCTGACATCTTCGGTGAAAGCAATGTCGGTTGAGCCATCGATAGAAATATGGTTGTCGTCGTACAGCGCAATTAGTTTACCGAGCCCCAGATGACCGGCCAAAGAGCAGGCTTCACCTGAAACGCCTTCCATATTACAGCCGTCACCCATAATGGTGTAGGTGTAGTGATCGACCATTGTGCAGTCAGGCTTATTGAACTTGGCGGCGAGATGGGCTTCGGCCATCGCCAATCCGACTGCATTGCAAATACCTTGACCCAGGGGGCCGGTAGTCACTTCAACGCCCGCTGTTTCAAAGTTCTCAGGATGTCCAGGCGTCCTAGAACCCCACTGCCGAAACTGCTTGATATCCTCCATGGTCACGCTGTCGTAACCGGTGAGATACAGCATGGCGTACTGCAACATGCAGCCGTGGCCCGCTGAAAGCACAAATCTGTCGCGGTTGAACCACTTCGGATTTTTAGGGTTGTGACGAATGAACTTATCCCACAGCACAAAGGACATAGGGGCTGCGCCCATCGGCAAACCAGGGTGACCTGATTGGGATTTGTTGATGGCATCAATAGCCAAAAAACGGATAGAGTTTACGCACAGTGTTTCAAGCGATTGAGTTGCGACAGCCATAGCCTTTTCTGGAGGGTGAACAATAGGAAGATATGAGGAAGAGGTTAAAGGAAAGAGCGCTCTAGGCTCTGATAGAAAGAGCAAAAAGCAGAAACGCCATCATCGTTAGCACAGATTCAACGACTGCTCAACAACTGATAAAAGCTTTTTACCCAAGACATGATCTTTCTTGAAAAAGCCAGCGAAAACCCGGAGACCAGTAAGTCTTGAGAGCACTTAACCATTAAGCTTAAAGACCTCAGTGATGGCATTATACCTACGAATCTGTAACATCCGTGACTGTAAGCAAAGGCTTTATTTGATACTTATATGGCCATTCTTTGCCTGAGTTAAGTGCTTATCCAATCAGATTATCAAGTGAAACCGCTCAACTTCTAGGCACTCTCAGCCAGAATAATCTGTGCTGCAAATAAAAATAAATGTCTGGAGAGCTTGATGTCTTCAGCGCTTACTCTGCTTGCATTTGCTATGAACGTGGTTTTCTGATTGCGGCTTTTCTCAGAGGGCGCAATTTAGGTAGCTTAGTCTATTCAACTGCCTATTCAACGTACTTCTTAAAAGCTAAGGTCACATTATGACCGCCGAACCCGAACGAGTTAGAAAGGGCAACATTCACAGTTTGGTCGCGGCTTTTGTGGGCCACGTAGTCCAAATCACAGGCTGGATCGGGATTGAATAAATTAATTGTAGGGGGCACCTTATCGTGAGCAACGGCCATGACTGCCGCTACGCCCTCAATGCCGCCCGAGCCACCTAAAAGGTGACCCGTCATACTTTTGGTAGAGCTGACAGTGATTTTATACGCGTGATCACCTAACACTGTTTTGATCGCGGCGGTTTCATTCGGGTCATTAACAGGCGTGCTGGTGCCGTGAGCATTGACGTAGCTCACCTGATCAGGGCTTAAGTCGGCATCCTTGAGCGCCCAGCGGATGGCTCTAGTTGCACCTTCACCGCCAGGGGCAATGCCGGTCATGTGGTACGCGTCACAGCTCATGCCGTAGCCGACCATTTCTGCATAAATTCGCGCGCCTCGGCTAAGAGCATGGTCGAGTTCTTCTAAAATCAGGATGCCGCAGCCTTCTCCTAAGACAAACCCATCTCTGCCCTGATCGAAGGGGCGACTAGCGTGATCAGGATCATCGTTGCGGGTAGACATGGCCCGCATGGCCGAAAAGCCGCCAAAAGTCAGGGGTGTAACCGCAGATTCGGTGCCGCCGCAGATCATGGCTTGGGCGTAGCCGTTTTGAACTTGGCGAAAGGCGTCGCCAATAGCATTAGACCCGGCGGCGCAAGCCGTAACGGGGCAAGAGTTAGGGCCCTTGGCTCCGGTGTGAATGGCGGTCAGGCCAGCCGCCATGTTGGCAATCATCATCGGAATCATGAAGGGGCTACAGCGGCTAGGGCCTCGCTCTAGATAAATTTCTTGCTGATCTTCCATGACTTTGATGCCGCCGACGCCAGTGCCAATCATGACCCCAATTTGCTCGGCGTTGAGATCGGTGATGTGTAGGTTGGCATCGGCAATGGCCATCGTACTCGCAGCTATTGCAAAGTGCGCAAACCGAGCCGAACGCTTTACATCTTTGCGATCAATAAAGTCTATCGGATCAAATCCTTTGACTTCTCCAGCAATTTGGCTGCCGTGCTGTGAAGCGTCAAAAGCCGTAATAGTGGCAATTCCGCTACGGCCGCTGAGCAGCCCCTGCCAGTAGTCTTGGAGGGTATTACCGATAGGTGTGATTGCCCCTAGCCCGGTGATCACAACTCGTCTTTTGTTTTGTTTATTACTTGATTGAGCCATAGCTCTAGAGGCCATAATTTTTATTAAACAGCAGTAGAGACTGCAGATCATTTACCCCAGATTGAGAAGGACAGCAGGCGTTAATAAAATCTTAACGTTAGAGAATTATCAAAGCACCTGCTATCGAGCCATTAGGATGCTTTTGCTTTGATAAAGTCAACCGCTGCCTGCACCGTGCTAATGTTCTCCGCCGACTCATCTGGAATCTCAATATCGAACTCTTCTTCAAGCGCCATCACTAGCTCAACGGTGTCTAAAGAATCGGCCCCCAAATCATTGGCAAAGTTAGCCTCTGGTTTCACTTCGGCTTCATCTACCCCTAACTGCTCAGAAACAATCTTCTGAACTTTTCCTAAAATGTCATCACTCATTACTGTAATTACCTTAATTACCTTCAAACAGTGGCAAGACGCGCCAAAAAAAATCACCTAAAAAGGGTTTAACTAACCTTCAGCCTAGCAAATGCTGTGCCTAAGCAGCCTTCCATTTAAGTTCCCTCATCTTATAGGAAAGCGTGACTCCTGACGGATGTGGCCGCTTATTTGGCTCCTTAAATCGCGTTCTCGTTCCTTCGAGGTTAACCACTGAATTGCAACGTGATTCAGTTTCCTCACTTTGTCCATCTCGAAAGTATTACGTTCCATAAATTTTTGCCTGCTTATCTGTCGGATCGTTCGTGCCTGCGGGATAAACTGCTGATGGGTTGGAGAACCCTTGCTCTTGGTCGGCTGCTGGTAGCTGGGCAGCTTAGGACTCCGTTCAGACTCACTTCATTAGAGTCCTTTTGTCTAGAGTCCTAACAGGTCAATTTCCGGCGATTGGCAACATTTTGACAGCATTGCAATAATAGTTCTGGAGTCTGTACTTCATGTCTCATTCAGTAAAGATCTACGATACCTGTATTGGCTGCACGCAGTGCGTTCGCGCCTGCCCTACAGACGTTTTGGAAATGGTGCCTTGGGATGGCTGCCGCGCAGGTCAAATCGCGGCCTCTCCTCGCACAGAAGATTGCGTTGGCTGTAAGCGTTGCGAAACGGCTTGCCCAACTGACTTCTTGAGCATCCGCGTCTATTTGGGTGCAGAAACCACTCGTAGCATGGGTCTAGCCTACTAGACGCCTGCTATAGCCGAACCAACGTTGCTCGTAACCTAAGAAACTTTAAAAAATCCCTCATTAGCTGTGTGATGCGCAGCCAGCGAGGGATTTTTTGTAATGCTCAAAATGCTTGAGATAGTTACCTAGCCGCCTCAACTTTTCTAACGGCTAGAACACTGCCAGCTAGGCCAATGCCAGTGCCTAAGCTCACTAGTGCCAGGGGCAGTAGAATCCATTGCTGTGAGGTCAGCTTCAAGCTATTGACTAAAAACTCAATAAAGGCAGGTTGCTGACTAGCCGATAAAGACCTAAGCCCTTGCTGAACACCGATCAATAACCCCCATGAGCCGCCAGCACCTGCTAGACCAAACGCTAAGCCTTGAAATAGAAAAGGCATGTATATCCAGCTTCGGGTTGCCCCGACAAGTTGCATGACTTCAATTTCGTGGCGGCGGGCGATCGCAATCAATCGAATGGTCGTGGTCACCACTGCGATCGCAGTTAAACTCAATAGCCCCACCACCGTCAAACTCACCCACCGCAGCCCCTGGTTCAAATCTCGCAGTTGCTGGATGACCTCGCTGACATAAAGCACATCGTTCACACCCGGCATACGCTTCAGTGTTTTGGCCAGCTGCGGCACGGCCTCAGCTTCTTGAGCCTTGACTTTCAGCTCATCAACCAGCGGATTGCCCTTGAGCTGAGAAGCCGCATTAGACACATCTGATAAGCCCAAATCCTCAGTTAGCTGCGCCCAAGCCTGCTCTTTACTCACCGCTTCGACCGACACTACACCGGGCAGCCCTGACACTTGAGCCGTCAAACTGTTAGCATCGACACCGCTTTCTAAATAGGTGGAAATCACAAGCTGCGAACCGAACTGATTCAGCAGGCCCTCGATTTGCCAGCTCGCTTGCAAACTGACGCCAAATAAAAACAGCAGCACCGTCATCGTACTGATCGCGGCCCAGTTCATCCAGCCGCCGCGCCGTAGCCCGCGCCAGCTTTCGTGCAGCAAATAATCGGTTTTGGCAAGTGATTTCAGCACAGTAGTCGCCTATAAATTCGCGATAGCTTGATTAGGGTTCCCTTATCAAATGAAGTTGATGCAAATAAGCCAGTGAATATAGGCGGTGGCTTCGATCCGGTGTAAGGAGTTAAGTCAAGCGCTCATATCTCTCATGTGTCAAAGTGCATCTCGAAGTGAATGTGAGTTGTTACAATAGAGATCGCTAAAAAACTGCTGTTACTTGAAAGTCATGGTCGCCGTCATCGAAGTTGAAAAGAAAAAGCTTAAAAAACCACCGCTGAAGATTTCTTATTTGGGCGATCGCGGCCTTCGCCAACCGGCTAAGCGCGTCAGCAAAATAGACAATGAGCTGCGTGACTTGGTGCGCAAGATGCTGCAAACCATGTATAGCCAAGATGGCATTGGCCTAGCCGCGCCTCAAGTCGCGGTGAATAAGCAGCTTTTGGTGGTCGATGGCGATCCTGAAGATGCCACGACGCCGCCTTTAGTGCTGATTAACCCGAAAATCACTCGCTACAGCCAGGAACTCGCCAAAGGACAAGAAGGCTGCTTGAGCATTCCGGGCGTATATCTCGACGTGATTCGACCAGCGGCGATTGAAGTCAGCTTTAAAGATGAGTTAGGGAAACCCTGCAAGCTACAAGTAGATGACTTGGTAGCTCGGGTAATTCAGCATGAGATGGATCACCTCAACGGGGTAATGTTTGTAGATCGGGTAGATAATGCGATCGCGCTTAATCAAGAGCTAAAAAAGAACGGCTTTGCGATTAAAGACGTTAAAAAAGTCAAGTAGTAGCCGCGTTCTCTGCCCTTAAACTAGATAAACCCACATTAGATAAACCCGCACTGGAGAAAAATCTGTGACCCCTAAAAGTGGCGCACTTCTGGGCATTGCCTGTTTGACGGCGATCGCTGCTGTCGGCTGCATGTTTGAGCTATCTTCTGGTGACCCCGACTGGGGCACTGCCCCAACCGCCATCATTCTGGCGCTCAGCGTTCCATCCGGCATCTTGGCTTTTATTGCTGCGGTCAAAGATGCTCGTGCTAATATGCAGTGACAAAACCACCCTGGACAGGGCGCCTAAGCAATGCTTGCCTTAAGTCATCGGCAGAATTAAGTAGTACCCTCAGCAATCACAACTTCTACTAACGCAGAATACTGGCTGTGAACCCAGCTTTAGACATTTTAACTGGTGTGGTTTTGGGTGCTTTTTTTACGTTTTTTAAAGTTTGTTTTTCTTAGCCGCTAACTCAACTTGAGAAATCGCATACCACGCTGCTGCCAAGCTCAGCCGAGCCCGCTCAATCGGCGAAAGCGATGCCCACTCAACCTGCGGCACTGATTGGATCGTGGCTTCTACAAACTCATCACGGCTGCTACCGCGCATTGCCAGAGCCATCGGCCGCGCCATCACCTGCAAATCATCTGCCGCTACCTGCGTCAAAATGTCTTGCACACAAGCAATCATTTGATCGGTCATGTTCGCGCCTGCTCCTTGAGCAAAGCGAGTTACCTGCTGAGCTTTTTCAGCAATGTGAGCAATGACAACACTGGGCAAGCGATCTGCAAACCTCTGCTGTAACGCAGACTGCTGAAGCAGAGGGATGTCATGAGTTGCCCACATTACACTTAACTGAGCAGAGAGTTTTTGCCAGCCCTGAACCACTTCCTCGTCAGAAATTTGTAGAACCTGAGCAGCCTCGATGGGCGCTTCCTCATCAAATGCGGTTTCAGGCCCAGTCCAAGGATAGACATCTTCAGCCAGAACCGCTTGCAGTAGCTCAGCTTGAGCCTCAGCGGGAAGGGCTGATAGATTGGCTTCGGTGCGATCGCGCTCAAGCGATGAGAGCGGGTCTAAAGACTGATCGGTAGGATTGCCCATGAAGATGCGCTGCATTTGAATCTAGCAGAATTATAAAGTGTGACAGCAAAGAGATACAGGCTTGAAGTAGAGGGTTCCGCAAAGGCAAACTTTTTTATAGCTGAGTTTTGCGTTGATTTTTTAACTGCGACCGAATACAGCGCTTTGTCTCATCGCTCCTCAACCACGAACTCCAGCAGCCTACCGTCAGAACAACTGCCAAAGCGAATCTGAGTACCGGATTGGAGCATAATTTCTTGGCGGTGTACCTCTCGCCATCTGCCTTCATGCCAATAAAATGTGCCATAGCGAGAATTATCACGCAAGTAATAAGCCGTCTCTAAGCCATCACCTGGCTGCTCAGACGTAATTCGGCGATGAAAAATTTCAGCATGAGTACTCGACACCCACGGCTCAGAAATCACCAAATCATTCGTATCAGGCTTACGGCCAATGCGCATCACATCGCTGTAAATCGGCCAAATCTCTTGCGGGTTGTCACAATCGCGGAGTGCAGCCTGCCGAGGCATAGGCTTAAGGTCACTGCGTTCATTAATCTGAGTGGTTTCTTCATTGAGCAGCAGGTCACCGTTATAGTCAGGGTGCATATACAATACCGGCAGCGTCCATGCTGGCTGGTTGAAGTGATACAGCGTCAGCAGGTGTTGACGCGCCACCGCTACCGCTTCATCAACTGGTTTGCGCTCGGCTAATGCTTGTGCAAACACTTGAATAAAGCTAATTGCCTCATCGTCGGCAATCGAGTCGCGCATCGCCACCACAGCAGGCATCCCGTGATATAACAGTACTTCTGCTAACGAGCTGCGAGGCAACGCTTTTTGCTGCGTCTGCTCCGGCTGCGCTCCCCAGCAGGTATTAAACACGGCTAGTTTCACCTGCGCTCTAGTCAGCACTTGGGCAAGCTCTGTGCCGCTCAAGGTCGCATCCGATAAAAACAAAAAGCCGCCATCAGATCCTGGCACGCCATGCCCGGAATAAAAAAATACGTTGTAATCGCCTGTTTCTAGCACCCGACTAAGCTTTGCGGCACTAGGCTGAAGCAGCACATCCACCTTTCGCCTGGCCGCTGGCCGCATACTCAAGTCGCTGCTTTGCTCTAGAATCTTTTTTAGCAAAGCAGCCTCTTGACCTAGCTGTAACATTCCGCCATGGCCTAAGCTATCTGGGCTCTCTTCTGGAGTGTGGCTTGCCCTTTCTTCAGTTTTTTCTTTGGAGATTTCTTTGGGGGATTCTTCGGGCGTAAATGACTGCCTTGGATGCGGACTATCTTTACCAATTACGAGCAAAATTTTCAGTGACTGATCTAGCGTCACCGCCTCTAGCTTATCTACATCGCTGCTAGTGCGGCTGAGCAAAATTTTTCGATTCAGCGATAGAGCTCGGCTACCGAGCTGAGGCTGCATAATCTCCCAAGGCAGCGCAATCAGGTCAGGATCGCGGATTTCTAAGCGCAGCCGCAGGGGCTGATCTTGCCCAATGGCGATACCTTGAGCCCGCTCAAAGCTGCTGACAATAGGGCCTGCAAACAGCCACTGCCATAAGTTCACGCCTAAATTTTGCATGTAGCGGCTACTGTAGCTAGTGGGCTGAGCCTCGGTTTCTGCGGGTGCTGCGCTCACATCTTCTAATACAAACTGAGGGATGTAGGCCGATGGAATATGTGGAACTTGGGGCAGACCTCGCAGCGAAAACATAGATTGCCACTGCTGCCAAGCTTGGGCTAGTTGAGGGCTCCAGTCACAGTCGTAATGTACGTGGCCGCTAGGATGGGGGGCTCTGAGTACCCATATAGCGAAGCGATCGCGCTGCGCTAACAGGCTATCGATGGCCAACCACAAGCATAAAGACGTTTTCTCAGCCATTAACTGCCACAGCGTCCTTTCTGAGTCGGCTGCAAATCTTGAATGCTCTCTGAAACATTGGCCATCCTAGATTCCACTACCCAACCTTCACTCCCTGGCGGTAAGATTAGCGGCTGCTCGGTTTGAACTGATTCTGGCTGATTCAACGCTGTGCTGGCGCTATTGTCTGCTGGGCCTGAACCGGTCTCTGCTAAGTCGGTTTCAGCAGGCGCATCGGTCACATTCGCACCGGAAGGAATGGAGCACAGCTTGACTTGTACCCACTCGGACTGGTCATCGGTCGTTTGTTTGCTAATGACTTGAACAATGCTGCCCGTTGGAATGCTGCCAGTGATGACATTGGGATCACTCGCTCTGCCAGCAACTGGGCTGAGGTATAGCGCTAGGCTATTATCTGAGCGCTGTATCCGGGCATAAGAACCTAGCGTCAATTGAGCTGGCGAGGGACTTGTGCCGGTTACTGGGTCTACGCCAGTGGAAGCATTGGGCGCTGCTGTGTCGGCAGGCGATGAGCTAGCGCCGTCTTCGACGGAAGGGCTAAATCGGTCGCTCAGAATAATAGGGACCAGTAGATAAAGAGCCGTGCCGATCGCTGCCATGATGGCTAAAGCGGCCAGCGTGATTGGCAATTTACTGGTCTTATTACTGGTCTTAGGAGAGATCTGGCTGTCTCCTTTAACCGTCATTAATTTTGTTTGGGCGCGGGTTTGGATCGGCGCGGCTGACAGTGGAGCACTGGCATTGCCCGTTTGATTATGTTTGGGTGAGGCATCTGCTAGAGTGCTTTCCAAAGAACTGGCCCCGGAATTGCTCTGGGGCAATTCTCTAGAAAGCACTCTGGGAACTATTCGATCAGAGACTCTGACGACTTGAGCATTCAACAATCCGACGGTGACGTTATCGTGACCGTTGTACTTGTTAGCCAAATCCACTAATTGCTTGCCCACTTCGGCAACTGAGCCGCTTTCAAGGACCAATGGCCATAGCACTGAAGGCCAAAACTGCTCGACGCGATCGCCATCACTCAGCCCATCCGAACACAGCAAAAACATACAGCTTTCGTCGATTACAAACCGCTGTACCGTAGGCCGCAAAGACTGTGACGAGCCCATCCCCAGCGCCTGAATCAAAGATCCTGAGCCGGGCTGCATCAGCACCTCTCGGTACAAGCTGCCACCTAGTCGCACCTGCCGCGAAGCCACGTCATCGTCTAACGTCACCTGCTGACAGTTGTTGGCCCCGATGCGATAAGCGCGGCTATCACCTAAGTGAGCAATATACACATCCGCGCCCTTGATCAGCGCCATGACTAGGGTAGTCCCCATGCGATCGCGCGCCTGTCGCTGATGGCGATCATTTTGTGCCGAAATTTCATCATTTGCTGCGCAAATTGCCGACTCTATTGACAAAATCAGCTCGGTCGCACTGAGCTCAGGCTGATCATCGACCAGCAGCGGCAATAGACGCGCTTCAATCGTCGAAATCGCCAGCTTAGAAGCCACATCCCCGCCCTGGTGACCCCCAATGCCATCACAGACAATCAGAAGCTGTGGGGTTTGCCTCGTCTCCTCACTGGTTAATCCCTGATGGGTGCCACTGGCCGGGTAGCAAGCGTCTTCATTGCGCTTGCGAGTCGGCCCTTGGTCGGTATAGGTCGCTAAGTCATAGCGCACCCCTTGCTCTTGGGCGCAGACTGTCATCGCCTGAGCTAACTGCTCACTGAGCTGTTCGGCGCTGATTTGCTGTCGCTCTAACTGCTCACATAGCCGCTCTAAAAAAGGTCGCACAGCCGGATGGGCGGACTCTACCAAAGGCTGCCAAGATCTGGCTAGATCGATTAGGGTTGACGGTGGCAATGGCGATTGAGCGTCCGATAGTGCCAGCAAGCGCAGCAGTGATCCATCTACGCGCAAAAGCGCATTGTCTAGCAAGCTCAGGGTTACCTGCTCGGCATAAAAAGCGTCCCAAACTTGAGCAATTTGCCATAGCCAATTGAGTTGTCTCAGCGGCGGCGCTGCCGACCAGCAACTACTGAGTGTAGGTAAAAGCTCAGGAACTTCAGCAGCGGATTGAGAAGTAGCGGATTGAGAAGTAGCGGATTGAGAGGGCTGAGCGGCGATCGCCAAGGCACTGGACTCTAGCATCAGCACGTACTCATCTTTGAGCCGATCTTCGAGCTGATTGGCTCGCTTAACGTCTAGTTCAGCGCCTGAAGCGCGGAGAATGGCGTACACACGCGGGACATGCAGCGGATAGGCCGACAGATGAAGATAAGGGAGCAAAAAACCGGGTAGCTCTGGCAGCGAATCAGGAGCTAGCCCTGGTTTGGTATCTAAAAAGATGCGATCCCGCTTCAGTACATAGCGTTGATTAACCATTTGGCCCGGCCTGAGCGTTGCCAAAGCATCGCCAAGCCCCCACAAATAGTAATGCGGCAGTGCAGAACAACACGACTGACAGGCATGTGCCCCCTCAGGGTTAATCGTCTTACAATTAGGATTGGGACAAGTAATCACGCTAACAGCTTCAGCCCAGTTCAATCAGCCCAGTTCAATCAGCCAGTTCAATTTGCTCACTCAGCAGCAGATTCAACCCGAGGCAACCCCATACTGTAGTTAAGCACTCGGCTCTCTAGGTTATAGCTAATCTCACCCGACTGTAGCAGGGCGCGGACAAAATGCTCTAAATCAGAGCCAATTCGCCGTAAATTATAATCTGTGAGTGCTTCTTGCTGATAGTCCTCGACTAGTCGGTCAAACTCGCGATACACCTTCTGCAGAGCAGCCTCATCCCAAACAAACTCGTTCTCTGGATCGATGTCTAGCGTAAGCTGATTTTCGCTAGGCACCAGCTCGTTTTTTTCGACTGTTGCCGCGTATATCAAAACGTGGCGGGTGGTGGACTTTAGCAGCATGTCAGTTTCGCGTTAGTTCGCGTAAATCGGGATGGCTGTATTGTAAACGCTTAGTTCGCTACTCGATCCGAATCTAATTACAGATACTCACGACTTGCTTGAGCGACTAGCTGATTCGTATGATCTAAAACTTACCCAAATCTAAGATGAAGTGGCCTATCTCAAAATTCTGCTGATGCGTCATGCCCAGTCATTGGGCAACTTACGAGGCGAAATGGAAGGGCACACCTCAACGGCCCTTTCTGAGCAAGGGCAGCAGCAGGCTCAGCGTTTGAGTCATAGACTACTCGCTATTGGTCATCGACCTAGCCACCTTTACAGCAGCCCGCTATTACGGGCAAGGCAAACCACCGAAGCGATCGCCACGGCCCTCGCGCAAGTGGGTTACCCCATTCAGTATTGCGCTGATGATGCTCTTAAAGAAATGCATCCGGGCGTTTTTCAGGGGCTGACTTGGACGCAGGCGCAGACGCAATATCCAGATCTATGTGCTCAGCTCATGACCGCTTTGACATGGCAACCGGTGCCTGAAGCAGAGTCACTGAGTGCGGCCAGATCAAGAGCTCAAGCCTGGGTCAATCATATTTTTCAGGTTCATTCTTTAGGAAATAGGGTGTGGGTAGTGGCGCATGAAGGCATTTTGCAGCAAATTATTGCGGTGATGTTGGGCTGCGATCGCACTTGGAAAATCCCCATCGCCCCCACCGCCATGTTTGAATTTTGGCTAGCGGCCAAATCTACCCGGATGCTCACGCATGATCGCTTCAACCCAGAATACTGGCACATCCACCGGTTTAACGATTGTGCGCATCTCCCAACGTGACTTCATCTAGCCGAGTAGCGTATAACCCAATACCGAGAGCTGTCAATTACCCTACGCAAACGCCCTGACCCACTTTCAGGTATTCTTTATAGCATTCGTCAAGATCCTCCAGCTCGCGTGTGAGGAATTTGCTTTCCTCAGCGAAATAACTTTCATAAAAGCACCCAGTTCCTGCTGTGGCCTGAAGGAGCTAGCATGACCAACTTTGCCAATGAAACCTTCGGTCAAGCCCGCCAAGGTAGCATTGCTGCCATTATTCAAGTGCTGAACGAGCGTCTCGCCGATATGGGCATCCGTACCCGTGCAGTGATTGCCGATGGCATGCTGCAACTGCTCTGTGAAGCGTCAACGCCTGAGCAATTAGACCAAGCCGCAGTGGTTTCGCGGGTTCGCCAGGAGCTAGAAGCGATCAGCCCGCATCGAGTTAGGCGAGTCAAAATCAATAGCCGCATTGTCAAAGAAGATCAGCTGCTGTGGCTCGAAGAAATCAATCGCGATCCGCAAAAAGCCTTACTGTGGGTGGAAGTGATTACCTTGAAGCGGCCTTTCTTTGTACAGCGGTGGATTCGCGATCGCCATCTCAAACCCGGTGGCCCGCTCTTTACCGATATCACCCAGCCGCCACCTAACCGCAGTTCGCTCGCTAGCAAAATTTTTGCAGGGATTGGTTTGAGCCTGTTGATTGTAGGAACAGGCTGGCTTTTTAGAGAAGATCTCAATCAAATTCAAGAAGTCCAAAAAGTTGCTGAGAGCAATTATGCTGAGATACCCTCAGCAGGGACTGCGCCCGCTGGCCAGTCTAATTCCGATATCAATTCAAGTAGCGGTACTGATGGTGATCCTAATCTGATTGCAGGTGATCGCACCGCCGATACCACGCCCTCTACAGCCATTGTCTCTAGTTCGCCCCCCTCAATCGCCCCTAATAGCAGCGCCGATACAGCGGTAGTCGACGCCTTTACAGAAGCTGTCCGCATCGCCGAGCAAGCAGGCATTGACGGTCAAACGGCTAGCACTGCTGCTGAATGGCTAGATCTGGCCGCCCGGTGGCAGCGCGCCTCCGATTTAATGATCGACGTTCCGACAAGCAACGCGCAGTCTAGCATTGCGCAAGACCGGGCTAAATCCTATCGCGCTAATAGCGAATCTGCCCTTAAGCAGGCCGCTGCCGCCCAAAAGCCCTAACGCCATCATCGCTTTGGCGCACTTTTTGCTGCCTTTTTCAGTCAATATCACCGACCCCCACTAAAATTTGTTGAGTAAAACAGCAAATAAAATCAATTAATAACGAAACTTCCACCTAGCTTGGGCATTCTGCAATCAGAGCGCGCCAGGTTTTCTGACATTTTTGCCAGATCAGCTCTAGAACCTGTTTAAGGTATCTCTTGTAGCTCTCTATGTTTCGTGAAAAGAGCTAGTCACAATCACACTAAAACCAAAAGATCCTTAGAACAATAGATCTTTGAGATCGTCATTCCTCTAAATCATTCATGTAATGCCCATGTCAGATCATCTAGGTCAGTTTTCGATATGCTTTTGGGGTGTTCGAGGAAGTGTCGCTTGTCCCGGATCCCAAACGGTTCGATACGGCGGCAATACGGCTTGCATTGAAATGAATGTCGGTGGCGAGCGCTTGATTTTTGATGGTGGTACGGGTCTACGCAATTTAGGCCAGCAAATGCTGCCCGAAATGCCCGTTAAAGCCAATATGTTT
>JBGTNW010000326.1:0-18467 GCA_041742865.1 Phormidesmis sp.
GGCGGCAACCATTCCGCTGGCGGTGTTAGCCGGAATTGCGCTGAAGGTCGGAATTGACATTATTGACTGGAGCTTTTTGAAGCGGGCGCATCAGGTGTCGCTGAAAGGGGCGTTGATTATGTATTTGGTGATTGCGCTGACGGTGCTGGTGGATTTGATTGCGGCGGTTGGTATTGGCGTTTTTATTGCTAATATTTTGACGATTGAGCGGATGAGTTCGCTGCAGTCTAAGTCTGTGAAAACGATCACGGATTCTGACGATGCGGTGTTGCTCAGTGCGGATGAAAAGCGATCGCTCGATCAGGCGGGTGGCCGGGTATTGCTGTTTTGCTTGGGCGGGCCGATGATCTTTGGTGTGGCCAAGGCTATAGCGCGTGAACATAATGCCATCAAAGACTGCGATGCCGTTGTGTTTGATCTCAGCGGAGTCCCGCACTTGGGGGTCACCGCTTCTTTGGCAATTGAAAGCGCCGTGAAAGAGGCCATTGAGAAGGGCCGACAGGTGTTTATCGTCGGTGCAGCCGGGCAGACCAAGCGCCGCTTAGAAAATCTGAAAGTTCTGAGCCTGTTGCCGCCTCACCATCTGTTTATGGATAGAGCTGAAGCTTTGAAGTATGCAGCTGGGGCTGTGTCACCGACACTCGATGAACGAGGCAATGAACAGTTCGCTGGGCAATCGCTAGATTTTGGGGCATCGGCATCGGTTAGCTAGGACGTTTGAGGTGGGGGTGATGGTGGTCGGATTTCTCAGCGGCCTGCAAAGCATGAGCGATCGCCCCTAGCTCGACTCACGTATCATTGTTGTTAAGCGAGTTTGAGCATAGCTATGGTGTTTTTAGAAGCCTGCATTTTTGCGACCGTTATGGGCGGCTTTTTTGGCATTATCTTAAAAAAGAATCTGATGATGAAAATCATCTCTATGGATGTGATGAGCACCGGGGTGATTGCTCTGTATGTGCTGGTTGCCGCTAGAGGTGGCTTGAAGACGCCGATTGCCGCTAGTTTTGAGATCGCTGATCGGAAGCTAGCGGCCTACGCTGATCCGGTTCCTCAAGCCGTGATTTTAACCGCAATTGTGATTGGGTTTTCTATTCAGGCATTGATGCTAGTGGGGGCAATGAAGCTCTCGCGAGATTATCCGACGCTCGAGTGCCGCGATATTGAAAAAAATATCGAGAAAAACCCTGTCCTGCCAAACCATATGTCATGAATGTGCTGACGTTATTGTGGATAGCACTGCCGCTGTTCGTGGGGTTTAGCGTTTATCTGTTTCCTAAATGGGCCCGGATATTAGCGCTTTTTGTCTCACTAGGGTCTTTGGCCCATGGGCTATGGCAAATTCTAGCGCCCACACCGCTGACGATTGAGTTGTTAGATAGCTTTGGCGTAACGCTGGTGAGCGATTCGCTCAGCGGCTTTTTTGTGCTGACCAATGCGCTGGTGACAGCGGCGGTGGTGCTTTATTGCTGGCCCAGTAGTCGGACGGCTTTTTTCTATACTCAAGTCATTATTTTGCATGGCAGCGTCAATGCGGTATTTGTTTGCGCAGACTTTATCAGTCTGTATGTCGCCTTGGAAGTCATTGGCATTGCGGCTTTTTTGCTGATTGCCTACCCGCGCAGCGATCGCTCAATTTGGGTGGCTTTGCGCTACTTGTTTGTCAGTAATACGGCCATGTTGTTCTATTTGATTGGGGCAGTTTGGGTCTATCAGGCCAGTAATTCGTTTGCCTATGCGGGGTTGTCGCAAGCGCCGGTGGAGGCTATTGCCCTTATCTTTCTGGGCTTACTCACCAAAGGCGGCGTTTTTGTCTCGGGGCTATGGCTGCCGCTCACCCACGCTGAAGCCGAATCGCCCGTCTCGGCGCTACTTTCAGGCGTCGTGGTCAAAGCCGGGGTGTTTCCGCTGCTGCGCTTGGCGTTGCTGATGCCCGAAATCGATCCCATTGTGCGTTTATTTGGCATGGCGACCGCTTTATTTGGCGTTAGCTACGCGGTGCTAGCGCAAGATGCTAAGCGTATTCTGGCCTTTTCCACGGTTTCTCAGCTGGGTTTTATTCTGGCTGCGCCCGCTGTTGGGGGCTTTTATGCGCTAACGCATGGGTTGGTCAAGGCAGCTCTTTTTCTAATTGTCGGTAATTTGCCGAGCCGGAATATGAACGTGCTGAAGCAATCGCCGCTGCCGACCTCGATTTGGATAGTATTGGTGATCGCGAGCTTTTCTATCTCTGGCTTTCCCTTGCTCTCCGGCTTTGCCGCCAAAGTATTGACCAGTAAAAACCTGGTGCCTTGGCAGGTGATTGCCATGAATCTAGCCGCACTCGGAACGGTGATTGCGTTTGCTCAGTTTATTTTTTTACCGCACGCGCGCCCGGATAAATTTGAAGAGAGTCTTGAGAAAACCCCTGAGAAAACCCTTGAGAAAACCCTTGAGAAAACTCTTAAGGAAACAGATAAGCAGAACCTAGAAATAACGCTAACAGCTGGTTTTTGGTCAGCAATGGGAGTGTTACTAGGATCGCTTGTGTTGGCTAATGGCTTTTACTACGAAGCCTATACGCTAGCCAACATTGTCAAACTGCTCTTGACTATCGGCGTGGGTTGGTTAGCGTATCTCCTGCTCTTTCAAAAGCTCTTGATTAAGCTGCCGCGCGTCGCTGAAGAATTTGATCATTTAATTGGCGGCATGAGCCTAATGCTGATTGTACTGTTTTGGCTGTCTTTGGGAGGAATTGCCAGATGATCGCTTACCGAGATCTACTGCCGCGATTGAGCCTGTGGTTTCTAATAACGGCTGATTTGAGTTGGGCCAACATTGTCATTGGGATTATCGTCTCGCTGCTATTGCCTAAGTTTGACCCGGTATCATACCCCGCACCCGATGTGATCAAAGATTGGCTGCACATCTTTTGGAAGATTATTGTCGCCATTCCCAGAGCGTACTACGAAGCGTTCGACATAATGCTACATCCTCATACCCAAGCAGAAATTATTCTAGAGCCCACCCAGGCTAGAAAAACTCCTAGCTTAATCTTTTTGGATACCTTTTTAATCACGTTCACGCCCAAGACAATTTTGGTGAGGCATCGCCCCGATGGCTTGCAGGAAGTACATCGCATCAAGCGAGTCAAACGAGTTAAGCGGAGGCGAAGACGATGAACTGGTTACTGATGGCGATGTTTATAGCGCTGCTAATACCGATTTATAAAGCCTGTCAAGATGAAGATATCTGGCAAAGAATGTTAGCTTTTGCCAGCATTGAGACTAAAACATCGATCATGATTTTAGTGATTGCGGTGCTCCGTGACGATTGGATGATTGGGGTGGTGGGGGTGCTTATTCTGAGTTTAGGCAATGCTTCTCTAATGCTGTTAGCCCATGTTATGCGGCGGATGAACCGATTATGAGTGATGGATTAAGCACTGGATTGAGTACGGTTTTGAGCTCTGTTTGTTGGGTAGTAGGGATTGTTTTTTGGTTCTGGGGCACTTGGCCGGTGATCGGCGATCGTTCTGTTCTATTCAAGCTGCACGGCCTATCGGTGGCTGATACGCTGGGCTCCATGGCCATTGTTGTCGGACTTTTACTGCAAATTCCGCAAGAGTGGCCGCTGTTGGTTTTGGCGCTGATCTCGCTAGCGATGTGGAATACGGTGCTAGGGTATGTGCTGGCTTATTGCGCGAGTGATTCTGGCGAGCTAAGCACACCAGTAAGCACACCAGACGGAGAACGAGATGGCTGACTATTTTATTTCTAAAGATCTATTTTCTGAAGGCTTGTTCTCTGAAGGCTTGTTCTTTGAAGGCTTGCTGGGTGAGAATTTTTACATTATCCCGATTACCTTGCTGCTGCCGCTCACAGCCGCCTTGGTGGTGTTGCAGACGAATCCCTATCAGGCGCTCGTAATGAGAGGGATTTTGGGAGCGATCGCCGCTTTAGTTTACACGCTCTTTGGCGCTGCCGATGTCGCCCTAACCGAAGCGTTAGTCGGCACACTGCTCTCGATTACTCTCTATGCGATCGCCGTACGCTCATCGATGAGTATGCGCTTGGGCATTTTAGACCTCGGCCCAGAACCTAGCCCAGAACCTAGTCTAGAATCACCGCTCATCGCCGCTTTACGCGCAGCCCTCAAAGCGCGTCACATGCGCCTAGAACTCGTCACCTACACCAACGCTGCTGATTTGCAAACCGCTCTCATCACAAAAGAGATTCATGCCACCTACGACTCGAACCACTCCCTAAAAACTCGCGTAAAAGCGCTCTACAGCATCCTTAAAACGGCTGGCTTTTCTACCATAACCAATCTCACGTATCTCGACTTGAGCCGCCCGCTAGATCAACGCCTATCAGATCGAACATCCGATCAAAACTTGCAGGAAGAACGCTCATGAAAGCTTCCATAAAATGGCTATATATCGTTGCCGGGATAGCAATACCAATAAAAATACTGTTGTATGGCGATCCATCGGCATTTTCAACTAATTCCTTGATGATCACAACGGCTTTCGACACCATTGTGCGAGAAAGTCATATCCCGAACGCGGTATCTGGCATCATTTTTAGAAACCGCCTTTATGACACTATTTTTGAGGTAGTCGTTTTCACGATTGCGATTATGGGCGTCCGTTTCCTGCTGGCGAATGAACGCCCTGCTCCGACTGTCTATCAGTTTACAGATCATCCTTCAGTGGTTCTGGCTCGATTAGGCGCAACCATTGCGGCTCTGGTAAGTGTGGAGCTAGCTATCCGAGGGCATCTCAGCCCTGGCGGTGGATTTGCTGCCGGAGTCGCTGGTGGCACGGCCATTGGCCTAGTGGCAATTACCGCCTCAATCGAGCGGATGGAGGCCCTCTATCAACGCTGGCACGCTTCGGCTTGGGAAAAAGTTTCGGTGCTGATTTTTATTATCTTAGCCGTGCTCTCTTTAGTCGGTATCGATTTGCCTGCTAGAGAACTTGGCACCCTGCTCAGCGGCGGCTGGATTCCTTTACTCAACGTTCTTGTCGCGATCAAAGTAGCCCTGGGCTCTTGGGCCGCTATTCTGATGTTCATTCGCTATCGAGGATTGCTATAAGCGCTGCGAAAAGATTCATCTTTCAGACTTTTTTGCAGCGTAGAGAGGGTTATGAGTGGGGTAGATGCGATTCCTTTGGAAGGCTTTGCGATCGCACCTCCTCCCGCAATTCCCGAATAGCTATTCCCTGACCCACTTCACGCGCACGAGCCACATATTTTTCAACCAAATCGACCACCGGCCAACCAGGGAAAATCGGACTCTCTTCAACTTGAATATACTTACGTTCTTGCAAAACGTCTATTCGTAAGTGACCACTATCAAAACGCCATAGCTCAGGAATACCAAGCGCCTCATATACCCCTATCTCTGTTTTAGAAGTAAGGTCTATTTCAATAGCCAGATCAGGCGGCAGATCAACACTGAGATTAATTCTCTTTTTGCCGAGTACGTGTGCAACGTTTTGGATATAAAACGAATCGTCCGGCTCTATGCCCTTGCCCAAATCTTGGCGCTTCAGTGTCGTAGAAGCTGACACCGCATAGTTGATATTCAGCTCTTCTAGCAATACTTTAACGAAATCGACTAACGCGACCTTATTGCTTTCGTGTTCAAATAGAGGAGAGGGCAAGCCGGTACGCTATTATTTTGCGACTCCCTAACGCCTAGCGTCGAGTCACTTTCAAGAATGTTCCTGTAAGAGCGATCGCCAGCAATCCAATCCAGCTTGAAGGTTCAGGAACCGACTGAGAACCATTGGAATTGAATCGAATAACTTCTCCTTGGCCTGCAGCAGTTCCTCGGTTTGCTATAAAAATATCCCCATTATCTCCCAATGTAAATGAAGTGGGTGCAAACAATCCCTCTTGCAAAAGGGTCGTGCGTGCTCCATCTGGGCTGAGGCGAGTTAATGCACCTGTGGGGTCACCAGACAGTATGCCATTAGTGGCATATTCCAAAACATACAAATTGCCATTGGGATCAAAATCCAAATCGATGATGTTGGTAAAGCCCTCGGCAAAAATCTCAGGAATACCATTGGCAATGCGATAGACTCGCGCACCCCCTACTGGAAATGGAAATCCGGTCAATTCACCGATATAGAGCGTGTCATCAGACCCGCTAGCCACTGCATTGGGTACAGACTCCATCGGAATATTAGGCCCTCCAAATGGGTTAGGCATCAGACGAGTACCAAAAACTGACGCTAGATCAACGTTCCCAGTATCAAGATCAGCCGTTAACAGAGCGTTAGCACCCGCATCAGCCACATAAGCAATATTATTTTGAATGACAAAGCTGTAAGGGTTAGAATCTACGTCACCCCCATCCGGATTTTTAGCTTGCTCAAAGGCTGAAACGTCCGCGATTGCAGTCCAATCAGAGCCACCATTGAGGGCATTAATTTTCAGCAATTGTCCGAACTCTGGTATTCCCAAAGTACTCCGAGCAGCAGGATTACTCCCAAGCCCAATGAGAATATAAGGTTGCCCAGCCGCATCAAAAGCAACATCATGGGCACCGGTTGCTTCACTCCCATCGGGTGCCGCTAATGATGGCAATCCAGTTACGACTCTTGTCACTGTGCCATTTTCAATCCGGGTAAGTGCGCCTGTCGGTCCGTAGCAAACGGATGCGGTTGGATTCGTGGGGGAGGGAAGGCATGGCCCTGCACCACCCTGCCCTGCTTCCGTTACATAAAGAGAACCCCCTGGGCCGATGGTTAACCCCCTAGGATTATCCAAATTACTTGCAATTACTTTAAAGGTCGCAGCCAAGGCTGCGTTCCCGAGCCCAAGTGTGACAATCGTTGCTCCTATTGTTGCAAAGGTTAGATTCTTCAAGATGGGTAATCTCCAAAATGCGACCTTACAGTGTCCTATTTGAATCCGCTTTTACTTGCTTCATTGAGCAAAATCACTGAGGAATCGGGGCCATCACCCTTCAGCATGACGAATGAATTGTTGAAGAGCATCTATCTACCCATATCAACATATCAACAATTCTTTTTATTCATGCAAATTTTATTAAAATCAACACTCCGCACTTGCAACTGGCATATTCAATATTTAAACGAAGCAATAGGAATTACTGCCATTTTCTCGGGCGAGACTATCAATAGCAAGACTTAATTGATAATTCCTGTTATTTATTTTATTTGAACTACACGGCTGTGAAAGCCTCGTCTAAACAGGGATCTATCGTTAATACCTGAGTGTGACACTTCAAAGCGCGGAAGGAGGATCGCATCTTTTAGGACTACCACGATGTGCAGTGATTCTAGCGTTCAGGGATGGATTTAAGGTTTATGAGGCTGCTTTTTATAAAAGCAAGAAGCACTTTTTGATGAGGTTTGCCAATTGATCGCACCTCATCTAGCTTGGCCGAATGTTTTTCTCCTAATCGAATTTCAGCCGCTGAGCACAAGGCCAAATCTTGCCCCTCATTCAGCTTTAGTTCGCCTACCGGCACCGCTAGCTCTCCGTGATAGTAATAGCGCTGTGACTGAGCATCGCGCTCTTGCCGAAACAACACTAATTTGGGTGGAGCGTAGCCTATTTCCTCTTGCAGCTCTCTCACAATGCTGGTGTGAGCACTTTCGCCTGGCTCTATATGCCCTCCAAAAAAACCCCAAATGCCAGGATGAACAATATGAGGAAAGTCATCTCGGAGCTGCATTAAGAACTGGCCTTCACGGTACAAAATTGCTAACGCTACTTTCCGCAGCGGCGTGATCGGTTTGATGCTAGGTATTTTTTGATCAGGCATGGGTTGATCACTTCATTTAGGATTATGTGGACGGCTAATGTGAAACCTTTACGGCGCAACAGGCCAATTGAATCGCGGCGTGTGGATGCATCCGCACGCCGCGATATTTTTTTGCCGTTGAGCAAGTTTTTTTAATATGTGGGTACATTAACGGCAGCGGAGCCGACCACTGCTTCGAGCCTTAGTTTGGAGTCAATGCCCTTAGCGACGGGGTTCTAAATTTGTCTAGATTGATTTGTAAATCGAGTTAGATCTTCGTTGCCAGCATCGCTTTTTCTCAAAATGGATAGCGCCTTACCGGGTATCCAGCGATGGGCCACTCTACTAACAGTGCTCAGCGTGAATTAGCAGTGAGATAGCCGAAAGGCAGACCTTAGTTGAAGCCTAGGGTCTGCCTTTTTCTTAGGAAACTTTTGGGGAAATTTCTGGAGAAATTTCTGGGGCGGCTTTTGCTCAACCAAACATGTTGGTTAGGAGTTTTTGCACAATTTGTACACCGGTAATCGCTTGCCAGCCAAATAGACCCACCAGTATAGTATTGAGCGCAATGTGGGTGTAGCGGGCGGGGTTATTTCCCTTTTGCATGAAAGGCACGAGTGATGCTGACGTTGCAATCAGGGCCATCATCCCTAGCCCTGCTAACAGGTGTGAGCCAAAGAAGAGTTTGCCATTGTTAATATAGGTAGAAGCCATGCCCCCTAAGCTGCCTAGGATCATCACAGCTAGTAAAATGGAGCCTGCTTGATGGTGGCGCACCAAAAATTTGCCCTTGATTAGCTCTTTTTTCTCTTCTCCGGTAGCGAGTCGAGTTTGTCGGTACTGGTAGCCCAGGTAGCCTGCATAAAGGGTTAGTGCCAAGATCCCCCACATCAGCAGCGGGTGAATAAAATTAAGCCAAGGTTTAATGGCCTCTATGGTTTCGGGACTCATAAGCATTGCTTTAAGAAAGGTTACGTTTTTTAGTATATGCCGATCTCTTCCTTTAGGTGCACTTTAGTGCAGCTGTCTTAGCCAAAAGCCAATCCCCGCAAACTTAACTGTCGTTCAACTTGCAATCCCACGCTCATGAGATCTGTGATGAAACGCCTAAAACTCCTTTTTCTAGCCGTGATGAGTGGGCTGATTGTCTTAGTGATGGGCGCTCGACTGTCGGGACCGCTGCCGGTTCTGGGTCAAACACCAGCAGCGAGCCCGACCACAGAGACCGCAGCAGTGAGGATAGCAGAAGCCGAGCCAGTAGAAGCTGAATCGGTAGAAGCTGAATCAGTAGAAGCTGAATCTCCAGACAGTGATCCGGCGGCAAAACCAGCGGCGCAACCTCGGGTGAGTGAAGCTGAGCGGATTCGTCGGAAGCTGCTTATTCAAGGGGATAGCGCTTATTTGGCGGGTGATGTGGCGGGCGCTGAGGCGCTTTACCGGCAGGCCAAAGATCACACTTGGCTGTTGCCTGCTCAGTTTGCACGGCGGCTGCCGGAGCCTTTTAGCGATCAGGCGCTGCTGTCGCCGGGGGCAGCGGTGTATTGGCGGGAAGCTAATCAGGGAATTGCGGCAGGGCGATCGCCGCAAACGCTCATCGCCCTCTCGCTACTCACCTCAGAATATCCCGCCTTCACTCAGGGGCATATTTTGTATGCCAGTGTGCTGCAATCAGCTGATCGCCTAGCAGCAGCGAATGCGGTACTTGATCAGGCGCTGACGCTGTACCCGGCTCAGCCTGATTTAATCTTGGCGCAGGTGGATTTGCGGATGGCGCAATCGCAGTGGTTAGAAGCCGCTATTGCCTCTCGTCAATTCGTTGCACTCAACCGCGATCATCCTGCGGCCGCCGCTCAAGCCGAACTCGCTCAAGCCAATCTAGAGCGCTTTCAGGGGCAGACCCGCGCGGCGATTAATAATAGTGCGATCGCGAACATTTTCACTGGCGTACTAGGCTACGCTTTTACCGGCAGCATTTTTGGTCCGATTACCGCCGCCCAGTCGGGGCTAATGCTATTGCAGGGCGAAAATGCGATTGGCGCTCAACATGCCAGCTTAGTCACACAGCGGCTACCAATGCTGCAAAACTCAGACGCATTAGGTTACGTCCGCCGCATCGGCAGCCGCTTAGCAGCCGTCACCGGTCGTAGCGATCTCGACTACGATTTTTTTGTCATTCTCGATTCGGGCCTCAACGCCTTTGCGCTCCCTGGCGGCAAAATTTTCATCAATGCCGGGGCCATTCTCGACACGCATTCTGAAGCTGAACTCGCCGGACTGATTGCCCACGAGCTTTCCCATAGCGTTCTTTCTCACGGCTTTCAAATTGCTACCCAGGGCAACCTCAGCAGCAGCCTCGCCCAGTACCTACCCTACGGCGGCTTGATTAATAACATCTTTCTCAGCGGCTACTCCCGTCAGATGGAGCGCCAAGCCGACATCGTAGGCACCCAAATTCTGGCAGCGGGCAGATACGCCGCCGATGGGTTACACAACGTCATGGTTACGCTCAACCAGCAAAGCCTAGAAGACGGTAGCCCTAGATCGCCTAGTTGGATCGCAAGTCATCCCAATCCGGAAGATCGCGTTACTTATCTCAAAACCCTTGTAGAGCGCGGGAGCTATAACCGCTATGCCTACGAAGGTATCGCTAGCCATGAAGAAATTCAAGCCGCAGTGGCCCGTGAGCTAGCCGCCTATGAAGCCAAGCAGACGCCTGAAGTAGAAGCAGAACAACTTTAGTTTGCAGCTTAATTTCTGTATTTTTAATAGAGTTAGCTTTAGGTTCAGTCAATATTCCTCCCCGAAAGAATATCACTATTTTGTTGAGAGGAAAACCATAAAAAGCTACTTAGAGTACTATCATTTCTATTCTAAAATTCACTTGCCAAAAGCTTTAACTTCAGGTACGTCTGAGTTTTGCAAGACTAATACTTACTCAATTGCTCAAGAGTTTCAAAAGTGAGTTTTTGGCAATAATTGTTTGATTTGAGAGATATTGAACATACAAAATGGCTGATTAAACTTTCCAAAATCATTGATACCAATGCTAAACACTCAAGCTTAAATTTAAGCAAGAAACGATAGTTTCATTGAGACTCATGGCAGAACAAAAAAATCACAAACGTGGACTATAGTATCTCGAGTAAAGCAATTTCATTTCCTAAATTCAAAAATGAAAAATCTTAGCATCATCTCTGGCAATATTTGGCAGCCATTAATGCAAACGTTCAATTTTTCGGGTCTATCAGCCCCAATTCAAGACCCTGTGACCGTTTTTTTGATTATCATGGCAATTATGTTGGTTGCTCCCCTGTTGTTTGAGCGATTGCGTTTGCCGGGCATTGTGGGATTGATTATAGCCGGAGTCATCATCGGCCCCAATGGGCTAGGTATTTTAGCTAGAGACAACACAATCGTCTTATTGGGAACAGTGGGATTGTTATTCCTAATGTTTATGGCTGGATTAGAGACCAGTTTAGACGACTTAAAACATAATGCTAATAAAGCTTTGATTTTTGGATTTGCCACCTTTGCGGTACCGATGGCGATTGGCACAGGCGCAATGATGCTGCTAGGTTATAACTTATTGGCCGCGATTTTGGTTGCATCTTGTTTCGCCTCCCATACCCTTCTTGCGTTACCTGTTGCGAGTAAATTAGGAATAATGCGCAATCCTGTGGTGACGACAACTTTGGGAGGAACCCTAATTGCCAACGTATTAGCTTTATTGGTATTAGCAGTCGTTGTCAGAGCCCATCAAGGTGATTTAACGCTGAATTTTTGGCTGTTTTTAATACCCTCTTTAATTGTTTACACCCTCGCTATTTTGTGGGGAGTTCCTAAAGTCGGCGGGTGGTTTTTTCGTCGATTTGGACGGGATGAGGGGGCAGAATTTATATTTGTGGTTGCAACGTTATTTGTTGCCTCTTACGTTGCTCAGCTAATCCAAATTGAACCGATTATTGGTGCATTCCTCGCAGGAATTGGAATTACTCAATTGATTCCTCAACTGAGCCCCTTAATGAACCGGATTCAGTTTATTGGCAATACTCTATTCGTACCCTTTTTTCTAATTTCTGTGGGAATGCTAGTTAACCCATGGATTCTAGTACAAGAGCGTCAGTCCTTACTAATATCTGTCGTGATGATATTAGTAGCCATTCTCGCCAAATTCATCCCAGCTTTAGGCTCAGGAAAGTTATTTAAGTTTAACTTGGCTGGCAGCATGACGATGTTTGGATTATCGGTAGCTCAAGCGGCTTCTACGTTGGCCGCGATTACGGTTGCCTATGAAATTGAGTTGGTAGATCAATCGACCGTGAATGGAACGATTGCGATGATCTTAGTCACCTGTATTGCTTCTCCTTGGGTCACAAATCGTTGGGGGAACAAATTGAAATCTGAAGGAGCCAAGAAAACGAGCCAAGACAGCCAAAAATCAGCTGTGATGAAACCCAACCAACTACCTCGCTATCGGATTGTTGTACCCGTTTCAAATCCCGATACGGAAGCTAATTTGTTGCAACTCGCCTTGATTCTGGTCAAAGTAACTGAGGGTACTTTACTGCCGCTTCACATCATTGTTGATCGTCAGGGGGAGGTCTCGCCATCTGCCAAAACCCAGCAGCAACAATTATTAGATACAGCAGAAACCATTGCTCATGCAGTTGTCGCTAAAGTAGAGCCCATTGGCCGGTTGGATGATTCCATTGAGAAGGGAATTCTCCGCACGGCTTTTGAACGCAATGCCAATTTAATTATTTGCGGTTGGAAAGGATTTGCAACCTATCGAGATAACTTTTTTGGTAGTGCTATTGACAATGTTGTTCGTCGTAGTGAGATTCCGTTACTGATTACTCGCTTTAATCATCCCATTCAAACTACCCAGCGAATATTTTTGCCGATTCTGGAAACCGACTTAAGCTCAGTCACGTTCTTACGAACGTTAGCCTTAGCTAAAACTCTAGCGGAGCAGCTTAACGCATCCCTGCGTCTGTTGCAGATATTCCCCTCTAAAAAATTCGTGACTAACGTAAATATTGCGGAAATTACAGGTGTATCCACAGACGAAGTTCGAGGCAATTTTGTGCAGGGTATCTTACAAAAGCTTCGATCAGATGATTTGCTGATTTTAACCCACAACGGCGATTCTACTATTCGCGGTCTACCAATATTAGGCATCACAACGGAGACGATTGCTCGTCATCCTAAGCAAATTTCTTTAATTATTTTTCACTTTCCTCGTCAAACAGCTTTTATGGAAGCTGACGCTACTCAATCAGAAGAATTGCGGTAATTATTTTCGCCTACTGTGTTTCGCGGGGAGTTTTACAGCAATTAGGGGCTAGGCGATCCTATCACGGCTATTTCCGAAAGAATCCAGAACGGATTTGCCAGAGCGGATTTATAGGATGCCGTAGCGCGATCTTGCTGGTAGAGCAGCTTTGGGTGCTGACGCGCTTTCACTGCACTCAAGCTCAACTCAAATTGTTTCAATTCTTAAAAACCGCACCTACAACGATTCAGCCTTGGTACACTAATATTCATAACTTCTGCGAATTTTAGGTTGAGTATAAGGAAGCAATGGTAGCGACGAAACCCCAACGGAATCAGCCAACGAACCCGCCCACAAATCAGTTCGACGAAATTCGCCCCGGCATCAAAGCCCCGGCTAAGGACACCATCCTGACTCCTCGGTTTTATACCACCGATTTTGAGGAGATGGCCAATATGGATGTCTCTAGCAATGAAGCTGAGCTGAAGGCTATTATTGCTGAATTCAAAGAAGACTACAATCGCCATCACTTTGTGCGCAATGAGCAGTTCGAGGGCGCATGGGATCATATTCAAGGCGAAAGGCGTCAGGTGTTTGTGGAGTTTTTAGAGCGCTCCTGCACGGCTGAATTTTCTGGCTTTTTACTTTACAAAGAGCTAGCGCGTAAGCTTAAGGGCCGCAATCCTATTTTGGCCGAAGGCTTTGATCTGATGTCGCGTGATGAAGCGCGACATGCGGGCTTTTTAAATAAAGCGATGTCCGATTTTGACCTTCAGCTAGACCTGGGCTTTTTGACCAAGAGCAAAAGCTATACCTTTTTTAAGCCTAAGTTTATTTTCTACGCTACCTATCTATCTGAGAAAATTGGCTATTGGCGCTACATCACGATTTTCCGCCATTTAGAGCAGAATCCTGGCGATACGATCTATCCAATTTTTAACTTTTTTGACAACTGGTGTCAGGATGAAAACCGTCATGGCGACTTTTTTGCCGCGATGATGAAGTCTCAGCCGCAGTTTTTGAATGATCTCAAAGCGCGGTTGTGGTGCCGCTTCTTTTTGCTGTCGGTGTTTGCCACGATGTATCTGAATGATATTCAGCGCAAGGCTTTTTATGCGTCGCTAGGGCTAGATGCGCGTGAGTACGATATTGAAGTGATCAAAAAGACGAATGAGTCGGCGGGTCGTTTGTTCCCGATTGTGTTGGATGTGGAAAATCCTAAGTTTTTTGCTGAGCTAGATGCCTGCACGGAGCAGACGGCGGCGATCAGCAAGATTAGTCAGGCGGGCGGGCCGAAGCTGATTCAGCTCTTGCGCAAGCTGCCGCATGTGGCGACGATTGGGGTGAAGTTGATTGGGCTGTATTTTATTAAGCCGATTAGTACGGCAGGCGATCGCAACACCGTTCGATAGAATTGATTCACTGATTTTGTCATAGCGCTTCCCCCTAGTTAGGTCGCAAAATTAGTCTATATTAGCCAGTCCAGACAACCAGCGGAGACCGGATAGTTCAACTGTCCGATCTCCCGCTGGTTGTGTGGTTTAAATGGTTCATTCGCTCGTGCTATTTTATAAAACCTATCTAGAAGTCACGCTGAGAGCAGACCTCCATAACTGGTGCGGCTGAAATAATCCGTGCAGATGAGCCGGATAATTTGAGAGTAGCCGCTGATTCGGCGCTTGAGGTTGCGATCGCGCCTGATTTTGCAATTGTCGGCATTGGGGCCTCGGCAGGCGGGCTGCGCGCTTTAGAAGAATTTTTTGAGAACATGCCCGCCGATAGCGGGGTGGCTTTTGTGGTGATTTAGCACCTCCCTCCCGACTTCAAAAGCTTGATGAGTGAGCTTTTAGAGCGGCGTACGTCCATGAGCGTGCGCCTAGTGACTGAAGATATGCGGCTAGCGCCCAATGCTATCTTTTTAATTCCGCCCGGTCAAAATCTGGTACTCAAGGGTCAGCATCTGCATCTGAGGCCGCAAGATCGCGGGGCGGATTATTAGATTAGACCTACGCCAGCCGCAGCCAGATCCGCTCAATCCGACTCAACTGCGGCAAATTGTGAGCCTTTTAAAGCGTCACGAAAACATTGACTTTACTCACTACAAGCCCAATACGCTCACCCGACGGATCAATCGGCGCTGCCTAATTAGCGGATACGCCCAGATAGGTAGCTATATTGAGCATCTCGAAAACTCTGCTGAAGAGCGCGATACTCTGCGCAACGATCTGCTGATTACCGTCACTAGCTTTTTTAGAGATGGGGCAGCTTGGGAGATCTTAGCGCGCGATGTTCTGCCCCAACTAATCCAGCAGGCTGATCCTGACAAGGGGCTGCGCATTTGGATTACGGCCTGTGCGACCGACATCTATTCGGCGGCAGTGAGCGGATTGAGCCCGGAGCGGTTGGAGCGATAAATTAGCTACCCTCAGCCATTGGTCGCCCTATAGAGTCCATTTGGGGATTTAGGTTAAACCGCGCATCCGGTCCGGAAAGAGAGACAAAGCCCTCGGCTGACATAAACCACGTCTAAGTTGAAACCTTGAGTTTCCCGACAAAAAACTCTAGTTTTGAACGCGGATAAGGTTGAAGTCAGCATACTTTCCTCACAATTTCCACAACATTGCGTCTTAATCTAAAAAGTATCCAGGAAGCGCCTCTTGTTCCTGCTGCATTTGGCCAAGACGATGACCACAACAACTTACAAAAACATCTATAACCTCGATATGCTCCGCGATGAAGCACGCGAACTCGTGAGGCAGGGGCGCATAAATCGCCAAGAGCCAATCTATGCCCTGTGCCGATACATTTCTGATCGCGAGTGGGAATGCATTGAAATCGACTTAGCAGATAGTGAATTTTTGATGCGCGATCATATTATCGATTTGCTCAGTCATGAACGCTGGGAAGAAGACTAAGCCGTAGACTTGCACCGTCTCCGGCAGTGGGATTTGATTTTTCGCGCAAACACCTGATTTCCTAATACTGCCTAAAAAAGTGACTCCATAGGAAAAGACACTTACAAACAATGAAACGATCTTCGTCATCTCTAGAATGGAAGCCGCTAAAATGGTGGGTTATTAGCCTTTTTGCCTTGGGCTTAGCGATTTGGGTGAGCAGCATGCCCGCTTTGGCGAGCCCCGCCGATCAAGCCACGTTAAAAATGGGTGACGATTTTGTGATTTCAAAATCACAAACGGGACAAGACGCTTTTGCCATCGGCGGCGATGTCACCTTGTTCAATTGCACTGCCAAGCTTTGGAACCTCTGAATTCAGAGGCTTATAAGATTAACACCTGAGTGTGACACTTCAAAGTGCAGACCGTAAAGTGCAGACCGTGGGATTAAAGCATTTCCATAGAAATTGATCTGGCTATTCTGCATAAGGGAGTCGCGCGTAAATCATGTACCGACGCCCTCATCCCCTAGCCCCTTCTCCCAAGTCTGGGAGAAGGGGAATAACGGTACGCTATTATTTTGCGACTCCCTAAAGGGTTCATTTGTAAATATAACAAATAATATAAAAGTGTTTGCAATGAACATCAGGTTCCGAGTACGCCATGACATTATCAGTGAGTATTTATTCCTGGTAATCAAAGGTACCTTATGCTGAAAGTCTATGGAAGCGTTGCTATTGCTTTAGTATCGCTTGTTTTCTCCGATGCAAAAGCCGCTTTGGCTGTCACCTTCAATCTTCAAAGCGCCACAGTAAGGGACATCAATAATGCTTTCGATACTGGTGTTCTCACTTCAGAAGAGTTAGTGCAGCTTTACTTGAATAGAATCGAAGCCTATGACACTTCTGGGCCTAGTGTTAATGCCATTTTCACCACTAATGTCAATGCTCTGGAAATTGCTAGGGAGCTTGATCTGGAAAGAAAAACTACGGGCCCGAGAAGCCTTCTCCATGGTATTCCGTTCCTTTTTAAGGACAATCACGACACTTTTGATATGCCGACGACAGGCGGTTCGGCGGCGCTGATTGGCTCAATTCCCCCTGATGATGCCTTTGTTGTTGCCAGGCTGAGAGACGCGGGAGCTATCATTTTCGGCAAGGCCGCAACTGATGAATTTGCGATTTCTGGCTCCGGGTATAACTCAATTACAGGACAAACTCTCAATCCCTACAATACTCTACGAGCCGCGGCTGGCTCTAGTGGTGGTTCTGGTGCTGCCATCGCTGCCAACTTTTCCACACTGGCAACTGGCAGCGATACCGGAGGTTCCCTGCGAACGCCCTGTGCGTTTCAAGGGTTAGTGTGCGTTCGCCCGACTCGCGGCTTGTTGAGTCTGGACGGCATCATTCCTTTTGTTTTATCTAGGGATATGATTGGACCGATGGGGCGCTCTGTAGAAGATGTTGCGATCGCCCTAGGCGTCATGGCTGAGTTTGATCCAAACAATCCTGGCATCATGACCCCCATTGCCCCTCCGCCTATTGAGCTAGACAAATTCTTTAACGATTACACCCAGTTCCTAGATCCCAACGCATTCTCAGGGGCAAGACTTGGTTTAGTCACCAATTATATCGGCGATGAAAACGGCGTTGATCCCGAGATTACTCGACTGGTCAATGAGGCGATTGAAATTGTAAAAGGACTAGGGGCTGAGATCGTTGAGGTAACCTTTGATAGCGAATTTCTCTCCATCAATAGCGGCATCTATGGCACAGCAACTTCTGTGGAGCAAGAACTTTATCTAGAGGCGTATCTTCGCACCCTGTCCCCTGAATATCCAAAGACCTTGGAGGAGCTGATTGCCGTTTTGGAATCTCCTGAAATTGCAGATTCTGATACTCCATCACGAGTTCTAGGAACGCTCCGGCGGTCTGCCTTAGTGGGCAGTCCTGACGATCCCGAGTATATTCGCATTGGTGAAGAACTGAATGATTTTCTAAGAGGAACCCTGATCGATACTCTGGATTCCTTAGGGCTGGACACGTTTATGTTTCCAACCGTAAATACCTTTGCGCGGCCTGCTCTTGGCGTGAGCGATCCAACCTTTGTGAGCCTGCCAGGAAGCCCTCCCCGTCAGGCGTTGCTGTCTAGCTCGACAGGACTTCCAGATGTCATGGTGCCTCTAGGCTTTGGCGATCAGGGACTACCGATGACGCTTTCGTTTACAGGGCGACCTTATGATGAAGGTAAGCTGCTTGGACTAGCCTACGCTTTTGAGCAGAAGACGATGTTTTATCGTCCGCCTAGTCTTACACCCGTTTTAGTAGGTGAGCAAATTAAGCCGGCTACTATTCCAGAACACGATGGAGTGCTGTCTCTAGTTGTGATTGGGGGCATTCTTCTCGGCTACGCCCGCTTCAAGCCTAGGAAGGAGATTGCTTTTTTCCAAGATGACGAAGGGGTATACACCCGCACTTGTTACGAACCTGCTCAGGTGTTTGCTAAGGATAGCTAGTGGAGGCTTTGTTGCACCA
>JBGTNW010000327.1:0-40566 GCA_041742865.1 Phormidesmis sp.
CCCATTCGGCGGCTGTGCCCACCGGCTAAAATAATGGCTGATAGAGAGGGTGAAGGCGCTGCCATAAGGTGAGCTTGGAATAGGTTTAGATCGGCGATCTTCTCTCAGAAGCTTGACTCTAAGAGCCTTTAGACGGTGGCCGGGGCCGCATGGGCGAATTTTTCGGCGAACTTTTTGGCAGTTTCTCGTCGTTAGCTAGGCGCTTGGCCTCAGCCCAGTCGCGCCCTTGACTGTAGTAAATTAAGCCCGTGAGCCCAGCAATGCTCATGTACATCAGCCGAATAAACCAGCCAACCCGGCTAAAGATCGCAGCGGCCAAATCCGCTCTAGGATCGTTATAGCTCGTCAGCTCTTGAACCAATGCCTGACTAGGACTGCTCGCGTTTGCGGATTCTAGGCGATCGCGATCAGTGGGTAGCTCACTGACTTCAGTGCTGTAGGCATAAAAGCCCCAAAAGCCGCTGCTGCCAGTGTCTCGCTGCAAAAAATTATCGGTAATTCCGCGCGCTTCACGGTAAGAGATGTTAGCTCGCTCGGCAACTTGCTGAATCCACAGGTGCTGCTGCGTCCAGTAGCTGGCGCTAAACACGAAGGGACTGACGACAATCAGTAAGGCAGCTCTGGCCCAAGGATTCCACTGACGCGGCAGAAGCAGGGTAGCGGCTCCAATACCTGCACTCAAAAGGGCAAAGATCAAGATATTGGAAATCTCGACTAGCTCAATGCTGCGCAAAAAACCGCCTAGCCACGGCACAGAGTAAAGGTAGGCTTCGGCCAACCCAGCAGCTAACGCTTTTAACCCAGCCATTAGTAAGCTCAGGCCAATGCCAATCGCAAAAAATAAGGGGATGCGAGGTTGCTTAGAGGCAGTAGACATGGAAACGGCTACAAAACACCTTCTTTATCAAAACACTGCGGTTGCGAAATGCAAAATATATTTTGGCCCTATATTGGCCTGAAAACTTCACCCAAACGCTTGAGCTTTGTCCTAGTCTCTAGTACATTTGAACTATCTCGGACTAATGCTAAGGCCATTTGATCTGCTGAGGCACTGTCTAGATTGTGTGTAGCCGTAATTGATCCGTCCTGTCCGCCCTAGTTGAGTGGTTCGCTCTATGAGTATTGAACAGACAAACCAGTTGATTTTGCTCACTTTAAATTCGGTGCTGATGACTTTATTGTCTGCTGCTATGTTAGGCGGGGCCTGGCTTCGTCAAAATACGCTGGCTCAGCAGTTGCAGCAGGCTAAGTCTCGCTATCGCCAGCTGACTCGCACCTCGGATATTGGGCTTGGCCAACTGAGCGATTTAGCGGTGGGCGTCCATCAGCAGCATCTTAAAGCCGATCTTAAAAAAGTTCGCGATCGCCGTCAGCAGTTGAGCCATCAATACCTCTGGAGTCATGTGGGAATGCTGACATTGCACGGGGTGCTGCTGCTATTTGGGGTGAGCTTGTTTGCTTTGGCACTGCGCTCAGTCTGGTCGGTTAATGGCCTGATTTCGACGGCGCTGATCTTATTTACGGTCGGTTCTGCTGGTTTGCTGGCGGGGATGGGCTGCATTCTCATTGATTTAGCTCAAGGCAATAGCGATGGCGACGATTTGGGGCAATCGGTGGGTAAAGCGATCGCGCAAATCGCCTATCAATGGAAACCTAAAAAAGCCTTCTCTTTAGGAAATACCCTAGAGAAATCCCCAGAAAAGAAGGCTTTTTCGAGTGCAGCTTCGTCTATTGCGAGACGTTAGAACCTAAGCAAACGACCCGGAGAACGCCTATCTTTTCTCCGCTAGCTCCCGCTCAGATTTGCCCAGATTGAATGCCTTGAGAATGCGCTCAGCCATTTGGGCAGGCATCAGTCCTAGCACAGCTTTAGACTGATCGGGTGAGGCATGGTCTACTAGCCCATCCGGAACGCCCAACCGCAACAGATCGGGGGTCAGCTTGCGGTCAAAGAGTTCTTCAGCTAACGCGGAGCCAAAGCCCCCCATTAGGCAGCCGTCTTCTAGCGTCACCACTTTGCCGATCTGCTGAATCAACGGCAGCATCAGCTCGGTATCTAGCGGTTTGGCAAAGCGGGCGTTGACGACAGTTGCCTCGACGCCATGCTCACTCAAAATTTCAGCCGTTTGCATAGCCGGATATACCATCGCTCCGTAGCCGATGAGCAGCACGTCATCGCCTTGGCGCAGTAGTTCCCCTTTACCAATGGGTAGAGTTTCCCAGCCTGACTCCATCAGCGGCACCCCGTAGCCACTGCCGCGAGGATAGCGGACGGCAATCGGGCCGTTGTATTCAACGCCAGTAACGACCATGCGCTGAAGCTCGGCTTCATCTTTGGGAGCCATCAGCACCATGTTGGGAATGCAGCGCAGATAGGCAATATCGTACAAGCCCTGATGTGTAGGGCCATCGACCCCGACGATGCCAGCGCGATCTAGCGCTAGGAAAACCGGCAGCTTTTGGATGCAAATATCGTGAACGATTTGATCAAAGGCCCGCTGTAAGAATGTGGAATAAATCACCGGTACTGGCTTCATGCCTTCGCAGGCAAGACCCGCGGCCAGCGTAACGGCGTGCTGCTCGGCAATGCCGACATCGATGTACTGTTTGGGCAGTCTGGCTTGGAGTAAGTCAAGGCGAGTGCCTGTGGCCATCGCGGCGGTAATGCCGACAATGGTAGGATCTTTTTCGGCAAGGGTGACTAAGGTTTCGGCAAAAACTTTAGAGTAGTCGGGTGGCTTGGGCTTATTGCCAGGAATTTTTTGACCAGTTTCGAGATCAAAAGGTGACTGGGCGTGATAGCCGACCTGATCTTTTTCAGCGATTTCGTAGCCTTTACCTTTGACCGTTACAACATGTACTAGCACCGGGCCGCCGTGGTGATGGGCTGCTTTGAAGGCGGTGATCAGCTCCGGTAGGTTGTGGCCATCGACAGGGCCCATGTAAGTGAATCCGAGTTCTTCAAAAACAGCCCCGACTTTGGGCACGGCCAATCGCTTAATGCCTTCTTTGAAGCGGCCTAGTTCGGGCGTGAGGGTTTCGCTGAAGGGCAGCTGTTTAAATTGCTCTTCGAGATTGTCGGTGATGAACTGCATCGGGGGGCTAAGGCGCATTTTGTTGAGGTAGCGCGGAATGGCCCCGACGTTGGGTGAAATTGACATTTCGTTGTCGTTGAGAACAACCACGAGGTTGGTTTTGGGCAGGTGACCGGCATGGTTGATCGCTTCTAAGGCCATGCCGCCCGTGAGTGCGCCGTCGCCGATGATGGCAGCGACTTTGTAGTGTTCGCCTTTGAGATCGCGGGCGATCGCCATTCCCAACGCCGCCGAGATACTGGTCGAAGCGTGACCCGCCCCAAAGTGGTCAAAGCGACTCTCAGAACGCTTGAGATAGCCCGCTACGCCGTGCTGCTGGCGCAGCGTATGAAAGTCTTTGTAGCGGCCTGTAATCAGCTTGTGGGGATAGGCTTGATGGCCGACATCCCACACCACTTTATCCCGGTCTAAATCCAGGGTTTGATAGAGCCCTAACGTCAGCTCGACTACGCCGAGCCCTGGGCCAAGGTGACCGCCACTAGCGGCAATCGTCTGTAAGTGCTTATCTCGAATCTGCTGCGCAATTTTTTCTAGCTGGGTGACCGATAGGCCATGCAACTGGTTAGGGTGGGTAATGTCACTCAGATGCATTTCAAATCCTCTCTTTGATCGGTAAATCGGTAGTCAATGAGTTCTAAAGGGTGGTGTAGATGCCTTTTGGATGACTCTGGATTACTTTGGTCCTGACTTTTGGTCCTGACTTTTTGGCCCTGACTTTTTGATCCTGACACGAGCAATTACTTCGTAGACCTTTAGCATTAACTACCGGTTCGTATACGATATGACCTGTATACGATGGGTGGTATGTGTCGTTAATCTTTCACTCTTTCACTGTAGATTAGATCTGAGCGTACGTCCGTAAAATGAAGGCTCTCATGAAAATATTCACGACTTCTCATTCAGCTTTTGTTCGTCAGCAAAGTACGTTATTTCAGCCGCTATTTCAGCCGCTATTTCCCGGAGCGCTCAAATTAGCCGCAGCTTCGACGTTTGGGACGGCTTCTTTGGTCGTCATGGCTTTAGGGACGGGTGCCGGCGTCAGTTCGGCAGCAGCGGCTAGCCCTGATTATTTTGAATGCGCCGCTGGAATGACGGCAGCCGGAATTGCTGAAGCAGATGCGATCGCGGCCTGTGCTTCAGCCCGCTATCCCGAAAATTTGGGCGCTTGTGTGGTCGATGTCAATGAATTGACGGGGCTAACAGCCGCGAGTGCGCTACTGGTGTGTGAGCGATCGCGCCGCCCCGTTGAAGTTGCCAACTGCACCATCGACATTCACACTAGCCTGCTGACGAGTCCTTCGCCTACCGTGCTCGAAAACTGCGGCCGCAGCCTCTTGCCGGAGCGCTACGGCACCTGTGTGGTGGATATTGCCGATGCGACTGAAGCCAGCGTCGATGAAGCGATGACGCAGTGTTTGCGGGCAGGCTATCGGCCTTGGCGAATTCAGCCCCGTCGCTCGGCTATCTAAAGGTTGAAGACTCGGCTAGCGAGTCCAATCATTCATTCAAATGGGGCTACCGGGAGATTTTGGCCAGCAGAAAAAGACCCGCCGTGAGGCCCAAAAATAGCGGTATCCAGCCCGCCATAAAAGGACTCAAGATACCGGCTTCGCCCATTGCTGAAGTGATAAAGCTCAGCAGATAATAGCCGAAAATAATCACCACGCTAACCCCAAAGCTGGTGGCTTTGCCGGTGCGCTGGGGGCGAATGCCCACCGCTGAGCCAACTAAGCTAAAAACGACGCAGGCAAACGGAATCGCGTACTTGCGCTGAATCGCCACCTCTAGCTTGCGCACTGCTTTTTCGTCGCCGGTCTGCCGCAGAATGCCCAAATACTCTGTGGCCTCAGCGATATTCATTTCTTCTTCTCGCTTTACTCGATTAGCCAGATCGAGCGGGGTGCGCGGCAGCTGCAAATCTTGTTCATCGAAGCGAATGATCTGACGAAACGAACCGTTGGCAGAAACGGCATAGATGGTGCCGTTGGTAAACTTCCACAGGTTGCGCGAAAAGTCCCAGGTGGCCGATTCGGCATTGACGATTTGATTGAGACCGTTTTCGCTGTCTTGCTGAGAAAAATCCACCACGGTGATGCCGTTCATGGTGGTGCCATCGAAGTTGCGGGCATGGAAAAAGCGCACCAGTTCGTCGCCGGATCCATCTTCGGCAGGCTGCTGCTGCTGAAAAGTAATGTTGCCTTGCTTAAAGGGGGGCCTTTCTTCGTCGAGCGCGATCGCCAGCATCGTCGCGGCCCGCTCGGTGCTCGCCGGGGCAATGACTTCATTGACAACAAAGCTCAGGGCCGTAATCAGTAGACTGAGAATAATCGCCGGGACGACAATCCGCTTGACGCCGACGCCACAGCTCCGTAAGGCAATCAGTTCACTGTCACTCGAAAACCGGCTGTAAGTCATCATCGTCGAGAGCAGCGTAGACATCGGGAATGCCAGCACTACAAACGTCGGCAGGCTCAGCAAAAAGATCTCAAACGCCAAAGAGGCCGGGAGCCCCGCTTCGGTAACTTTGCGAATCAGTTCAAACAGCGTGCCAATAGAAACGCCAATAGATGAAAATGCGCCGACGCCGAAGAGAAACGGCAGCGTCAGTTCGCGGGCAATGTAGCGATCCATAATCGGAATGCGCGGCAGCCAGCGGGCAATTTTTTGGGTAAAGCTTGGCGCGGTATTAGAGGTCATAGCAAAGGGCTACACGGCAAGGGCTACAGGCGGAAGCTTTCGCCTAGATAATATTGGCGCACCAGCGGATTATCGGAGAGGTCGGCGGCGCTGCCAGCGGCTAAAATTTGGCCTTCGCTCATGATGTAGGCCCGATCAATAATCTGTAGGGTCTCGCGGACATTGTGATCGGTGATTAATACGCCCATGTTGCGATCGCGCAACTCCGCCACAATCGTTTGGATTTCTGCCACCGCAATTGGATCCACCCCTGCAAACGGCTCATCCAAAAATAAAAAATCTGGCCCCTGCACACCTGATGCTAAGGCTCTAGCGAGTTCGGTTCGCCGCCGTTCGCCGCCGGATACTTGAATGCCTAAAGAATTTTTGACAGTTTCTAACCGAAATTCTTTGAGTAGGTGCTGGAGGCGATCGCCTCGCTCATGAAACGGCACCCCGGTCTGCTCCATTACCAGCCGCAGATTGTCCTGCACACTGAGATTGCGAAAAATGCTCGCCTCTTGGGCTAAATAGCCAATGCCTAATCGAGCCCGCTGATACATGGGCATATCAGTAATATCGCGATCCGCTAGCATCACCTTGCCGACATCGGGGCGCACTAGCCCGGTAGCCATATAAAAAGTCGTGGTTTTGCCCGCTCCGTTGGGCCCCAAAAGGCCCACAATTTCTCCTTGAGACACTGAGAGCGTGACCCCTTTGACCACCGTGCGCTTACCGTATGTTTTTTGCACGTTTTCGAGCGCAAGCTTCAAAGCAGGGGCTCCATTGATTGAGCAAGTTGGCTCAGATCTTATCAGAGAGGATGTCATGATATTGCTCAGATATACCCCATATTCGCGGCTATCGAATAGAACCTAGTTCATTAGGCAACTCAGGCGGCGGCGCAGGAACCGAGAGAGGCGCAGGCGCGGCATTAACGTTAGGGGCAGGATTGGGGTCTTCAGGCAGGTTGTAAACAGCTTCTACTTGCCTATTCGCCGCAGGTGTGGCCACAAATCGGCCTTCCGTAATCAGGTAGGTCACCGTTTCGGCCCTGAGCGTATTGCCCTGTTGATCGACATACACATTGCCGCTGAGCACGATGCGCTGCTCATTGCTGTAGTACTGGGCTTGAGCCGACGTTGAAAATATTTGGCGATTGGGATAGTCGATGCGCACATTGCCGATGGCGGTGACAACGCCCGTATTAGAGTTCGCTTCGACGCGGGCTGCTCGCATTTGAATGGCACCACCCGATGCGCCATTCGATTGAGCTTGAACCGGTAAGCCCATAGGCCGCAAACTTTGAGAAACGAGGGGCAAGGTGAGCGCGATCACGCTGGCTGCCATCAGCCGTCGTAAGCGTCTATTCCCTCTCATTTGCGATCGCTGAAACAGCATTTTTAAAGGCACGATAAAAAGATCAGACTTGTCAGGAACTAGGCTACGTAGCCATCCTAAAACATACTAAAAACCAGCATCAAACAAACTCTTCTGGCTCAGACCGCTTTCCCAACTGGCCGAGTCGAGTCAAAGCCGACTAGCAGAGAACACCTACCTACACCTTAATCTGAAACCCACTGAATATGGGGCAACGGCTGAGGCAAATCTGTCATTAGTGCAGCAACCCCTTCAGGCCCGGCGGTCTGTACCAACGACAGCCATTCTATGGCCTGATCTACCAAGTCTTCGACGGCAACTTTTTCGTAGCTAGGCTCAAACTTTTGCAGCCGATTAATGCCCTCACCCAGCAAAATCGCGCCCCCGCGCCAGTTGAGGTTACCTAGATGGTAAAACGCCACCGCTATCTGCAAAATACCTTGATAGAAGGGCTTATCGACCGTCTCAGCCGTCATCCAAATCGCTTCTAAGGTGTCATGGCAGGCATAAAACTCGCCTCGATTAAATTCATCGATTCCTCGAGCAAACGGCGGCTGTGAAAAAGATGAGTTTGAATCAGACATGGGCATAGTGAATTTAATATTTATTTTTCTTGATATGCAGCCTTAATATGCAGCCATTGGGTCAAACTTCATGCCAATGACTTTAATGACTTTTGAGGAATTGGCACATCCTTCAGGATTGCTCAGTCTAAGGTGATATCCTCCTCACTTAGTAGCTAGCTGAGGAAGTCGTTAGCTAGGTGATGTGAGCCAAAATCTCGTCAATCGAGTCAATCTATTCGTTAGTGTAAGGAGTGAACAGCGTGGTGAGTTCTTCAGTTAAGCGTAGCCGGAGTGTTGATCGGCCTGTAGATAGCGATCGCCTGCCCGCAGAGCAGGCAAATCAGGCAACTCAGAGCTTTAATCCGATTCCGGCTAATCGCTGCCTAGTGCAGCCGCTGCCCGCTGCTCCTCTATTTGGCACCGATGGCATTCGCGGACAGGCCGGGACATTGCTCACCGCACCGCTAGCAACTCAAGTCGGTTTTTGGGCAGGCCAAGTGCTGCGCTGCCACGGGGAAACTGGGCCAGTGATCTTAGGGCAAGACTCTCGTAACTCTAGCGACATGCTGGCCGCTAGCCTATCGGCGGGCCTGACGACGGCAGGGCTAGAAGTTTGGAATATGGGCCTATGTCCAACGGCGGCAGTGGCGCACTTGGCAATGGGCAATGCCGGTGGGATCATGATTTCCGCTAGCCACAACCCGCCCGCTGACAACGGCATCAAGTTTTTTGGCTCCGATGGCACCAAGCTTTCAGGTATTTTACAGCAGCAGATTGAAGCGGCGCTGCGAGGCCAAGGCTTGCCCAATACATCGCTCTGCAGCCCTGAAAAAGCAACGGCCATTCAGTGGGGCCGAGCCTACCAGCGCCCAGATTTGGTCGAGCGCTATGTTGATTTTTTGCATCAGCCTTTTCAGCCGCACCTTGACTTAAGTGGCCTGCGGATTGTGCTCGACTTGGCTTGGGGCGCAGCGGCGCGGGTGGCCAAGCCGGTGTTTGAAGCCACGGGAGCAGAGGTCGTGATTTTGAATGGACTGCCGGATGGCGATCGCATCAACGTCCACTGCGGCTCTACCCACTTAGAGTCGATCAAAACCGCCACCCGAGAACTCAATGCCGACATTGGGTTTGCCTTCGATGGTGATGCGGACCGGGTGATGGCAGTCGATGCTCAGGGCCGAGTGATCGATGGCGACTACATTCTGTATTTTTGGGGCCAAACTCTCAAGCGCTCGGGCCAGCTACCCAACGACACGATTATCTCGACGGTCATGGCTAACCTGGGCTTTGAGCGGGCCTGGGAAAAGCAAGGCGGCAAGCTAGTGCGTACCCACGTCGGCGACCAGCATGTCTTTGCTGAAATGATTAGCCAAGGTGCGATGCTGGGCGGCGAACAGTCTGGCCATATTTTGTGCCATCACTATAGCCTTACGGGCGATGGCATCTTGACCGCTTTGCATCTTGCTGATTTGCTCAAGCAGGCCGGGTGTTCACTGCCCGATCTGGTGGCCCAAAGCTTCGAAACCTATCCCCAGCGGCTTCAGAACGTGCGTGTAGAGGATCCTACCGTTCGCCGCAATTGGAGCCAGTGTGAGCCGCTGCAACAGGCCATTGCTCAGGCCGAATCAGACATGGGCGACCAAGGCCGAGTGTTGGTACGGGCTTCTGGCACTGAGCCGCTAATTCGGGTGATGGTAGAAGCCGCCAATGCAGATCTAGTTGATTACTGGACAGACGCCTTAGCCAGTCAGGTCGTTCAGCACTTGGGATAAGTAGCCAGCTAAAGCAGCAGCGTGAAGATTTGCAACTTTGCTTGGGTTTGTGCTATTCCTGACTGAGTTTTACAAACCAGTTGTTTTACGTAGAGCATTATGACCGCAGCGCTCCAAATTACTTCCTCTGCCGAAACCGTTATCCGGCTGTCTCAGCAGCAGCATCCAAAAAAAATTATTGCGATGGGAGATAGCTTGGTTTATGGCTACGGCGACTGTGAAGGGGGCGGCTGGGTAGATCGGCTGCGCTTGCAGTGGATGAGTCCCGAACAGCCGGGGCCGATTATTTATAATTTGGGTGTGCGGGGTGACGGGGTAGCTCAAGTTGCCACGCGGCTAGAGCAAGAATTTACGGGTCGTGGTGAACTGCGCCGCCGCACGCCGGATGTGCTGATTTTGTCAGTTGGTCTGAATGATTCGGCGCGATCTGGATGCCTCATGGGTCGACCCGTGACGCCAATTGAAAGCTTCGAGCGTGAAATGGCTCAATTATTAGATCAGTCGAGTCGTCTGTGTCCAGTCTTTTTTGTCGGGATGACGCCAGTCAATGAAGCGGCCATGCCCTTCGCGAATGTTTTGTATTTTAGCCAAGCAGAACAAGTTCGCTATCGGGATGTGACCCGGCAACTGTGTGAGGCCCAGAACGTGCCTTACCTAGATGTGCTGGATCTATGGAATCAGCAGGATGAGGGCTGGGTGAGCGATCGCCTCTGCAAAGACGGCCTTCATCCCAATGCCCTCGGCTACCGAACGCTGCTAGAAGCGGTGCGATCTTGGCAACCGCTAATGAGCGCGATTCACTAAACGCTACCGTGAAGCTTTAGGATCCAATACCTCTTTGACGCCATCGACAATCTCGTTCTCTTCAACAATTTCATCTAAGTTGAGCTTTTCACTCAGCGTTTCTCCAATTGAATCGGCTGAGTCGGCCTTTTCTTCGGTGTTAGCCGCTTCAGAGGCTTTGCTTTGCAGCTCACGCCGCTCAGCCCGCTTTTGCTCAAGGCTTTCAGCCGATATCGTGGGCTCGGTATCTGGCATGATGATCGCTGGGATCGCTGGCATCGCCTGGGCAGCAGGCTGCATCAGCCCCAAAAACATGACGACGCCTACTAAAGCGCCCATTAGAGCAGTCGCAACTTGCTTAGCCGCCGCTTGAACAAACAGGAAAAATCGATGATTCATGGTTAAGTTACCTCGTCAAAAAAATGGAAAAGTTGTCGGTACCCAGCTTTTTAGCTAGGTATCCAAACTGAAACAGAGCCTGCCAGACAGCTAAAGTCGGCCCAGCCTTCGTCGTTGGTCGTGACCGGTTCATCAATGTGCTCAGTGATGTCTTTGTAAGCGGTGTTAGGCTGGCCGACCTCCATCCACTTAGTACCTTCATCGCCATTGCTGATGACAACTGCCATACCGCCTGGAAACTCTTCTGTCCCTAGCCTTGTCCAGCCAATTGTGTTGGCATGGTCAAAATAATCGTACTGATCGCCATAAGCGTAAGTGCGCCTTGCCTCCATAAACTTATCGATTAAAAACTGATGACTGTCGAGCCAAATTTCATACTCTTCACCATCTTTGCCCGTGTCTTTGTAGTGTGCGCCGTAGTAGTCGGCGTAAAAGACGCAGGGGTAGCCGCCTTGGCGTAGCAAAATCAGCGCATAGGCCAATGGTTTGAACCAAGGTTCTACTACAGATTCCAGAGATTGCAGCGGCTGCGAGTCGTGATTGTCGACAAGTGTCACAGCCAAAGCAGGCTGATCTTTGACTAGGCTGTTGTCAAAAATGGTGCGTAAATCATACTCGCTGCCGCCCTTGCTAGCCTCGCTAAAGTTGTAGTGCAAAGGCGCATCAAATAGCGCCACGTCTCCACCGGTCACCGCAATGAAGTGATGCAGCGCTTCAATTTCGTACGACCAATACTCGCCAACCGCAAACAGGCGTTTGCCGCTTTGCTTGCGCACATGCTGAAGCCAGTCCGGAAAAAAGCCTGCCTGTACGTGCTTGACCGCATCAAAGCGAACTCCGTCAATATCAACTGTATCCACGTACCATTCGCCCCAGTGCATCAGATCCTCGCGCACTTCAGGATGATTGATATCTAAATCGCAGCCCATAAGGTAGTCAAAGCAGCCTTTTTCAAGATCGACCTGTTCGTCAAACTGCTTGCCTTCAAACAGATAAACTGCCTCAAACTCTCCTTGTTCGTAGGCGTTGTAATCGACCGCGTTAAAGTGCCACCAGTGCCATTCGAGTTCAGAATATTTGCCTTGACGGCCTGGAAAGGTGAAGTTTGTCCAAGCTTTGATGGTGACCATATCGCCAATTGCTTCGTTGCGGTTTTCAGGCGAGTAGGGCGTTGCTGGAAACTCTTCTTCAGCATCTCCGCCGAGCTTGTGGTTCAGCACAACATCGGCATAGACTTCCATTCCGGCTTGCTTGGCCGCTTTGACGGCATTGATGTACTCGTCTTTAGTGCCGTATTTGGTACGCACAGAGCCCTTTTGATCAAACTCTCCTAAGTCGTATATATCGTAGACGCCGTAGCCGACATCGTAGCCGCCGCCTGTGCCTTTGTAGGCAGGCGGTAGCCAGAGGGCGGTGATTCCAGCTTTGGCTAAGTCTTCAGCCTTTTCGGCTAATTCGTTCCACAAGGTACCGTCGGGTTCGTTGTACCAGTGGAAGTATTGCATCATCACGCCATTGGGTGCAGACATGGTTCTAGAGTACTCCAGGTAGTCCTAAAGGAAGGGGGCGATAGGTGAAAATCACTCATTCAATCATCAGTCCAAAATCAGCTTTAGAAAATATCTCCAAAGGCACAGCTTTATGGGGTTGGAACTGACGCTTCTAGTTTTATCCGGTCACCTGTAATGACGCTGTGACCGAGCCAGCGCTGATCGCTCAGCGGATAGTCGCTGCGGTAGTGGCCGCCTCGGCTTTCGGTGCGAAAAGCAGCGCTTTTGAGAATGAGAATTGCGATCGCAAGCAAATTTCTCACCTCTGCCCACAGCCGCACCTGCTCCGCAGTGACTGATGGGGGCAGGTGCACCGTTTTACCTGGTGGGAGTGTCAGTGCTGCGGTAATCGATAGCTGATCAAACTCCATTTGCCATCGATTCACCTGATCGAGCGCGGCTTCTAATCGGCCCTGCTCACGGCAAATCCCCGCATTGTGCCAAATCAACTGCGGCAAATGAGCTCGCCATGTCATCAGCGATTTGAGCCACTCGCCCGCTAATGCCGCTACCGCCAAAACCGCTTGTGGAGGGACTGTTTCTCGGGTAGATGCCAGCTGAATATGCTGGAGCTGCGCGCCGTACACTAAGCACTCCAGCAAAGAATTACTGGCTAGCCGGTTAGCGCCATGAACCCCTGTACTGGCGTTTTCACCCACGGCATAGAGGTGGGCAAGGGTGGTTTCGCTATTGAGATCAGCGGTAATGCCGCCCATCCAATAGTGGGCCGCAGGTAATACAGGTATGGGTTGATTAAATACATCAATGCCCCAGTGCTTGCACACCTGAATAATGTTAGGAAAGCGATAGCGAATGCGGGCTTCGTCAATCAAGCTCAAGTCTAGCCAGACCCGATTGTTTGGAACGGCAGCTTTTTGCAAATGACTAAAGATAGCGCGACTGACAATATCTCTAGGCGCTAATTCGCCTTCCGGATGATAGTCAAAGGCAAAGCGATGGCCTTTGCTATCGAGTAAGTGAGCCCCTTCGCCGCGAACTGCTTCGCTGATTAAAAACCGTGGGGCACCTGGTGTGGTTAGAGCGGTCGGGTGAAATTGAAAGAATTCTAAATCGCGAACCTGTGCGCCGGCTCGCCAAGCGATCGCGACCCCATCACCAGTACTCGCCGCCGGATTCGTCGTTTGCGAAAACACCTGACCGCCACCGCCTGTCGCAAGCACCACCGCCCGCGCGGGTACCCAGTAAATCTGTGGCGGCGCATTTGAACGATCTGCCGGTAACCGATCAGCCGAGCTATCTTGAGACAGACAAGCGCCCTTACAGCCCGTTTCATCCGTCCATAAATCCAGCACAAAGGTTTGATTAAAAACCTGAATATTGTCTCGGCTCAGTACCTGCAAAGCTAACGTTGAAACAATCGCATGGCCAGTCGTATCGGCGGCATGAATGACCCGCTTACGTGAGTGCGCCGCCTCTAACGTCATCGCTAACTGCTCATCTGAGCGATCAAAAGCCACCCCCAAATCCACCAGCGCTTCGATACAAGCGCGCGCTTCTTCAACTAGCAGTCTCACCGCCTCCGGCTCACACAAACCCGCACCCGCTCTGAGCGTATCAGCAATATGGAGTTCGACGGAGTCTTCCGGCGAAAGCGCAGCGGCGATTCCCCCTTGCGCCCAATCGCTTGCCGAAACGCTCAGGTTATCTTTGGTGACTAGCCCTACTTTGAGCGTGCTAGGCAGACAAAGCGCTGAATACAGCCCCGCCGCGCCGCCGCCAATGACCAGCACATCAAAGCCTTCAGCAGGATTGCCCAAATGGCCTAAAGAAGAGGGGGCTAGGCCACTCTGCAAAGAAGAATTTGCCAACAAATAATGCTCCTGCAAACGTGTGAGGATTCAATCAAAAGCACCCTCGGCTGACGCCAGCCAAAGGTGCTCTCTTATGTGCTCTCTTAGGTGCTTTCCTAAAAAGGGAGCTTAATACGAGTGGTAGTATGCCTACTTATAGACACCGTTGTTAAAGCGATCAGCGCCTTCTACGAGGGCCGGATCTGGATCGGAAATGGTGAAGATATCAATGTTTTTTTGCAAGCGATCTTTTTCGATATCACTGAGACCAGGAATGCTTAAAACATCTTCAACTTTGTCGTAAGGAGCGTTAGAGACAACCTTCCCGGCAATGGTTGGATACAGTCCCCGAAACTTTCTAAAAGATGCGATGTTGGTATTGTTGACATCAATTTTGTTGCCGTATTCTGTCGCTAGCTTGTCATCGACAGAGTTGCGCAGCTCTTTGCCACCCGTATTAGCCAATAGCATGGCGCTGTTGGCCGTGCTGTTCATGTTAATGCTTAGTTTATTGCTCAGTGCCGATGCAGGCTGCACTGAGCTGCCGAGCGTTCCCCATAGCAGCGAACCGACCATAATGGTAATAGCTACCAAGGTGCTCAGCACTCGTCTCATACCTTCTTTCATCCGCTCAAATCCTCTTGTTAAATCTACTCTCAGCATATGTCCAGCATATTAATTTGAGGATATCATTTTTGAGGGTCACCCTATGCGCAGCGCAGGGTTTATTAGGGGCTTACTAGGGGCTTACTGTGAGCTTACTGGGGGTTTTGTCGATTATAGGCGATTAGAAATCTATCTAAATCTGAAAAGGCACAGCCGTGGGTGACTAAGGGCCGGTCGTACCCCTTGAGATCGACGGTGTAGCGCTTGAAGGTCTGTTTACTGACGCCAAGCTGCTCTAGCGCTTTGTAAGTGGTTTCGCCAACGGACAGATCAAGTCCTAACTGCTTGGTGGAACTTTCAAATCGAAAAGCAGCGTTGACCGTATCGCCAAGCGGCGTGTAGTCAGGATGATCGCTGCTACCTGAGTTGCCTACCATCGCATAGCCGGTATTGAGCCCTGCACCAATGCGCAGCGGAAAGGGCAGTGGAAATTCTTCGTGCAGCTTGCCGGTCATGCGGTTGAGTTCACTAATGGCCGTTGCGATTTGATGCATCGATTGGGGGGTAACTTCTTGCGTGCCATGAATCCAAACCGCCATCACTGCATCGCCGATGTATTTATCGACCCAGCTACCATATTCGCCAATGATTTCTCCGGCGTAGCGAAACCAGGTGCCGATAGCCTCAGATAGAACTTTTTCGTTGAGCTGGCGGGTCATGACCGTGTAGTCGCGAATATCGATGACCAGCACCGAAATCAGCCGTCTGACATGCAGCGTGGCGGTGGCTGTAAAATTGTGGGTTTCGCCAAATTCTTCCGTGCTTTTGGTCGCTAGGGTCGGGCAGTAAAAGTTGAGTTCGGTTTGGCCAAAGGTAATGGCATCGCCATTGTGCAGCGTAACCGGGACACTGACCCGGCGACCGTTAATGAAAGAGCCGTTGCGGCTACCGAGATCGATGAGGTAGAACTCGCCGCTGTCCATGCATTGGATCATGGCGTGGTTGCGCGATATCCAGCGATCGCCCAACACAAAGCTATTGTCGTCATTACGACCGACTGTCCAGCAATTGTTCCCCGATAGCGGCAACCGCCGTTGAGAACCCTCGGTTTTGAGTATTAGACAAGGGCCGAGTTTTGTAGAGGTCTCAGGAGTTGCCACAGTTACCAATCAGAACCTTTTTGAGATGTTTTGTCAGTGAACTTCTACTTTTAGAGTATGCACAGCCTTCAAATATGTACAAACTTATGTACATTTAGTCGTCCTTACCTGTAAGTGTGCCTCTGAAGCGAGCCAGATTAACGCGTATGCGCCTGATGCCTACCCGCTGCGCTGAGATGCTGGCACTAGCCTATAGTCATACCCCGCATTTGCACCAACGTAATCTTACTGAGTGCTTCTGATCACTTGCTGCTTGGGTTTGAGTAATCTGCTTCTTATACGGTCTGAGTCTGAGCTTTTCCGGTTAAAACCTCAGCCATCATCTGTACAGAGAAGCCTTTACTTGCTCAACTGTGAAAAGACAGCAGTAAGCAGCAAGACAGCCTAGATGCTAGGCAAAGACAGCCGCGACAAAAAACAGACTATCCACCAAAATAGTGCTTAAAATAGCGCCGCTAAAAGCCCACCACTTAGTACTACTTGATCTCATTGGAATGGTTCCCAGCATGATGAGCAGTGCTAACAGCACAATGGCGTAACCTACGCCTTCGTAGGTTTCCATGCGCAATAGAGCGCTGTGCAAAACTTGGCCAGCTTGATCCGGGGGGCTGATCATTAACTGCCGCCAGTAGGGGATTAGGCCCACGCAATAAAAATAAAGGTCGGTGATTGCGGTGCCTAGTAGGGAGCCTAAGTAAAAATAATTGCCGATTTTGGCTTTACTGCAGTACATCAGTGCGAGCACCATCGGTAGGCTAATGGCTTCTAACGGCAGATGTAGATAGGGATTTGCGCGAAACCAACCCCAGTAGACTGAGCCCGCTAGCCAAGTCCAGCTAAAGCCCACCATCAAATCACCCCATAGATAAATGGCGGGCTGTTTCATCCAGCGATCGCCTAGCCATAGCCATAGCGCGGTTATTGCCAAGCTTAAAACAGGCGCTATTCTCACCAGGGGCGCTTGCACAAAAACAGGAACAGCCACTAAAAAAGCGGCAGCAGTAAAGGCGTTACGACGATTGACCGGAGAGTCTTCGACGATTTTCCAGATGGCGGTGTATCTTTGTCTCAGTTGCAGAGCGACGCCGACAATGGCAGAGGGCTCCGATGAATAGTGATAGGCAACCTGCTGAGCCTTGATCTCTTTCTTGACGTCCTTAAAGTATGGCTTGGGCGGCTGAAGAACTTGCAAGGCTTTTCTGAAATGGAGTTAATTATTCTTAACATAGCACGTTTGCCTGTTCAAATGATTCTGATCATTCGATAGTGAGCCTCAGGTTTTGGGTTAACCCGTCACGAATAATGTAGTGGCATTGATCTACTATGTGAATTCATTTTAGAGATACAGAAAAGAGATTGTAGAAACAATTGGAAGCATTGATGATGGGAATGATGATTCAGGTAACCCATGCGCTGATAGCGCAGACTGAGACGCTGACATCGGTCACAGCACCTCAGCCGATTACGCTCTGGCGAGCCGTTGTAATAGGAATGGTGCAGGGGCTGACTGAATTTTTGCCAATCAGCAGTACGGCCCATGTGAAGATTGTGCCAGTGCTGCTGGGCTGGGGCGATCCGGGTGTGTCTTTTACGGCGGTGATTCAGCTGGCAAGCATTGCGGCTATCTTCTGGTACTTCTGGGCAGATTTATCGTCAGTTACGGTCAAATTTGTCCGCTCTGCGCGCAAGCAAGATTTTGGTAATTCCGATTTCCGGTTGGGACTAGGGATCATCTTGGGTACGGTGCCCGCGGTAATAGTGGGCTTGTTTGTGAAGGTGTTTGTACCGGAGTATGACAACGCAATTGTGCGCTCTACAGCGGCGATCGCGGTCACCTCCATAGTCATGGCCTTGCTATTGGGCCTTGCAGAATTCATCGGTCGTCGCCAGCGCGATTTCTCGGCCCTAGGCTTAAATGATGGACTTGGCGTTGGCTTAGCCCAAGCGCTAGCGATTGTCCCTGGCGTTTCGCGCTCAGGCTCGACGCTGATGATGGGTTTGCTGCTAGGGCTCAAGCGAGAAACAGCCGCTCGGTTTTCTTTTTTGCTGGGCACGATTGTGATCACGCTGGCAGGGTTGGTTTCTTTGCCAGATATGTTTGATGTCAATAGCAGAGTAGCCCTGCTGCCGCTATTAGGCGGGCTGCTCTCGGCGCTGGTGTTTTCTTATTTATCGATTGCCTGGTTAATTGAGTTCTTGAAAAAGCACAGTACTTGGGTTTTTGTGTGGTACCGGCTGGCATTTGGAGCCCTCTTGCTGGCAGCTATGGCGTTTGGCAAACTAGAAAATATTTAGCGCGGTCTGCACTGCCATTTATTTTGTTAGAAAATATTGGGCCAGATGACAAAATATTGGGCCAGATGACCTAAACGTGATCAGCGCTAAGTTTCACCAAAAACGCTAGGGTAAGTTTAATTATTTGCCCTTTTTTCGCATGGCTCCTCCTACTAAAGGTCTTTCGATTTCGCCTGCCAAAATCACCCGCGTGGAAACCGATTCTATTGCCGCTGAAATCGGCTTTGAGGCAGGCGATCAGCTCGTCTCCATTAACGGTGAGCAGCCTCGCGATCTGATTGACTATCGCTTTTTGTGCGCCGATGAGGTGCTCGATTTAGAAGTGCTAGACGCTAAAGGCATTGCTCATCACATCGAAATTGAGAAAGATTATGACGAAGAGCTAGGTCTAGAATTTGAAACGGCGCTGTTTGATGGGTTGATTCAGTGCGTTAACCGCTGCCCGTTCTGCTTTATTGATCAGCAGCCGCCCGGTAAGCGAGAAACGCTGTATCTTAAAGATGATGACTACCGGCTAAGCTTTTTGTACGGCAGCTATTTGACGCTGACCAATTTGCCAGCCGCTGAGTGGGCGCGGATTGCACGGCTGCGGCTTTCACCTTTGTATGTGTCGGTACATGCGACGGATGGGGTGGTGCGATCGCGCCTTCTCAAAAACGATCGCGCCGCCAAAATTCTCGATCAGCTTGCCTGGTTTCAATCGCACCGGCTTCAAATTCACGCCCAAGTGGTTGTTTGCCCCGGCATTAACGACGGCCCTCACCTCACCCAAACACTCAGAGACTTAGCCCGCTTTCACCAAGGCGAGGTGCCTGCGGTGATCTCAGCCGCCGTCGTCCCTGTCGGGCTGACCCGCTTCCGCCCCGACGAAGATGAGCTAACCCCTGTCAGTACCGCCACTGCCCAAGCTGTGATTGCTCAAGTGCAGGCACTCCAAGCCGACTTTCAGGCTCAGCTCGGCACCACTTTTGCTTGGCTAGCAGATGAATGGTTTTTACTCGCGCGTCAGCCGCTGCCGCCTGAGAGCCACTATGAGGGGTACCCACAAATCGGCAATGGCGTCGGCTCAATTCGGCTATTTTTAAAAGAATTTGAGACCTTAGAAGCTGACCTGCCGTCTACAGTCTCGCCGGCTCGAACCTTCACCTGGGTGGTGGGCAACGCAGTAGAACAAGCTTTTGCGCCGATTGTGCAGCGGCTTAACCAAATCGAAGGGTTGTCGGTGACCATGGCCCCCCTCAATAGTCAGTACTGGGGCCAAGAAATCACCGTCACCGGATTACTGACGGGTCAAGATATTGCCTCACAGCTCACGGGTCAATCCATTGGGGATGCTCTACTGCTACCTGCACTCATGCTGAAGCAAAGCGACAGTCAACGCCCTGAGGAAACCTATTTTTTAGATGATATGTCTGTAACCCAGCTTGCGAATAAACTGAACTGTTTAGTACTATCGGTGGAAGGTCTTCCTGAATTGGTTGCTGCCTGCACAAGCGCAAACCTACCCAAGTGCGTCCATAGCGCCAGCTTTCCTGATCTTTCAAACGTTTAGCATACTCAGCTAGGGCACACAACAGTGGGTTATTAAATCTATCGCTAAAGCCTTGATCTCAGTTCTGATTCAGGGGTCTACGGTCGAAGTTTTTAGCAGCAGGTCTTTGGCAGCAGTCTTTAAGTAGCAGAGCATACGCTCTAAAGGCCGCTAGGTCTCTGCTGAGTGCTATCTATCGTATTGTGGCTTAAGGGCACTGTGCTTTCTCACGGATGATTTCTGTATCCAGTTCATGCATACCGTTCATAAGTCTTATGCAATATTTTAAGTCTGCCGCTTTTTTACTGCTGACTGTAATCAGCTCGGTTTCTTTGCTATCACGCGCTGCTGAGGCAGCAATTGAACATAAAAAAGCTAGCCTCTTAACAAGCGTTGTCGAGTTGGGGCAAAAGCAGACGCGGCCCCCCAATAACGACAGCTTACCCACGCTAGAAACACCCGCTCCAGAAACGCCCGATCTAGAAACACCAACCTCTCCGGCTCCGACCTCACTCCCTAGGATCGATCCGAGTGAAGCTACAGAGCCATCGCCGCCATCTACTGCGCCAACGGCCCAGCCAAATATTGGCAATCTGCCTGATATTTTGTTTGCTGATCCCAATCCGCTGACGTTTCCTACTTCGCCTGAAGAAGTTGAAATCGAAATCAGTCCGGTGGTGACGCTAGAGCAGGCGGTGGAGTTGGCTTATCGCAACAATCAGGCTTTGCAAGCGGCGGTGCTGACGCTAGAGCAGGCCAATGCTGCCTTAGCTGAAGCCAATGCGGCTCGGCTGCCTACGGTATCGACGGGTGCTAATTTTACGAACTCTCAGTCTAGTAGCCTCAATAGCACCGTTCTGGGCGGGCAAATAGAGGCGGACTACAACTTACTCACCGGAGGGGCGCGGGAGGCGTCTATTCGAGCGGCAGAGCTACAGCAGGAAATCAGTGCCCTAGCGATCGAGACGCAGCAGGCACAGGTGCGTTTTGTAACGGCTAATGCCTACTATGCCCTGCAAGAAGCGGGTGAGCAGATTCGGATCAATCAGTCTTTTGTGAGTGAGGCGGAGCGTAACTTGCGGGACTCTAGCTTACGCCAGGAGGTAGGTGTCGGTACTCGCTTTGATGTCCTTAGAGCCGAAGTGCAGTTTGCCAATGCGCGGCAGTCACTGATTCAGTCGCAAGGCAATCAGCGGATTGCTCGAAGAGACATTGCTAGACTGCTGAACTTGCCACCGACAGCGAGTATTGAAACGACGCCTGTGGCAGTGGCTGAAAACTGGCCTTACACCTTAGAAGAAAGCATTGTGCTGGCGTTTCAAAATCGAGCTGAGCTAGAGCAGCAGCTTTTGCAGGCGGATATTAGTGAGCAGCAGCGGCAGATTGCGCTAGCGGCTATCCGTCCTCGGGTGAGCTTGTTTGCAAACTATAGCCTTCAGCAAACACTGTCAGGTGGCAGTCAATTTGCAGATGATTTTCAAGATAGCTATTCGTTCGGGGCGCGCTTTAATATGACGCTGTACGATGGCGGTGCGGCCCGAGCCCAGGCTCGACAGCGGGAAATTACAGGGGCGATCGCCGAAGAACAGTTCAGCGAAAATCTTGATCAGTTCCGCTTTGATGTGGAGCAGGCTTACTTTAATTTACAGACCAATCAAGAAAATATTGCAACGTCACAAGTGGCGGTGGGTCAGGCCGAAGAAGCCCTTTCTTTGGCAAATTTGCGGCTGCAAGCGGGGGTTGGCACTCAGCTAGAAGTGCTGACGGCGCAAAGAGAGCTGACTGAAGCTCAGGTGAATAATGTGACGGCTATTTTGGGCTATAACCGAGCTTTGGCCGCGATTCAAAGAGCGGTGAGCAATGTGGAAGTGAATCTGTAAGGTAAGGTCTGTTCACTGGCTGGGCAGCGTGCCGATCAGGCTGGAGCGATCGCCAGTGGCTGCGGGGATCTCAGGAGCCTGAAAGATAGTCTCTTCCTGGCACAGCTTTTCGATCACTTGTTCGGCGGTGAGCAGGCGCTTCAGCACGACTTGGCCAATCGTAGACTGGCCAGCCGCTTTCGGTAAGACTTCTACCATTAACACAGCTTCTTCTGCGGCGTAGAGGCGTAGGGTATCGCCGTTTTCTTGAATGCACAGCGTCTGCTTTTGAATGTTTGGAGGGCGGCGTCTAGCGCGCTCATTCCACAGCCCTCCGAATTCCCAGATTCTACCTGTAGTCCAGCTATCGGCAAGGAAAAAGTATTTCACAGTATCACCGTGTAATGTGCAAAGTAATGGGCCAATGACTCTTTATGTAATCGGCCTATTATTGCGCGAAAGCTCGATGAATTTGGCCTAAGTCACGACAGTTTTCATATTCTTCATTTTGAAATTGAGCTGTTCGGAGATTAAATTAAGCTGAATTTCGAGTGATTACTTAGCCCTCGATTGATTAGCCCAATTGATGGGTTCAGTTGGCTAATGATGTTTTTTTGCCCGGATGAGGGCGATCGCGCTCGAATACTTAAGCGGTAGATGCACCCTGACAAAACGTTTAGATTCTCAGTTTCTGGTGAGTCTAAGCGTTTTTTTTTGAGCGATCGCTAACCCGTGATACGCTATCGCCTGAGGATGGGTCAAAATCTCAATTGACGCATCAAACTCATTCATGCGTAAGTTAACAAGGATTCAACGCTAATGGCTATGCGAGTAGGCTTGCTGTTCGGAGGGCGTTCGGGAGAGCACGAGGTATCAATTCGCTCGGCAGGTGCGATCGCCCAAGCGTTGGCGGCCGATGCCAACGCAGGGAAATATGCGGTGGTGCCTGTTTACATCTGCAAAGACGGTGGCTGGGTAAGTGGCGATCGCGCGCAGCAGTTACTGAGTGCGGGTATTCCTTTGGCGGACGAGCCTAACTTAGACGAGCTGCCGAAGCGGGGCGCGATCGCTCAGCGTCTGCCTAACCTAGCTGTACTCGAGGGTATTGATATTTGGTTCCCGGTTTTGCACGGCCCCAACGGTGAAGATGGCACTATTCAAGGGCTGTTTGAAGTGTTGCAGATGCCCTATGTCGGCTGCGGCGTTCTCGGCTCTGCGCTGGGCATGGATAAATTAGCGATGAAAAGTGCCTTTGCGCAAGTTGGCCTACCGCAGGTGAAGTACCGAGGCGTTTCGCGAGCGCAAATCTACTCCAATCCGTGCATTTTTCCAAAGCTGTGCGATGAATTAGAAGCAGATTTGGGCTACCCTTGCTTCGTTAAGCCCGCAAACTTAGGCTCTTCGGTTGGCATTGCCAAGGCCACGAATCGCCGGGAGCTAGAGGCCGCTCTCGATAGTGCGGCCAGCTATGACCGCCGGGTAATTGTCGAGGCGGGCGTGGTAGCGCGTGAGGTGGAGTGCTCAATTTTGGGCAATGATGACCCGAAAGCATCGGTGCTCGGTGAGACTCGCTTTAGCAATGATTTTTATGACTATGAGGCGAAGTACAGCGCAGGGGGCGCGCAGCTATTGATTCCTTCGCCGGTGCCCGATGAGGTGCGCGATCGCATTCAAGCAATGGCCATTCGCGCTTTCCAAGCCGTTGATGCAGCGGGCCTTTCCCGCGTAGATTTTTTCTACCTTGAATCGACAGGCGAAATTCTGATCAATGAAATCAATACCCTGCCGGGATTCACCGCGACTAGCTTATATCCGATGATGTGGCAAGCCTCTGGCGTAGGCTTCCCTGAGCTAGTCGATAAGCTGATCCAGCTGGGCTTAGAAAGAAGCTCAAAGCCAGTGACTTCACTTGAGTAGGCTGATTAAATAGGCGGGTCACATCACTCTTAACAATGATCTTTATAGATAATGATCTTTTAGTCATTCACTCTATTGGCCTAGACCTTGAGGCTACTCTAGGTTATGGCTAGCGACGGATGAGGAAAACGCTGCTAATAGAGATAGTGATAGGAGTTAACCTTACAATAAGGAAAGCCCATTACATGGCAACTATTTCTGTTATCAACACCTCACAGCTGCAGGTTATTGCCAATAAGCTAGCTGATATGCAGGCGCTGCAAACGCTGATGATTTCAAATGAGGAAAAGCTCACTCAAGCCAGTGTTGGCGATCCTGATATTACTGAGCGTTTGACTGAAATGCTCAAAGATGACCGCAGCAACATCGCTACTTTACAAGAAGCGATGACCAACCTGGGTGTTCCGGGCGAATCTAGCGACAAAGTGCAGGAAATGACTCGCAAGCTTGAAGAAATGATGGCTGGCAGCGAACTGGCTCTTTATGAAAAGTTCTTGCAGCACGAAGCGCTTAAGCATCAGCTCGTAATGACTGGAATTTTGGTACACAAAGCGGCACAAGCAGCTGGAGACGACCTGGAAAAAGTCATTGATCCCATTAATAAAGCTAACTTTTTGAATCGCAAGCATCAGGAAATTCTCAAAGGTATTTTGATCAAAACGGGTACTCGCGAACTGGTTGGCAAAGAATCTAAAGACGACATTTGGGCTCAAGCTGAAGACGGCGTTGCGGCACTTAAAGGCGCTTTTAGCGGTTTGTTCAACAACAACTAAGCAAGTATGAGCTAAACGGATGCGAGTAAGCTGGCGCTGTTGCTGAGGAAACCCAGCCCCCAAAAGCCTACTCGGTGCTCGTAAGAGAAAGCTTAATTTGAGACACCTTCATCGCCGGGGTTTGGCAAACTTGCTAACCTTGGCGATATTGTTATGTAATTTAATTAACCTCAGGAATAGAAACGTGAGGTGAGATTTTGATTCTGTATAGTCTTGAATTGGCTGGGGCGGCAGTATTTGCCGTAAGTGGAGCTTTAGCAGCGGGCCGCAAACACCTTGATCTGTTAGGGGTGGTGGTCATTGCCGTCGTAACCGCTACGGGCGGCGGCACTTTGCGAGATATTTTACTAGATCGCCACCCAGTGTTTTGGATCGAGCATCCGGTTTACCTACCCATTATTTTGGTCGCAGCTTTGCTCACCGTTGGCTATGCCAATTTTTATAAGCCGCCGCACAAAGGCTTACTGGTCGCCGATGCGCTTGGCTTAGCGCTGTTTTCGATTGTGGGTGCGCAAACGACGCAGCAGGTGATTTCATCGCCCATTATCGTCGTGGTCATGGGCACGATTACGGGTACCGCAGGCGGTGTGCTGCGAGACGTCTTGCTAGCGGATATCCCAGTATTGCTTAGGCGTGGCCGAATTTATGCGACGGCTGCCATTGTTGGAATTTCGGTGTATCTCGGCTTGGAGTGGATAGGGCTAATGCAGCCCTGGACCGCTATGGTTGGGATGGCAATTGTCGCTGGATTGAGGCTAGCAGCTATTATTTGGGGTCTGATGCTGCCTATATTTAGTCTCTCTGATGACGTCAGTGAATAATGTTGATGATATCAGTAACGAGGCGGCGGATTTCGAGCATGAGAATGCCTTGCTTGACCTCACAGCTAGCGAGTATAAGTAAGAGAGCTTCGGGGCCGCAAAGGGTGAGAATGCTGTAGCCGTCGGTGCCTTCTAATAAAATGTGCTGCATGGGACCGCGCTGGAGTTCGGTGCCGATGCGATCGCCTATTGTCATTGCCGCTGCGGCCATAGCTGCGGCCCTCGATTCTTCTAAGCCGAAGGGTAAGGTCGCCGCAATGGGTAACCCTGCTGGGGTGACGAGTGCGGCTCCTTGGACATGGCTAGTACGTGTGACAAAAACGCTGATTGTTTGGCTGAGTGCAGCGGTATCAATGGCCATGACTATCGGTTTCAAAGAGTTGTTGGCTGGCTTCAAATATGAGCTGAGAAATAAATGCAACAACCTCTGGGCTATGTTCTGCTTCGTGATGAGGCGCTTTATCTGCGCTCAAAATAACCAATAGGTAAGGGTAACAGCTATCGGCTTCGACATAGGCGGCGCTGTGGCTGATTGGCGGCGTATGGGTGGATTTTGCCCATTGCTGAGCCGATTGTTGGGCAGGCATGTTTCCCAGAAAAGAAGGGGCTGATGGGGCGATCGCCAGTAAATCCATCATGAACTGTGATCGCGACCCCGATACCGATACCCCGCCGATAATACTGTGCAACAGTCGCGCGATCGCCTCACTGGTGAGCAAATTACAATTTCCTCGGCCCCTGCCCAAAAAATCATGCTCTCTGCCGTAAGGGCCACAGCTCCAAAGCTTTTGATTGAGATTGATTGACCTTAACTCATCCCAGCCCAACTGCTGAAAGTAGCGGTTTACAATATTGCGCTGATACTGCCACGTTTCAAATGGCCCCGGTGAAAGCGTCGGGCCGCTGGTCACACCGCTGAGAACATCTAGCACGTAGCTCACGGCTTCCGGATTCTCGCTGGCCATCATATCGGTGAGCGCTTGTTCCAAATCCTCTGAGGGTTGGATCATCCCTTGCTCTAGCCACACCTGCGCAGCGACTAGATAAAACAAACTCACCAAGCTGCCAGGATCCGCTAACTCTACGCCCCGGTAGCTAGCGCCTATGGGTGAATACTGCCAAAATTCCTCGGCGCTCAGGGCCCCGCCCGTGTTGACTCGGTACGGCGGCGTATAGACAATCCAAGTGATTGCAATTTGGTTTTGAGCAAGCTGCGAAAATTTGATCCAAGTGGTTTCTAAAATCTGATCTAATCGGGATTGCAGCTCGGCATGGGCCGTAAAAAACTTGACCGGCATAGAGAAAGAAAGCCTACAGAAAAAAGTCCAGAGAAGCAGGAAATGCCTCAAACAAAGCCTAAATTAGTGCCTTTGCCCGCATGGACAAGGGCTAGCTGCTCGTATTTTTTGGCATGTTCAATAAGATCTTCAGCTTCGGCTGCGGAAAGGGGACGAAAGATTTTACCCGGAACACCCACGACGAGCGATCGCGGCGGCACGTCTTTATTGACAACAGCGCCTGCTCCCACCATACTGCCCGCACCGACTCGCACCCCATTCAAGATAATTGCGCCAATTCCAATCAGACAGCCCCTTTCAATATGAGCGCTGTGAATCACCGCCTTATGGCCAATCGTTACGTAGTCTTCTAGTACCGTTGGCAGATGCGGATCGCCGTGCAGCACTGCGCCATCTTGTACATTGCTGCGCTTGCCGATGCTCACCTTATCTACATCACCGCGTACTATTGCCCCATACCAAATGCTGGCACCTGCGCCAATGTCAACCTCGCCAATAACAGTTGCATTGGGCGCTACAAAAGCCGCTTGAGAAATGTCAGGCGCTGGCCAAAACTGACTAGGCGCAATGAGTAAAGGCTGAGAAATATCCATAGAAAATGTTCAAAAGATAGGCGGCTGAACTGACAGATACAATCTCGAAGAGACGCAAAAGTTATAATAGGGCCATTCAAAACGAATGGTTAGGATGCTTGGCTCTGCTTCTCAATATCCCATATACGGCTCCGAAATACAGTGCCCCCACTGTCGGCAAACAATTCCAGCGCTGGTACTGACTGATAGCTACCTTTGCACCCGTCATGGCGCTTTTGAAGCAAATCCCGAAACCCATGAACTCGTGCATGTACAGTCAGGTCGTCACTGGCGGCAGTGGGAAGACCACTGGTATCGGCAGCACACGCACCCAGATGGCGTGCGTTTCGAGATTCACGAAGAGCTGGATCGACTCTATACCAAAGGTTTCAGGGCAACAAAGGTGATTATTGCACAGCGCTATGAGCCGCTGATGATGCCCTATTTAGAGCATGGTGCGCCTTGGCAAAATCAGGGCCCCGAGAAGGTGCCGAAGCTATACGGGTTGCCGGTTGGCTTTAGTGAATCGGCCGAGGCTGCTCCCCGCTGGGCAATCATCAACTTTGACCTAGAAAAAGAGCCCGGTGTGCCAACTCAGTACCGATATCTCAAGATTTTTGAATGAGTTAGGTGCCTATGTACGGTGGCTAGGCGAGATTTTGGCTATCTGAAGTATAAAAGTTTACGGTTACTTAAAGTTGCTACCCTGTTGTCAGGGTAACTAGAACTTTCGAGGGTGGGTTGTGCGTCTATTTGTATGTCTATTGGATTATCACTTCCGTCTGTAGCTATGCATCACGCTTCCATTAAAACGGCTGATATTCACCGAGCAGTGGCTTTTTATCAGCAGCTCGGCTTCACTGTGCAGACTCGATTTACGGCAGGCATTACCTTGGCTTGCTGGATGGAGGGATTGGGCGGACGCATTGAGCTGATGCAGGTGCCGGAACCTCGGGTATCGGCTGAGAATGCCTTTACCGATGAGCACTATACGGGCTATTACCATCTGTCGTTTGATCTGAGCGATCGCACCGATAGCCTTCCTGAATGGCTGAGTTCGCTGCGTCAGCGAATTGAAAGTGTTGGGGGGCAGCTCAGGGTTTTGCTGGCCCCGCAGCAGCAGCAAATTGGGGATCAGGTGTACGAAGTAGCGTTTTTAGCCGACACCGATGGATTGCCTTTGGAATTTATTCGACGAATGGATCCCACGCATTTGAGCGCAGAAAGCCAGTAGAAAGAATGCTTAAAAGCGTAAGGAATAGGCGACGACATGGGCGTTGATTGGGTACCGTTTGCAGACAATTGGGCATATCTCAAAACGGAGCTGAGCTGGCTAGACCGGCTGCTGATGCTGGCGATCGCTCGTCAGCGCAAAGAAACCAAAGCGATTAAAAAAGTTGCCCTAACGCCAGCTGATAACGTCAGCAGCCACTGGTGGAAAGGTGTCATTGCCGTCAGCAATCCGGGCTACGACGACTGCCGAGTTCCGGCAGCTATCCCTTGCATCAAGCCCATTGGCTATCAGCAGCAGCTAGAGCGCCGCATTCAGGTGAGTTCTGAGGCCGATGTGGTGCTGGCCTTACCCTCGCTACGGCACTATCTAAATCTGACGCTGTTTGAAAAAAATCTCATTTTGATGACCCTTGCCCCAGAAATCAATCGCCGCTACGGACGGCTGTACCACTATTTGAATACTGGCGAAGACAGCGCCGTCGCCTCTGATTTGCCTACTGTTGATTTGGTGCTGCGGCTGCTGTGTCGCAATGATATAGAGCGCCGCAAAGCAAGAGCTAAGCTCACCGGATCAGCGTCTTTGATTGAGCGCCGGATTGTGCGCTACGTGTCGGTTAGGCCCAGTACCAAACTCAGCAGCTACTTACAGCTCAGTGATGAGTGGATCGATTATCTCCTCGCGGAGCAACCGGATCAGCATGTGTTATTTGCTAGTTTAGCCAAGCCACCAGAGCCAGTCCTGGCCTTACCTGCCCCAACAGCAGCAACTCGCGCGGTCAAAATTACGCAGCCTGAAGTGCCTTGGGATCAGCTGATGCTTCCTGCGCCAGTGCTCTCGCAGCTTCACAGACTGCCTCAGCAGGCGGCGATGGGCTTGCTCACCCGAAACTTTACGCAAGACTTCATAGGGGATGGGCTGAGCGCTGCTTTAGAGAGTCAAGTTGCCTTACTGATCGGGACGGCAGGTACGGGTAAAACAATGGCGGCTGGTGCGATCGCGACATCTCTGCGTCAGCCGCTTGCCATCCTCGATCTCCAGCAGGTCAAGGCCGAAGACTTTACCACCGTGCTGGATTCTTTGGAAAGCGATCGCTATCCGGTACTCTTAATCAAATCAGCCCAGATTTGGTTTGGCCGTCATGCTCGGCTACCGGCAGCTCAGCTGAGCCAGTGGCTACAGCGCCGCCTGAGCGAACCTGGCCTGACGCTGTTGAGCGCGCACTACCTCCATACGGTGCAGGCCCGCTGGCGACAGCAAATGAATGGTGGCGTCATTACCTTACCGCTGCCGCGCACAGCAGCGCGCACCATGCTTTGGCGACAGGCATTTACAGGGATTATCTGCCATGAAACAATTGACTGGGGCGAGTTAGGTAACGCACTCAAAATTTCAGGTGGACAGATTCAGGTGATTGCGCAAGCAGCGATCGCGATCGCCCAATCTAAAAACGCGACCGCTATTACCCTCAATCACATTCAACAAGCCCTCAGCCAGCAAGATAAAACCATCGCCAAGCAATTTGGAAGCACCCTGAAAGAGTAGCGGATCGATAAGTCATCCCCTCTAAGACGCTAGATTAAGTGGGTGATGCAATAGACCTAGGCATAAGTGTTTGACAGCTGATTCTAGTTATGGCCAAGCTTCGGGATTTACTTCAGGACTTACTGAGGGCTGAATGTAGGGACTTGCTGAGCGCATCTATCGTCAAGACTGATAGTGCATTCTGAAACCTTTGTAGCCATAAAAATGTAGCCATAAAAATATAGTCTGGATTACTCATCTCCGAGGCAAAATCTCAGGTACTTTTATGTAGTCATTTTACGAATGGCTACAAATATTTTCTTGAAAAACTGATTCATCTTTTTAAAAAAATGATTAGCCTTTTAGGAATAATTTCGTTTTTTCATGGTCATTCTCTTATAATTTTTTGTAATTAACCTTTTGCAACAGCTTTAACCTCTTAGGATAGATGCCTACTGTATTTTTTGAGATGCTTCAAAAGGTATAAAAACAGCTGTTAAAACATTACATTGATGTCATCAAAATGCGCGCTGAACGGTAATTTTTGCGTCTTCTAATAGGAGGTATGAAGTTTGTTCTTGGAATGTGTTTATTTAAGTTAAATGCAGTCAGAAAATTCTTAATTTGTAGCGTTCACTGTCTGTTGTTTCTTAAAACACTAACCCTCTAAGAATTTGAATTTACTTCAATCATTTGTTTAACTTTAGAAAGTCGGAAAGAATACCATGCGTTTTTCATCTCTCAATCCTTTCAAAAAAAACTCCAGCAAATTTGCTGGCTTAGCTGCTGCGCTAATGATTCTGCCAGTAGCCGTCGCTTGCGATACTCAATCAGCTAATGTCGCTACTGACCCGGCTCCCGATACAACTGCTGAAGTCCCTACCACTGAAGCCCCCATGGCAGATTCAGCCACTACGGGTGAAACCATCGTAGACGTTGCCGCTGCCGATGGATCATTTACTACACTAGTTGCCGCTGTGCAGTCCGCTGGTTTAGCTGACACCCTCAGCTCTGAAGGCCCGTACACGGTCTTTGCACCTACCGATGAAGCCTTTGCAGCGCTGCCCGCAGGCACCGTTGACAGACTGCTTTTACCTGAAAACCAAGAAATTCTTACCCAAATACTTACCTACCATGTGGTTGCAGGCGAAGTCCCTTCGAGCGATGTAGAGACTGGAACAGTCGCAACGGTTGAAGGCAGTGACTTGGATGTTGTTGCTGATCAAGGTGGCGTCACCGTTAATAATGCTACCGTTATTCAGCCAGATGTGGTTGCTAGCAATGGTGTTATTCACGTTATTGACAGCGTTCTTCTACCGCCTACGCTTGATCTGTCTACACTTTAATGAGTGCTTTAGCCTAATGATGTTAGTCCTATCGAGTAGCCCCTTGAGTTACTTAAGCTAATCGATAGCAATCAGTAGTAAAACAGATAGCCTTTAAGCCTTTTAAGCTTAGGGGCTATTTGCTTTTATAGCTTTGGCCATTTAGCTTAATATATGAGCGATCGCTAGAACCGCTACATACTGCGGGGTAAGTGGCTAGCCGTCGTGCAAATGCATCTGGCGACGGCTATAATTGCAAACTTTTCAGCCTGTATGTGCTCAGGAACAAAACAAACTGAGCAACCACAATAGTTGGCCCTGAGGGCAGGTTAAATAGTGCAGAAAAGAACATACCGATGGCGGCGCTAAGGGCTCCAAGTCCTGCTGATATTAGAATATAGCTAGTAAAATTGCGGCTGATTGATCGCGCCGCGCAAGCTGGAATCACCACAAAAGCACCCACTAACAGCACGCCAATCGCTTTAATAGAGGTTGCGACTACTAAAGAGAGCAAACAAATAAAGGCCGTACGATGAGCCGAAACGTTGACACCGCGTGCGATCGCTAATGGCTCATTGAGCGTCAGCAGCATCTGAGTGCGCAGCGTCAGTCCAACAAACAGTGCACATCCTAGTAGCAACAGGCTGCTAACTACTAAATCCACTGTTCTTAAGGCCAAAATATCGCCAAATAGCAGCGTATTAATGTTGCTCTGGTAGTTACCGTTGAGGCTGAGCAAGATAATTGCAATTGCTAGAGAAGACGAGTAAATTAAGTTAAGCAGCGCATCTGTCCATAGGTCTGTTTTTTCGAGCAAATAGTTCACCCCAACCGCAAATAGTAGTGCAAACGGTAGCACCACCACCGATGGGCTCAGCCCTAGCAACAGGCCCACGCTAATGCCTAGCAGCGTAGAATGGCCCAAAGCATCACTAAAAAAAGAGAGCTGGCGCACTACGGTAAAACTGCCTAGAAGCCCGCCCGTGAAGCCGATCACAATCCCACCGACTAACGCTCGCTGCATGAAGGGATATTGAAACAGATCAAAAGCATTAGTGAACAAATCGAACAAAGGAGTTATCTCGTTTGGGGAATGCGTAAACAATCAGCCCATCATCAGCATCAGCCTGAATGCGCGTGCCGGTAGCGAACAAATTCAGATCCATAGGTCGCTGACAGATTTTCGGGTGCCAAAGCGGTTTCGGGAACGCCTTCACAGAGTAATCGGCGGTTGAGGCAAATGACGCGATCGCAATGCTTGCGCACCATATCCAAATCGTGAGAAATCTGCAAAATACTCCAGCCCTGCTCTCTTTTTAGCTCGTATAGCAACTGATAAAAATCAGCCTCGCCGCGCACATCTAGCCCTGCTGGAGCTTCATCTAAAATGAGGAGCTGACGCGATCGCACCAGACAATAGGCCAACAGCACCCGCTTGGTTTCACCGCCCGATAGATCGCTGATAAATTTACTTATCAGATGGCCTGCTTCGACCCTAGTTAGCGCCTGCTGAACCGCCAAATGCCGAGCTTTTGCTTTTGCCCAAGGCAGCTGCAATCCTAGCTTATCCCAGCCCAGTGCCACCAGTTCACCGACCGTCAAAGGAATTCGCCTGTCTACCAAGAAGTTTTGGGGCAAATAGGCGACCTGATGGCGTAGCGCAGTAGTCAGCTGTCCCTTTGCATTGAGGGCTTGGCCTAACAGCTTGACGGTTCCTGATTCTCTTGGCAAAATGCCCAAAATAGATTGCACTAACGTACTTTTGCCCGCACCATTAGGGCCAATAATCGCCATATCAGTGCCCGCTTTTAAGCTGAAAGAGATATCTTGCAAGACTGCTTGCTGTCCTCGGCGTACCGTGAGCCGATCAATTTCTAGTACGGTTTGTCTCAAAGGTCTATATTCTCAGACGTGGATATTTAAAAGCTTCTCAGTACATCTCCATTTAATCAGAGTAAATGAGAGTAAATGAGGGATTTGTTAGGGACTCGATTGGCTAAAAGCCGCCTTCAAGTTGTCCAAATTTTGCCCCATCACCGTGAGGTAATAATCAGGGTTGAGCCCTTCAGGGCCACTGGTTTCTAAGGGGTCAAATACGCTCACCTGAATGCTGAGATCTTGGGCGATCGCTGCAAACGGACTGTCATTTTGCTGCGGCTCACTCAGCAGCGTCTTAAGCTGAGACGCTTTGACAGCCTGAATCACCCTTTGAACATCGGCGGGGGTGGCATTATCTTCGGGTACGCGCACCAAATGAATTACTTCAAGGCCATAGCCAGTCGCAAAATAATGAGCAAAGTCGTGGTAAGTCACAAAGCTCTGCCCGTTGTAGGCGCTTAAAGCTTCACTAATCTCGCTATCTAGGGTCTGAAGCTTTTGGATGTAGGCAGCAGCATTGGCCGTGTAGGTATCGGCCCCTTCTAAATCAGTAGCGATGAGCGCATCTCGAATGTTTTCGACCTGCTGAATCGCCCTTTTGGGATCTAACCAAACGTGAGGATCATACTCTCCATGGTCATGGGCCTCATCGTGATGATCACCGTGATGATTACTGGGGTCATCATCATGCTCATGGTTGTGATCATGATTGTGGTTATTTTGTTCATTCTCTAAAGAATGCTCTTTATTAAAGGGAACAACGGCAATGCCTTCACTCGCATCTACCACCGTTAAGTCAGGATTGTCGGCATTTTCAACCAAACCAACTAAAAAGCTCTCTAAAGCTAAGCCATTCTCTATCAGTACATCGGCTTCAGCTAAGCGGCGCACGTCCTGCGGTTTGGCCTGATAATCATGAGGTGTGACGTTTAAAGGGAGCAGTTGGGTTACGGTAGCGCGATCGCCCGCGATCGCCTGCGTAAAATTTGTCATCGGCAAAAAGGTCGTCACTATCTGTAGGGTGCCCTCAGGTAGATCTTCAGCCGTGGAGCCACCATTGGATCTTGTGACAGCAGATCCCGTGCAGCTTGAAAGCGCGATCGCCAATAGCAGTGCTACTGGCGATTTAAAAGTTTTTAAGTTGAAGGCATTAGACATTGTGTTAGCACCACTCAAAATCAGGTCAAAGCTCATAGGACAAAATTCAATTCAAATCATCCAAAATATCATGTAATGATAATCATTATCATATCTTGAGCGATGCTATTTAGCTATAGGGGCAGGCAGCAGCGTACAATTTCTGAGTGATTTAACCGGGTGATCGCAGCTGCGATCAAAAACTATGGCGCTTACTGTTGGAGATCCTGCCCCAGACTTTACGCTGCCAGATGCCGACGGCCAGCTAATTGCCCTATCAGCGCTGATAGGGCAGCGAATTGTGATGTTTTTTTATCCGCGTGACAATACACCGGGCTGCACCCAAGAAGCCTGTGCTTTTCGAGATGCCCACAGCGATCTGCAATCCAAAGGGGTAGCCGTACTAGGCGTCAGTACCGACGATGCCAAGTCACATACCAAATTTGCTACCAAACACAGCTTACCGTTTCCTTTGCTGGTCGATGAAGATGGCAAAGTAGGATCGCTATATGGCTGCTATGGCCTCAAAAAAATGTACGGTAAAGAGTACATGGGCATTACTCGCACTTCTTTTATCATTGGGCCAGAAGGAACTTTAGAAAAGGTCTATCGCAACGTAAAACCTGCGCTCCATGTTTCTGAAGTCGTTGCTGATATTGAAATGCTCGCAGCAAGCTGATAGATTATGCCAGATAAATTGCGCCCCCCTGTGGTTCGCGATCGCTCATCAGCGACTAAAACCACAGGGGGGCGTCCAACTTTAGTCAGTCATCCTCAATGCCTTTGACGGCGCTTTCCCATGCCGATCATCTTTCGTCCGCTCCGTCGGCTACGGCCCTTACGCACCTTGTTAGGTCTTCTTCTGCGTCGTCCGTTGATTGGCACTAGCGTAATTCCGCTTTTGCCGGATGGTCGCATTGTTCTCATTCGCCGCCGCGACAATGGCCAATGGGGTTTGCCGGGTGGGCTCGTCGATTGGGACGAAGACATTGCAACCGCCGCTAAACGAGAACTCGCTGAAGAGACCGGCCTCACGTTGACTCGCATCGGCCGGCTAGTCGGGATCTATTCAGGCCCGCACCGTGACCCCCGCTTTCACTCAGTCTGTGTCGCGCTCGAAGCTCAAGCCGAAGGCGTCTTTCAAATATTTGATCCTGACGAAGTGCTAGAAGTACGTGCTTTTGAAGCCCAAGACCTGCCCCTTATCGATCTTGCTCACGACCATACTCAACAGCTTCAAGATTACTTTGCCGGGAAGACGGTATTAGCATAATCTGCTAGCGCAGCTTGCCATCCGGAAAGCGTTCACTAAACATTTACCCAATTAAGCCGCACTAAACCCTGTCCATGTCCAGAACGGTAGGTTTTCGGGTGGGGAAAACTCAAGGTTTCAACTTGGACGTGGTTTAAGAGGCCATAGCTCGGCGCTGCTTTCTCGGCTGTACAGCAGTGGGATCGACGAAAATACTGGCCTTCTCAAGCGTGGTCATGCGCTTGTCTTGGGTTAGCGCATTGACCTGATACACCAGCTTATGGTCAATATCAACCGCTGTGAGCCAGCCGCTTTTAGGATGATACGCGCCGGTATCAATATCCATCCAGCCGGGGCCTTGAGCAATTTTTCCAGGACTGACACCCGGTAACGTAAACGTAATAGTATGCCCAGTAATAATTTGCTTTCCTGCCAGGGCCGGGGTGGGATGTCGATGAAACACATCTCGAATCCAACAAAAATCCATTTGATTTTGCTGGCTCAAAGGCTTGCGTGGATCAAGGCCAGCATGAACTAAAAAAACGTCACCTAGATCCAAATAAAGAGGCAGTGTTTTGAGCCACTCGACATGATCTAACAAGGCTTCGGTGTTGGCATAGCTCGTTAGGGTGGGCTGCCCACCGCTATTTAGCCAGCCCTGAAACGCGCTCAGGTGCGGATTTTCATCAGGAAATGCATTGAGCAGCAAATGCTCATGGTTGCCCAGTACGCAAGAATAATTACCTTGGCGGACGAATTCAACCACTTGAGCACTTTTAGGGCCGCGGTCAATGAGATCACCTACAAAATGCAGTGTGTCTGCTTGCGTTAGGGCCATCATCGCTATCAATTTCATCAGCGCATCGTAGTGGCCGTGGATATCTCCGATGAATAGACGACGGCTCATCAGCTACAGGAAGACAAAAGGTTATTGATTTATTATGCCTATCTGAGCTGCCAGCTGACCATGATCGAAAGGATTAGATTGCGCAATACTGCGCAATACTCGCGCTGATATCCCTAAAAACAGCAGTTACCTCGGACAATGCCACTGGTGATTTTTATGGGTTAGTTTTTGCCCCGCGCGTGAGAGCCTACCAGCAAGCGGGCTGATAACTCGGATAGACCAGTCATTTGCATGATCAAAAACTGGCTGCGGGCTTGATTGCGAGAGCTAACGACCTGCCATGGCATCCGATAGTTGTTATGACTATCTACATCAATATGCTCATACAGAATATGCTTGCCCAGTTCGAGCCGCTACTAGCAATAGCTCATTTCGCTGATTGCTCATTAGGTTCGGTTTCAAGCACAAATCCGGCATCGCGAATCATAGCGAAGTCCTGCTGAGCAGATTGGCCAGGGGTGGTGAGGTAGTCACCGACGAAGATAGAGTTAGCGGCATAAAGGCCGAGCGGTTGAAGCGATCGCAAGTGTACCTCTCGCCCACCGGCAATCCGAATTTCTTGAGCGGGCAACAGCAGGCGAAATAGACACAAAATTCGCAGGCACCGCTGCGGCGTAAGCTCATCGCGTTCGGCAAAAGGCGTGCCCGCAATCGGAATCAAAAAGTTCAGCGGCACGCTGGTGACTTGGAGCGATCGTAGCGCTAGTGCCAAATCCACGATGTCATCGTCCGATTCTCCCATGCCAAAAATGCCCCCTGAGCAAGTCGTCAGTCCTGCGGCCTGTACAGCTTGCACCGTCGAAAGCCGATCTTGAAAAGTGTGCGTGCTGCAAATCTGATCGTGATGCGCTTCAGCCGTATTGAGGTTGTGATTAATTCGATCTACGCCAGCTTCCGCCAGTTGACGAGCTTGTGCTTCGTTTAATAAACCCAGCGTCGTGCAGACTCGCATAGGGTACTGTGCCTTGACACTGCGCACTGCTGCTAGCACTTCTTCAAACACCTTCGCTGACGGTGTACGGCCTGAAATGGCCATGCAGAATGTGCCTGCTTTGAGCTGATGGGCGCGCTCAGCCGCCGCTACAATTTTTTCTTGAGCCATGAGGGGATATTTCTCAATTTCGGCTCCTGAAATTTTGGATTGGGAACAATAGTGGCAGTCTTCGGGGCAAAGTCCACTTTGGGCATTGAGCAAAAAGTGTAGCCGCACCCGATTGCCCCAGTAGTGACGGCGCACCCGGTAAGCTGCTGCTAGCTGATCGAGTAGCAGTTCATCGGATGCTTGCAATACGGCTAAGGCTTGTGATCGCGTCAGGATGCTTCCTGCCAAGGCGCTATCTGCAAGCTGCTGCCAGTTCGATTGTTCTACGATAGGTCTATAGATAGGGCTAGAGGCAGAAGCTGCAATCACCATAGAATCTCTTGCTTTTGAGTAGGGATAGATGATGAAAAGTTTACGCGATCGCCAGCCGCTTATTTAAGACGCTTTTTAAAGCGCGTACGGGCTGCTGCTGCTTTAAAAAATACAGCCCCAAATACAGAACGCTTGCCTGATATAAGCTCAGCATGAATCAGCCTTTTCACCCGTCTGCTCAACCACCTACTCAACCACCTACTCAATCACCTGCTCACCGATATAGTCAGCAGTCCATCACCTTGATCCGCCACGGCCCACCGGCAGTTTCACTGCATCAGCGTGTGCAGGGCAATCAGTTTCGTCAGTTTGTAGAGCGTTATGACGCAGCCAATATTGCCTATAGAGAACGGCCACCTGTAGCCGCACAGCAAATTGTGGCTACCGCTGATTGGGTATTTGCCAGCCATCGGCCGCGGGCAATGCATACGGCTCAGCTACTAGGCGTTACGGTCGGCCCGACAGTCGATCCGCAGTTTCGAGAAATAGAGTTTCCGGTTGATTTTCCTCGACATTTCCGATTTTCAGCGCTCACTTGGTCGCTGATTGCGCTGCTTTTGTGGCGGCTAGGCTATAGCTCGCGCTCAGAATCGTTTCGACGCACTCGGCAGCGGGTTTGCTCAGCGGCTGATTTGTTAGAAGGCAAGTCACAAACAGCGGGTTCGGTCGTTTTAGTGGCTCATGGTGGCATCAACCGGCTGATTGCTGAAGAGCTGCGTCGCCGTGGCTGGCGCGGGCCAAGACGACCCCAGAGTCAGCACTGGGGCTGCACGACGTACTGTCGCTAGACCGTGTACTTCTCCTGCTGCTCACTGTTCATAGATTTTTTGCAGACTTTTTGTAGAGGTAATCATGCTTGGAATGGCTGATAATGAGCTTATCAACACAAACATAAAGCTAATTTTATGGATAACCCCTTACTTTCTGACTCAGAAAATCTGGGTACTGAAGATTTGCAAAAAACGGATCAGCCTCAAAAGAGCTTACTAGAAGTGACTCTAGCTGGGGCGATCGCCCTTTCTAAAGACGCCATCAATCACGCCCAAGCTAACGAGCAGTTTGAAGCGCTGCTAGCCCAAATCCAGAGCGAAAGCCCAACGGCTGCTCTTTTGCTGAAGCAGCTTTGGACAGAGTACTTGTCCGTACAGCGCTCAGCTACCTTTTATGAAGGTCTAAGCGGCGCTGAAGCAGGGCTTTCTGAAAAAATGGCCAAAAGCAACATTCAGCTCAAGCAAAATTACTTGCGTCTCATTCAAGAGCAGTAGGCCAAAGCAGTTAGCCAAAATCACAGAATATTCTATCTATTAGGGTTGTTTATGTGAGCAGGGATAGGGGCGTAAGTCCAAAAGCGTAGGTCTAAAGGCGTGGGTCTAAAAGTTAGTTAGCGCCTGTGATCACGATTTGCCTGTCAATAATTTTGACATCTTCGGGCGTGAGGCCGCGCTGCGCTAGCAGGCCGTCTATCTGCTGTTCGAGCGCTGTCTGTGATAAACCTAACTGACTAGCAACGCTAGCAATTGGGAGCTTGAGTTGACCAATTTTAACGTGGGTATCGTCTAGACTAAGCGTCCCATCCACGACCGTTGGACTGCCCTCAATGCCTAAATAGACATCGCGATTGGCTAAAAAAGGAAACGTATTGGTCAGTTGTTCAACAGCTTGCCGACCTTCTGCGGGTAAAGACTCTCTGGGTAACTCAGATAGATTCATCACCACACCGCTTTCAATGCGGCCATCTCGGATAGCGGTATGGATACCTTGACCGGTCTCTATGATGGGAGCCGCGTAGGGTTGAGTGGCGATCGCATCTACCACTAATTGATTCAGCTTGCCTTCAGAAATCACCACGTCATTGGGTGAAATATCAGGCGTTCCAACATTCGTGGAGGCGTTGGCAGCACTGCTGAAGGGCTGGCTGTTAGCAGATGCATACCAATCGGGCGTGGTCATTGTTTTGACGCTGAGATAACTGACGCCGCCACCGACTATGGCAGCGACGATGCCTAACCCAACTAGTAGCATTTTCATAGTATTTAGTGCCTAATCGTCGATAACGGGTGTTTATATTAATCTCTTCAGCCTACAGAATGCTGATTCCGGCAGCAGTAGGGCTGTGACAGTTGCTGAGTTAGCTGGCTGAGTTAGCTGGCTCAGCTGGCTGGGTAAGCCGTTGGGCAATCCGAATACAGTCTGCAAGGGGGGCGTCAGTTTTAAGAGCTTGGGTCCTGACATGAGTTCTGGTTGCCATAAACCCCTGTTGGCGGAGAAGATTGATCAAATCTGAGCGGGGGGGAATGTCCATTTTGCCCCGCCGACCTATTTCTGCTAATGGGTAAAAGTAGGGCGGTAAGTCAGCTTCGGCCTGCATCGTGGCGATCAGCCGTTGGCAGTGAAGCCATTTGCGCTCGAGAGCAATTCGCTGCATCGCAGCAAGATCGGCCTGATTGTGCAGTGGCCCTAGCCACATGGGGCCGCTGACGCTAAGCGGTTCGTCCGTCGCGCAGGGGCAGACAATGCGCCCTAGCTTTTGCCACGACGCGGGCTGAAACTGACCGCAGGCATGGCAGTAAGCCAAAAAGCCAAAGCGATCGCTGCGCCAGCCTGAATCGCGGGTGATGCGCGCCATCACCCGATTGACTTCACCGTTGTAAAAAGAGAAAACAGGCTCGGCGGTGAGCCCTTTGGCCGCAGCTTGTTGCGCGATCGCCCCGATCAGCAACCGCAGCCCCTGTTCATGTACCGCCGGATGTGATCGCGCCCAAGCCCCGTAGGTTTTTAGACTGCTGTCAGGAGCCCGACCGCTCGTGGCCCGACCGTCGGTGCTAGTCAGATACACCAGCCCCCCGAGCTTAACTGCCCAAAGGGCGGTGCTGAGCGTTGGCATCGGGCTACCAAAGCTATCGATATCAATCAAATCGTAAAAATCTTGGCGCTGATAGCAGTCAAAAAAAACGGCGTTGGCGTCTTGATGCGTTAGCCGGTAGCGGGCAGGCGATAGGGCTCGGCTGAGGTTTGTTTGAAGGCCAGCGCCTAA